>NZ_JBVJWV010000007.1:0-60524 GCF_055602105.1 Streptomyces sp. NPDC037421
CGTTTTTCCAGGGCGCTCTCCCGCGCCCGTTGGTGGCTGCTCCTCTCCTGTCTCCGAAACGTCTGGTGGTCTTTGCTCCCCCACCCCCGCCGGCGTTTGAGGCGCGCGGGTCCGGGGCGCAGCCCGGGGGAACGGGCGAAGGGCGGGTAGGGGACACGGCCCGCGCAGCGGCCCCCCACCCGCACACGGCGCTCCAGGGCCCGGGCAGCGCCCGCCGGAATCGGGGCGCTCCGGCGGAGCCGGGGCCGAGCGCCCGGGAGCCGGGGCGGAGCGCCCGCGGGCCGGGGCGGAGCGCCCGCGGGCCGGGGCGGAGCGCCCGCGGGCCGGGGCCGAGCGCCCCGGGGGGCCGGGGCTCCGCCCCGGGGTTATACCGCCGACTCCGGGGTGATGCGGCTGCGGACGGCCGACTGGACGTCCTCCTCCTCCGCCGGGTCCGCCGCCAGGCGGCGCAGGCGGGGGGCCACTCGGGCGTCAGCGGTCTCGGCGTGGCGGGCCGCGACCTCGCGGGTGGTCTCCTCGCAGTCCCAGAGGCATTCGACGGCGAAGCCCGCCGCGAAGGTGGGGTCGGTGGCGGCCAGGGCGCGGGCCGCGCGGCCGCGCAGGTGGGAGGAGGCCGTCTCGCGGTAGACGTGCCGCAGTACCGGGGCCGCGCAGCCGATGGAGAGCCGGCCCGCTCCGTCGACCAGGGCGAAGAGGCGGACGGAGTCCGGGCCGGAGCCGCGGACGGTGTTGCGGAGGGCGCCGAGGACCAGTCCGGCGTCCTCGGCCCCGCCGCAGGCCGCCAGGAGGGCCGCGGCGGCCGCTCCGAGGGCGTCGGGGCGGTGGACCCAGAGCCGGGCCCGGTCGAGGGCGGCGGGGCCGCACATGCGCTCGTAGGCGGCCACGGCGGGCTCGTCCCCGGCGGCTTCGATGAGGTCCAGCACGGCCGGGTTCTCCGGTTCGGCGAGGACGAGGTGGTGCAGGGCGGTGGCCCGGGCGGCTTCGCCGGAGGCTCCGGCGGCGGCCGCGAGGATGGCGGGCCGGTCGTCGGGGGCGGCCACGGCGGCGAGGCAGCGCGCGGCGGGCACGTGCAGGGGGGTGCCCCGGCGCAGCCCGTCGGCGGCCCAGTCGAAGACGGCCTGGACGCCCCAGCCGGGGCGGGGGCCGTTGGGGGTCATCTGGCGCTGCCAGCGGTCGAAGGAGCCCTGCTGGCGGGCGGCGCGCAGGCGTTCCGCGTAGGCGGGCAACTCCTCCCACAGGGCCCACGGGCGGGGCTCGTAGGCGTCGCGGACGGCGGCGGCCAGCCGCGCCTCGCCCTCGGCGGTGGCGGGGAACCGGGCGAGGACGGGTGCGGCGAGGGAGCGCAGTCCCCCGTCGTCGTCGCGCAGGGCGAGCTCGTCGAGGGCCCAGGCCCAGTTGGCCCCGGAGGCGGCGTAGCGGCGCAGCAGCATGAGGGCGTCGTCGCGGCCGTACGAGGCCAGGTGCCCGAGGACGGACAGGGCGAGGCCGGTCCGGTGGTCCTCTTCGTCGAAGAGGTCGTCGGCGCCGAAGAGGTGGGCCTCGATCTCGCCGAGGGGGCCGTCGAGGTCCAGGTACAGGCGCGCGTAGTACAGGGAGCGGTTCTCGACCTGCCAGTCCTGGCGCGGGTCGCGCAGCACGCACTGGTTGAGTGCCGCGAGGGCCTCGTGCCTGGGTGCGGCGAGGGCGTGCAGCGTGCCGTCGCCACGGCCCCGCTGGAGGAGCCCGAGCAGGGTACCGCTCGGCGCTATGACTGGTTCGAACATGGGAATGGCCTCAAATCAAGCTGGGGACGCGACCGGGAATCGGGATTCACAGAGCCGCGTAACAGCATGTGAGGACGTCCGCCGTCTGGTTCCGCTCGATGTAGACCATTGCCTTCTCACTCTCGTCGGTGCTTCGCGACCACGGCGGCCGGGGCGGCAGGGGTGGGTGTGGACACCCGTCGTGTCCAGCCCGCTCCTGCCCGTCCGTCATGTCCGCGAATCGAATCCGACGCCATGATGACCCAGGCGGTTTGTGCGCCGCGACCACATTTAAGGGCGCCGTGACCAAGCCGTGAGGTGGCGGGGCCCGTCGGGGCCCGGCGACGCCCGGGAAAAAGCGGACTACTTGGCTCCGAAGAGTTCCAGCAGGTCGGCCTTGTTGAACATGCGGGCCGTGTCCACGGCGGAGGGGGTCCCGGCGTTCGGGTCGGCCCCGCCCGCGAGCAGCGCGCGGATGACGGCCTCCTCACCCTTGAAGACGGCGCCGGCGAGGGGGGTCTGGCCGCGGTCGTTGGCGCGGTCCGCCTCGGCGCCGCGGTCCAGCAGGACCGTGACGGCCTCGGCGTGGCCGTGGTAGGCGGCGAGCATGACGAGGGTGTCGCCCCGGTCGTTGGTGAGGTTGGCCGGAACCCCGGCGTCCAGGTAGGCGGCCAGCGTCGCGGCCTCACCCTGACGGGCGAGGTCGAAGATCTTGCCGGCCAGTTCGACGACGTCCTCGTCGGGGGCGTCCTGGTGCTCGCTCATCGGTCGTACCGCCTTTCGGTCTCTGGCTTGTCGGCGCGCCAGCCGTGGCGTGCCGCCCGGGCCGCCCGCGTGCGCCCCGCGCCCTCCGGAAGGAGTTTCCCCAGGCCGGGAGGGCAGGACGGCGCACGGCACTGCGTCCGTACGGGTGAATCGCCAGGGTAGCGCCCGTCCCGGGACATGACGGGGCCGGTCCGAGGCAAGGATGGCTGGCGGCGGTGCCTCCACACCGCGGGCGCCGGCCGCGCCAGTCAGGCGCGTCCGGTCAAGTGAAAAAACCCAGGATTCACCCGTATGCACCTTTTATCGCATTGATACTTCCTGTGAGCCTGGAACAACTGATGGTGACCGTACCCACCCACCAGGAGCCTCGACTCATCAGGAGAACGTCACATGGTCCTGTCCATCTCAGGTGTCGTCCTGCTCGGCATCATCTGCTTCCTGTTCTTCAAGAAGGACGGGATGAAACTGACGCACGCGTTCGTCTGCGCGCTGTTCGGCTTCTTCCTCGCCGGCTCCGCCATCGCCCCGAGCATCACGGCCAGTACGGCGAGCCTCGCGAGCCTGCTCGGCGGGATCAAGCTCTAGCCCGCCCGGGCTCCAGGCCCGCACGGGTCCCGGCCCCGCCGGGGCTCAGGTCCCGCACGGGCCGTCCACGATCAGGCCCGCGGCCTCGGCCGCCTGGGTTCCGCCCAGCCCCGCAGCGCCCGGGCCCTGACGCCACAGTCCCGCACCACCACGACTCCAGGAGACGACCGTGGCCCGGCGCCCTCTCCCCCGCATCCTCAGCAGCGGCAGCGCGTCGCTCACCCGGGGCCGCGACCTCGCCCGCACGGCTGCCGACAGCGCCACCGACGTGCTCCACCCGCTCATCGTCATCGGACGCGGCCTGCGCGTCCTGGCCTCCGCCGGGCGGCGCAGGTGGGCGGCGACCCCGAAGGACAAGCGCGGTCCGGCGCTCTTCCTCGGGGCCGCCTGCGTCCTCGTGGTCGCGATCGTCCCCTACGGTCCCCTCGGCGCCCTGATCAGCGTCATGGCGGCCGCGGCCTGGCACGGGCGGGACCGCTCCCCGGCAGGCTCCGGGCCCGGCGACGCCGAGGCCGAACGGCTGCGCTCGCTGTACGAGGCGCTGGTGCCGTACTTCTCCGCCCCGGAGGACCCCAGCCCGCTCTTCGCCCACGGCGGGGCCTGGGAGGAGGCCTTCAGCGACTACGAGTTCGACGGTGCGGGCCGGGTGAGCCGGCTCCGCATCCGCTACCCGGCCTACTTCACCGACGGCGAGACCGCCTCGCGGGCCCGGATCGAGGCCCTGCTGCACGCCAAGGCCGGGCGCGGCCGGGAGTACCTCTTCGACTGGGACGAGGAGGGCAACCAGCTCGACCTGCGGGTGCTGGCGGCGCTGCCCACCGACATCGCCGCCCAGCCCTTCGTGACCTCGCCGGGCGAGACCGTCCTCGGCTTCACCGACCCCGGCGGCGTGCGGCGCACCGTGCCCGTACTGGAGGGGGAGGAAGCGGCCGACGTGCCGCCGGTGATCTGGCGGACCGGCCCGCGCTCCGGCGAACCGCACCTGCTGGCCGTCGGCCAGCCCGGCAGCGGCACCTCCACCCTGCTGCGCTCGATCGCCCTCCAGGCCCTGGGGCAGGGCGGTGACGTGATGATCGTCGAGGGCGGCGGCAGCGGCGAGTACGCATGCCTGGCCGGCCGGGCCGGCGTCCTCGCCGTCGAGTGCGGCCCCGCCGGGGCGCTGGCCTCCGTCGAGTGGGCGGCACACGAGACCGAGCGGCGGCTGATCGCCACGCACCGGGCCCGGGAGGCGGGCCGGCCCGCTCCCGAGGACTCCCGGCGCCCCCTGTGGATCCTGTTGGACCGGCCCAGCGTGCTCGCGCACCTGGCCGCCGCCGACGGCCGCCCCGACCCCCTCGCCCAGCTCCAGGTACCTCTGCGGCACGGGCGCGCCGCGCACGTCACGGTGGTCGTCGCCGAGCACTTCGACCACCTGGAGCTGCTGGGCGACGCCGTCTGGCAGCACACCCGCGCCCGGGTGGTCCTCGGGCCCGCCCCGGTCCAGCAGGTCGCGGACGTGCTGGGGCTGCCTCCGCACACCACCCCGCCCCCGCAGCTGCCGCCGGGCCGGGGGTACGCGCGGCTCGGCACCGGTGCCGTGCACCGCCTCCAGGTGCCGGCCACGCCGGACCCGTACGACGACGCCGCGCACCCCGCCCACCGGCAGGCGGTACTGGAGCTGCTGCCCGAGCGGCAGGCGCCGGGCCGGGGCGGCGAGGGTCCGCCCGCCCCGAACCGGCCGCTCCAGGTCCAGCCGCAGCCCTCCTCGATCGACGCCGCGGAGATCCCGGAGGTCCCGGCGGAGGCTCCGTAGCAAGTCCTGCGGGAAGGACTACGCGACGAAGGTGCGCGGGGGCTCCGACCCGCTGCCGCCCGCCCCCGTGCCGACCAGCCGGGCCGCCGCGGCCAGGCGGGCGGCGGCCTCCTCGGCCACCGGCCCGCCGACCGTGAACGGCAGCCGGACGTAGCCCTCGAAGGCCCCGTCCACGCCGAACCGGGGGCCCGAGGGGACGCGGACGCCGACCCGCTCCCCCACCTCGGCCAGCCGCGACCCGGACAGGCCGCCCGCCCGGGCCCACAGCGTGAGCCCGCCGCTCGGCACCTCGTACTCCCATTCCGGCAGCTCCCGGCGCACCGCCGCGACGAGCGCGTCCCGGTTGTCCCGGGCCTGCGCGCGGCGCATCCCGACGGCCTCGGCCCAGCCGCCGGTGCGCATCAGCCAGTTCACCGCGAGCTGTTCCAGCACCGGGGTGCCGAGGTCCGCGTACGCCCGTGCGGCGACCAGGCTGCGGATGACGTCGGGGGCCGCCCGGACCCAGCCGATCCGCATGCCCGCCCAGAAGGCCTTGCTGGCGGATCCGACGGTGATCACCGTGGAGCCGGCCGGGTCGAAGGAGCAGACCGGGCGGGGCATGGCGAGGTCCGGGTCCAGCCGGAGTTCGGCCATGGTCTCGTCGGCGATCAGCACCGTCCCGGCGGAGCGGGCCGCCTCGACCATCGCCCGGCGCTTGTCCTCCGAGGCCAGGGCGCCGGTCGGGTTGTGGAAGTCGGCGACGACGTAGGCGAGGCGGGGGGCCGAGTCGCGCAGCACCTGCCGCCAGACGTCCATGTCCCAGCCGCTCAGGCCCGTCCCCATCGCCACCGGCACGAGGCGGGCCTCGGCGGCGCGCATCAGCTGGAGGATGTTGGCGTAGGAGGGGGACTCCACGGCGATCCGCTCACCCCGGCCCGCGAAGAGGCTGCAGATGGCGTCTATGGCGCCCATCGCCCCGGTCGTGACCATGATCTGCTCGGGCATGGTCGGGATGCCCCGCTCGGTGTAGCGGTCGGCGAGCATCCGGCGCAGTGCGGGCAGGCCCGCCGGGTAGTCCCCGTGGGTGTGCGCGTAGGGCGGGAGCTCCTCCAGGGCGCCCTGGACGGCCTTGGTCAGCCAGGGCTCGGGGGCCGGGAGGGCGGCGCAGCCGAGGTCGATCATCGAGCCGAGGGACTCGGGGGGCAGCGGTTCCAGGCCGCGGGCCGGCAGCGGGTTCCCGGCCGGTACGGCGGTCCAGCTGCCCGCGCCCCGGCGGGATTCCAGGAAGCCCTCCCCGCGCAGGGCCTCGTACGCGGCGGCGACGGTGGTGCGGCTCAGCGACAGGGCGACGGCGAGCTCCCGTTCGGCGGGCAGCCGGGCGGCGACGGGGACGCGGCCCTCCAGGACGAGCAGCCGGATGCCGTCGGCCAGGGTCCGGTACGCGGGCGGCTTGCGGGCGCCGGGCGGCGCGGGCCGGTCCTGCTGGGAGCCGATGAGCCGGGCGAGCTGTGCGGCACCGACCGCTGAGGTCCACTGAGCCATGGCGTCCGGTCCACCTTCGTCGAATTGGCCTCGGGATGCGGATTCCGTGGCCGGTATTGGATTGGTCGTGGGGCCCCAGACTGTCACGGGCCGGTCCATTGGAGCCAGGGGGGTGCCGCGCGGGCATGTGGCGGGCCGGGCCGTTCACTGCGCGGCCACGCCTCCGCCCCCGTGGCGCTCCCGCCCGGCGGGACGCATTGGGCATACTGCCGCCGTGACTCACGTACGCCTCCGGCACCCCTACCTGGACCACCCGGCCCCGATCCCCTTCGCCCACCGGGGCGGGGCCGCGGACGGGCTGGAGAACACCGCCGCCGCCTTCCGCCGGGCCGCCGACGCGGGCTACCGGTACTTCGAGACCGATGTGCACGCGACGGCGGACGGGAAGCTGGTGGCCTTCCACGACGCCACGCTGGACCGGGTCACCGGCATGGGCGGCAGGATCCGGGAGCTGCCCTGGAGCCGGGTGCGCGAGGCGCGGGTGGCGGGGACCGAACCGCTGGCCCTCTTCGAGGACCTGCTGGAGCAGTTCCCCGAAGCCCGCTGGAACGTGGACGTCAAGGACGAGTCGGCCCTGCACCCGCTGGTCAACCTGATCGCGCGGGCCGGGGTCTGGGACCGGGTGTGCGTGGGCTCCTTCTCGGAGAGCCGGGTGGCCCGGGCGCAGAAGATCGCGGGGCCACGGCTGGCGACCTCGTACGGGGTGCGCGGGGTGGTCGGGCTGCGGCTGCGTTCCTTCGCGATCCCGGCGGCCCTGCGCGTGGGCGCGGTGGCGGCTCAGGTCCCGGAGACCCAGGCGGGCATCCGGGTGGTCGACCGGCGCTTCGTACGGACCGCGCACGAGCGGGGAC
Organism: Streptomyces sp. NPDC037421; assembly: GCF_055602105.1. NCBI lineage: Bacteria > Bacillati > Actinomycetota > Actinomycetes > Kitasatosporales > Streptomycetaceae > Streptomyces > Streptomyces sp. NPDC037421. The sequence goes on from NZ_JBVJWV010000007.1 coordinate 7,257, forward strand.
TCCAGGTGCACGTGTGGACCGTGAACGAACCGGAACGCATGGAGGCTCTCCTCGACCTGGGTGTCGATGGCATCATGACCGACCGGATCGACATCTTGCGCACGGTGCTGGACCGGCGCGGCGCCTGGGCCTGACACCGCCCGGCCGCCGTGCGGGCGTCCGCGGCCGTGCGGTACGGGGACCAGCGAGGGGGCTCTCGAATGAGCGCGCAGACAACGGACGGGGCGGAGCCCGGGGCCGAGGACGGCAGACCGTCCGCGGAGGCGGCGGCCGCACGCAAGCGCGAACAGCGCGGCTGGTACTTCTACGACTTCGCCGTGTCCGTGTACTCGGCGAGCGTGCTCACGGTGTTCCTGGGCCCGTACCTGACCTCGGTGGCGAAGGCCGCCGCGGACGCCGAGGGCTACGTCCACCCGCTGGGCATCCCGGTGCGGGCCGGTTCCTTCTTCGCGTACTCGGTCTCGGCGTCGGTGATCCTGGCCGTGCTGCTCATGCCGCTGGCGGGGGCGGTCGCCGACCGGACCGGGCGCAAGAAGCCGCTGCTGGCCGTGGCCGCGTACACCGGTGCCACGGCCACGGCGGCCATGTTCCTCCTCGGCGGGGAGCGCTACCTGCTGGGCGGGTTCCTGCTGATCGTCGCGAACGCGTCCCTGTCCGTGTCGATGGTGCTCTACAACGCCTACCTGCCGCAGATCTCGACCCCGGACGAGCGGGACACCGTCTCCTCCCGGGGCTGGGCCTTCGGCTACACCGCGGGCTCGCTGATGCTCGTGGTGAACCTCGCGCTGTACCTGGGCCACGACTCCTTCGGCCTCTCCGAGAGCGAGGCCGTACGCGTCTGCCTGGCCTCGGCGGGCCTGTGGTGGGGGGCCTTCGCGCTGATCCCGCTGCGCCGGCTGCGGGACCGGGCGGTGGTCCGGGAGGCGGGCGGCGCGCCGGCCGTCAGCGGCTGGAAGCAGCTGGTGGCCACCTTCAAGGACATGCGGCGCTACCCGCTGACCCTGTCGTTCCTGCTCGCGTACCTGATCTACAACGACGGCGTGCAGACCGTGATCTCCCAGGCCTCGGTCTACGGCTCCGAGGAGCTGGAGCTGGAGCAGTCCACGCTGATCGGCGCGGTGCTGCTGGTCCAGGTGCTGGCGGTGGCGGGCGCGCTGGGTATGGGCCGGCTGGCCCGGGTGTACGGGGCGAAGCGGACCATCCTCGGTTCGCTGGCCGCGTGGGCGCTGACGCTGGCGGCCGGGTACTTCCTGCCGGCCCGGACCCCGGTGTGGTTCTTCGCGCTCGCCGCGATGATCGGACTGGTGCTGGGCGGCAGCCAGGCGCTGTCGCGCTCGCTGTTCTCGCACCTGGTGCCGGCGGGCAAGGAGGCCGAGTACTTCTCGGCGTACGAGATGAGCGACCGCGGCCTGAGCTGGGTGGGGCCGCTGGTCTTCGGCCTGACCTACCAGGTCACGGGCAGCTACCGGGACGCGATCATCTCGCTGGTGGTGTTCTTCGCACTGGGTTTCGTGCTGCTCGCGCGGGTGCCGGTGCGGCGCGCGGTGGAGGCGGCGGGCAATCCTGTTCCGGTACGCCTCTGAAGCGCGGATCCGGGCCCGGGCGGGCCCGGGTCCGGCCCCTCCGCCGCCCGCCGGGGATCCGGACTCACGAACGAATCCCGAACGAATTTCGACGTTGTGGCAAAGGGCCGGTAGTGTACGCCTTTGGCCTGCCAGGCGGACCGTTACTGCGCGCACGAGAAGTGTAGACGTTGGGTGACATCTGCTGCCAGATGTGACAAAACGGGCACTGGTGGGTACAACAAGGGGCGGCACGACGGGCGACGCATGACCCGGAGCGGGAATCTATACCGCCGACCGGACGTTGACCGGATGACGACGACAGCGACACCTGTCCTGTGGGCGACAAGCCCGGGAGGCACGATTCATGAGTGAGCGAGCTCTCCGCGGTACGCGGCTCGTGGTTACCAGCTACGAGACGGACCGCGGCATCGATCTGGCCCCGCGCCAGGCGGTGGAGTACGCATGCCAGAACGGACATCGATTTGAGATGCCGTTCTCGGTTGAGGCAGAGATTCCGCCGGAGTGGGAGTGCAAGGCGTGCGGCGCCATGGCACTCCTGGTGGACGGGGACGGGCCCGAAGAGAAGAAGGGCAAGCCTGCGCGAACGCACTGGGACATGCTCATGGAGCGGCGCACCCGCGAGGAGCTGGAGGAGGTGCTGGCCGAGAGGCTGGCCGTCCTGCGCTCCGGCGCCATGAACATTGCCGTGCATCCGCGCGACAGCCGCAAGTCCGCCTGACCCGCGGGCACAGCGCAGTAGCCGAGGGGCCCCGCCACATCAGTGGCGGGGCCCCTCGGCGTCTCGTGTCGTCCGTGGTCCGCTGTCCGAATGTCCGCCCGCGGGCCCTACGGGGCCAGCGGGGGCCGGTACCCGGTGTCCGGGTCCTGCCGCTGCCCGGGGCGGTCCTCGCGGATCACCTCGCCCTGGACGACCTTGCCGTCGGGGTGGTGGATCCGGGCCTGGGTGAAGGCGTCACCGAAGCCGCCCGGGGCGGCCGAGGCCATCTTCCGCTCCAGGGTGCGCTCGGCCCGGCGGCCCGCGAAGGCCCGTACGGGCGGCAGCAGCAGGAGCAGGCCGGCCAGGTCGGAGAGCAGGCCGGGCATGATCAGCAGCAGTCCGGCCAGCATGGTCATCGCGTTGCCGGAGCCCTTGGGGGGCTGCGGGGCGGACGGTATGCCGCCCGCCATCGCCTGCTCCTGGGCCTGCTGGAAGCTGCGGGTGAGGTTCTTGAAGGCGCGGCGACCGGCCCGCTTGATGACCACCACGCCGAGCACCAGGCCGCCGGCGAGCAGCGCCGCGACGGTGAACCCGCCGGCCACCCCGGCGACCAGGCTGAGCAGCCAGATCTCCAGGATCAGCCAGGCGGCGACCGCCAGGGGGATGAAGGTACGGGCGGGCGAGCGCCGCCGGGGGGCCGTCGGAGTAGGAACGCCGGTCGTCATACCCCCCAGTGTGCCTGGACCCCGGTGAAAGCGGGCTCAGCCGGAGGTACCGGGCATCCCCTAAGGGATGCCCGGGGGTCGGGGCCGGATCAGCGGCGCTTGCCGGCCAGCTTGGCGGCGCGCTCCTTCAGGCCCCACTGGGTGACCCTCAGGAGGGCCTCGACCACGATGTCCTTGCTCATCTTGCTGTCGCCGAGCTCGCGCTCGACGAAGGTGATGGGCACCTCCACGACCCGGAAGCCCTTGCGGACGGCCCGGCGGGCCAGGTCCACCTGGAAGCAGTAGCCCGCCGAGGCGACCTCGTCGAGGCCGAGCCCCTCCAGCGTCTCGCGGCGGAAGGCGCGGTAGCCGCCGGTCACGTCGCGGATCGGGACGTCCAGCATCAGCCGGGAGTACGTGGAGCCGCCCCGGGAGAGGAACTCGCGGCTCTTGGGCCAGTTGACGACCCGGCCGCCCGGCACCCAGCGGGAGCCGAGCACCAGGTCGGCACCGCCCAGCGCGGTGAGCAGCCGGGGCAGCTCCTCCGGCTGGTGGGAGCCGTCGGCGTCCATCTCGACGATGACGCCGTAGCCGTTCTCCAGGCCCCAGGCGAAGCCCGCGAGGTAGGCGGCGCCGAGGCCCTCCTTGCCCTTGCGGTGCATGACGTGGATGTGGTCGTCGGCGGCCGCCAGCTCGTCGGCGAGCTTGCCGGTCCCGTCGGGGCTGTTGTCGTCCGCGACCAGGACGTGGGCCTCGGGGACGGCGGCGCGGACACGGCCGGTGATCAGGCCGATGTTCTCGGCCTCGTTGTACGTCGGAATGATCACCAGGGTGGTGCCGAGCGGTCCGTACGTCCGCTGTCCGCCGTCGCTCACTGGTTCCCCTTGTGTGTTCTTCGTCCGTCCCGTCACAACAGGACGATTTTAGAACAGCCGGCGACCGGGACCGGCGGCCCTTCGGGCCGGACCGGCTCCCGCTGGCTGCGGGCCGCCGTGACCGTTGTCTACTGGGCCGCCGGGCCCGGTCCGGGGCCACCCTCCCCCGGTACGCGCCGGGAGCCGGCCCCACCGGCGAAACCTTCCCTCGCCCCCGCGGCGCGGGCGCGCCGAGCGGGCGGAGCCGTCCGGTGGGGACGTCCAGTGGTGGGCCCGGCCGAACCTATCCGGGCCGGGCCGCCGGTACCGCACCGAGGCCCGGCGGATCACCCCTGTGGCCGTACGAATACCTCCCGGCCGCCGACCACCGTCGCCAGGCACACCGGCAGCTCCCCGCCCGGGCTCAGGTCGGGCAGGCCCGGCGTGCCGGAACGGGGGTCGGTGGACCAGCGGGCGACCCGGTCGTCGGGCGCCTGGACCACCAGTTCGCCGGTCTGCCAGACCGCGTAGTCGGCCGGGGCACCGGGCACGAGGGTGCCCGCGTCGTCGCGGCCCAGCGCCCGCCAGCCGCCCCGGGTGTGGGCGGCGAAGGCGGCCCGTACGGAGATCCGGTGCTCGGGGGTGCGGTGGAAGGCGGCGGCACGGACCGTGCCCCAGGGGTCGAGCGGGGTGACGGGCGCGTCCGAGCCGAAGGCCAGCGGGACACCGGCCTTGAGCATGGCCGCGAAGGGGTTGAGGGTGCGGGCGCGCTCGGCGCCGAGCCGGTCGGCGTACATGCCGTCCTCGCCTCCCCAGGCCGCGTCGAAGGCGGGCTGCACGGACGCGGTGAGGCCGAGCTCCGCGAAGGCCGCGATGGTCTGCGGGGTCATCATCTCGGCGTGCTCGACGCGGTGCCGGGCGGCCCGGATCCGGTCCAGCCCCACCTTCCCGGCGGCCGCGCGGACGCCCTCGACCACGGCGGCGACGGCAGCGTCCCCGATGGCGTGGAACCCGGCCTGGAGCCCCGCCCCGGTGCAGGCGGCGACGTGCTCGGCGACCTCGGCGGCGTCCAGGTAGCCCGTGCCGGTGTGCGCGGCGTCGGCGTACGGGGCGTGCAGGCAGGCGGTGTGCGATCCGAGGGCGCCGTCCACGAACAGGTCGCCGGCGGCGCCGACCGCGCCGAGCTCCTTGGCCAGGGCGAGGTCCCGGTCCGCCCAGTAGCCGTGGACGCGCGGCCCGGGGCGCTCGGCGGCCAGGGCCAGCAGGCCCGTGAAGTCCTCGGCGGAGGAGATGTCGGGCCCGCCGCACTCGTGCACCGAGCCGATGCCGAGGGAGGCCGCCCGGTCCAGGGCCGCCCGCTGCGCCTCGGCGCGCTGGGCGGGGGTGAGGGCGGCGAGCGCGGCGCGGCGGACGGCGTGGTGGTCGTCCTTGGTGAGCGGCACGTCGTCGCCGCGCGGGTGCACGTGGGGGACGAGGTCCAGGAGGGCCGTGGTGACCACCGCGGAGTGGACGTCGATGCGGCTCAGGTAGAGCGGACGGCCCCCGGTGGCCTCGTCGAGCTCGGAGCGGCGCGGGGCGCGGCGCTCGGGCCAGCGGGCGGCGTCCCAGCCGTGGCCGAGGAGCACCCGGTCGGCGGGCCGCCGGTCGGCGTACGCGCGCACGAGGCCGAGGGCCTCGGTGAGGGAGCGGGCCCCGGTCAGATCGAGACCGGTGAGGGCGAGGCCGGTGGAGGTGGTGTGGACGTGGGCGTCGGTGAAAGCGGGGGTGACGAGCGCCCCGCCGAGGTCGACGACCTCGTCCACGCCCTGCGCGAAGGCGTCGGCGGCGCCCTCGGAGCCGACCCAGGCGACGTGGCCGCGCTCGACGACCATCGCGGTGGCGAAGGGGTCGGCGGGGCTGTGCACCTCTCCTCCGCGGAGGAGGACGGTACGGGTGGTTCCGGCGGCGGGGGTGGGCGCGGCGGCGGTGCGGTCGGTCATGGGGACCAGTCTGGCCCCTCCGCCGGCCGCGGTTCGCCCCGGGTGGGGTGGGCGGGGGCGGGGGTCGGCCGGGGGCTGCGGGGTGCCGCTGCGCGGGGTTTGTCCCCTGCCCGCCCTTCGCCCTTTCCCCGGTCGCTGCCCGGACCCGCGCCTCACGCGCCGGCGGGGCTGGAGGGTGCGGCGGGGGCGGAAGGCCTACACCCGCGGTGGGCGGGCTTCGTAGGGGGTGGAGAGGACCACTGTGGTGCGGGTGGAGACGTGGGCCAGGGCGCGTAGACGGCCCAGGAGGTCCTCCAGTTCCAGCGGGGTGGCCACGCGGACCTTGAGGATGTAGTTCTCGTCGCCCGCGACGCTGTGGCAGGCCTCGATCTCGGGCACGCCCGCGAGCCGGTCCGCGATGTCGTCCGGCGCGCTCGGGTCGAACGGCTTGACCGAGATGAAGGCCGTCAGGGGGAGCCCGACGGCCTCGGGGTCCACGACGGCCGCGTACCCGCGGATGACGCCGCGCTGCTCCAGCCTGCGTACTCGCTGGTGGACCGCCGACGTGGACAGGCCCGTGGCCTTGCCCAGGTCCGTGTAGCTCATCCGCCCGTCCCGCACGAGCAGATCCACGATCTGGCGGTCCAGCTCCTCCATTGCGCTCATAGCCGCACAACCTATTGCCCCGAGCGGCTCCAGGCACAGCGGTGTCCACGTAGAAGTGGCACCTGCGGCGGGCATGTGACCAAAGCCACAGGCGTGTACGGGCGTACATCCCGCTCTGGTGGTTACTCGTGCCGCGCGGCGGGAAGTGCTTGGTGTGGCCGTGGCCGAAGTACCTGCCCGCCCGGCCCACCCAAGGGGGAGTACATCCATGCTGAACACCAAGCGCGCCGGTCGCACCGAACCGGAGCCCCTGGAATCCGTCGAGACCGATTACGCGGACGACGGGGAGTACCTCGAACCCGGCGACGCCGAGGACTTCGAGGTCCGCCACGCGGTCTGCCCGGACTGCGGGCAGTCGATCGCCCTCGTCGCGGACGAGGAGCACCTCCCGCAGCACGCGCTGTGCCTGACCCCGTGGAACCCCTTCGGGCTCACGGTGTGCGCCGGCACCGGCCGCCCGGTCTCGGACGCGCTGCCGACGCTGGGCGCGCTCCTGCCGGAGCAGCAGGAGCTGGACGCCATCGTGCGCCTCGCCCTGCCGCAGGGGCTGGACTGGCGCACGCAGCCGTTCTCGCACGTCGGCGGGCCGGGCTCGCGTCCCGTGCGGCCGGAGGCGGCCCCGCTGCCGCGCAAGAGCCAGCACGCGCAGGCCGCCTGATCCGCGGCTACCAGTACGTGCCCTGCACCATGCCGGCCAGGCTGGCATGGTGCAGGATCAGCCCGTCCGGGTCGGCGGGAACCTCCACCTCGCCGAAGTACGCCTGCCGGTAGGCGATGCGCAGCATGACGATCCCGTGCCGCAGGGCCGCGTACAGGGTGTGGAACTCCATGTCCCCCGGGGTGTGCCCGGTGAGCTCCGCGTAGCGGCGTTCCAGGTCCTCGCGGCGCAGGAAGTCCGGCAGGCCCGGCTGGCCGAAGCCCACGGTCAGGTCCTGGAAGAAGCGGTGCAGGTAGACGGTCCAGCCGAGGTCGACCTCGCGCGGGGCGTAGGCCGCCATCTCCCAGTCGAGGACGGCCGCCGGCCGGAAGCCGTCGTAGATGACGTTGCCGATGCGGGCGTCGCCCCAGTTGAGGACCGGGTCGCCCTCGTCGGCCGGCCAGAGTTCCTCCAGCCGGTCGAAGGCCCGCTCCAGCAGGGGCGAGCGCGCCAGGCCTGACACCACCCACTCGTAGTAGGCGCGCTGCGCGTCGACGTGGCGGCGCAGCGGGCTGCCCTCGCCCGCGGGGAGCAGGAACTCGGCCTCCTTCGCGGGGAACCGGTCGTGCAGCCGGGCGAGGAGGGAGATGCTCGCCTCCTGGAGTTCGGCGCGCTCGGCGTCGGTGGCGGAGTGCAGCCAGTTCCCCTCGTAGGTGTAGGGCATGACGTCGGGCGGTACGCGGCCCTCGGCGCGGGCCATCACGAAGAACGGCGCCCCGAGCGGTGCCGGGTCCTCCTCCAGCCACAGCACGCGCGGGACGGGCAGGTCGGTGTGCTCGGCGACCAGGCTCATCACGCGGTGCTGGCGCGGCATGTCGTAGGTGGGGAAGACGGTGTAGGCGGCCGGGTCGGCGGCCAGGCGCAGGGCGCAGGCGCGGACGGGGGCGTCGGGGTGCTCGATGTCGAAGAGCAGGGTCTCGCTGGACATGCCGTTGGAGCCGGGGACGGAGGTGTTGACGACCTTCGCGCCGGGGAGGCGGCCGTCAAGCCAGGCCGCGAGGCGGCGGCCGAGTTCCTCGGGCTCTCGGGTGGAGGTGCGGGGGCGGGGTGCCGTGGCCATGGTCGACCCTTCCTGTCTGGGGGCTGGGTCAGGGAGCGACGGAGGAGTAGTCGGCGAAGCCGCTGGGGTCGTGGCGGCCGAAGCTGCCGTGCTCGAAGATCCCGAAGCCGGTCCGCCCGTCGAGCGTGAAGCGGGCCGAGTGGTCGGTGACGCCGAAGGCGGCCATGGGGTGGGCGGCGGGGTCGGAGAGGTCGTAGGTACGGCGGTCGGTCCATCCGCGGCCCTGCCAGGTGCCGTGCTGCCAGTCGGCGGCGGGCGGGTAGCCGGCGCCGACGGCGAGCGGGGAGGAGTTCAGGATCTCGACGCCGAGTTCGAGGGGTTTGCGGGAGGGGTCGGCGAGGTGGACGACGGCGCGCTCGGGGTGGCGGCTGCCGGAGCGGTAGCGGATCTCGGTCTGGGGCCAGCCGAGCTGGACGTCGTGGCGGCCGCTGCCCTCGGGGAAGACCTGGACCGCCTCGTTGAGGGTGCGGTGGCCGTCGGCGTCCTCCTGGGCGATGACCATCAGGAAGCGGTCCTCGAAGCGGACGGGGATCCAGAGCCAGTGGAAGCCCTCGGGGCGCATCTCCTCGGCGGCCCGGCCGCCGTCCTCGCCGGGTATCGGGCGCACTCCCCAGCTGCGGTCGCGGGTGCCGGTCCACTCCCCCGGTGTGAGGGTGAACTCCTCGCCGCGGGCCCGGATGGTGCCGGTGACGTTGCCCGCCTGGACGAAGCGGCGGCCTTCGAGCATGAGGCGGTCGCCGCGGCGCTGGACGTGGTGGGGCTCCCAGACGGCGGGGAACTCGGCGGTCCAGGTGATGTCGTACGAGAGCCCGTGCGGGTCCGCCGGGTCGGGTTCGCAGCGCAGGGTGAGCCGCTTGAGCGGTACGTCGACGGTGATCGACAGGGGGCCGACGGAAAGGTTCATCCGGTCGTCGGTGAGCGCGTCGGAGGCGCGGACGGCGAGGAGTTCGCCGCCCAGGCGCAGGGTGGCGTAGGCGTCGATGACCCCGGCGTTGGGGTAGACGCCGAGGCCGAGGATGAGGACGGCGCGGCCGACGTGGTCGAAGACGTGGAAGATGCAGCGGTCGTAGGCGTTCCGGTCGCCGCTGACGTGGTGCTTCATCGACAGCGGGGCCTGGTGGACGGGGTACTCGTCGAGGGCGACGGGGCGGTCCGCGGGCACGGCAAACCTCCTGGGGCACGGGGGCGGGCAGGGCTGCTGAGCGGATATGACGGTACGTCAGATGCCCCGCTCGCGGCCAGTGCCGTGGCACACCCTGACATCCCGGCACTCCCGGCCACCGCCCGGCTCCGCCGGGGCGCCCGGGGCGCGGGGGCGGCGCGCGTGGGACGGCTCGAACGGATGGGCGCGGACGGGGAGGGGTTACCCCTGCGTCAGGTCCGGCGTTGGCGGTGCATGACGACCCTCGAAACGCCGTCGGCGAGAGCGGGGCGCAGGCGGCGCCCCACCCCGCCTGGTTACGAAGAATCGGTTCAGCGCACGGTCCCGGAACCGGGCGGACAGCACGGGCGGCCGCACCAGCCCGACCCGCCGATCTACGGCGACCTCCTCGCCCGCTGGGCCGCCGCCGGCCGCACCCTGCCGGGGCGTCGCGACCCGGAGTGGTCCCGGATCGCCGCCTCCCCGATCTGGCCGAGCGGGCCGCTGTACGAGTCCTGAAGCGGACGCGGCCCGGACGCCCCTCAGGGGGCCGGGGGTGGCGCCAGCGGGCCCCCTTCGCGCAACGTCTTCCAGATGGTGGCGAGCGCCAGGAGCTGCGCCAGGCAGAACGCCACCGAGGCGAAGCGCATCTGGTAGACGTACGCGACGAGACCGGCGCTGGTCGGCCAGTAACGCCGCTCGCTCTGGAACGTCTGCACGTCCATGACCAGCCCGGTGAACGTCATGACCGAGGCGAAGGCGGCCATGGCCGGGGTCGACCCCTCCATGCTCTGCCCGATGGCCTGGGCGATGACCTGGTGGGCCGCGACCGGTACGGAGAAGGCGGCGGCGACACCGAACGCCTTCGTCGGCCCGTGCCGGCCGGGAAGGTCGCGCCAGAGCGCCCCCAGGAAGAACCCTCCGCCCACCCAGGTGGACTGCCAGAAGACGATCTCGAGAACGATATCGAGGACGCCGACGGGGGACTCGGTGGTCAAGAGCCACGCTTCGTTCCGGATCATGTCCGTCCAGTACATCAGCGCAGTGGCGGGCAGACCGACGAAGCAGGCGACGAGCGCCCCCCGGCACGCGTTGCCCCACCAGGTGGGCATGGGCCCGCAGGCGAACGGCAGGTCCACCGGCCGCACCCCTTCCGGCAGGCACCGGTCCAACTCGTCGATCTCGTGCTCGATCGACTCCTGCGTCGGGGTGCGCTCGCCCGACGAACCGGCGCCCGCGCGCTGGAGCCGCGACTGGAGCTGCCGGAAGCGCCGCGCCAGGCGCATCAATTCGGACCGGTCTGTCCGTGAGACGGTCTTCCCGAGCGGAGCGTTGTCCGCTGAAGGCTGCTCCAGCACGGACCTGGCCTGTCCCAGAGCGAGCAGGCCCCAGGTGGCGGCGAGAGTGATGACCAGGATGACGAGGTCACCCGAGAAGCCGTAGTACAAGGCGTAGCTGGGGACCACGGCGAGGGTGAACAGCACCACCAGCAGGAATTTCTCGGCCTGGTCCGGCGTGAACGAGTCTTCCTCTCTCTGTTCGGAACGGCAGACGCGGAGCACCCCCACGAGGGCCAATGGCGTCAGGTATGCGGCGCCCGTCAGCAGCGAATTGAGGGAGTAGTAGGGGAACCACCACCACCACATGTCGTAGTAATACACCCATTGGCCCCCGTACGACTTCCAGCCGGGGTCGGCGAGCCAGCTGAGGCGTTCCCAGCTCCGCTCGAAGGCGACGTAGGACCACAGGACGGTCGACGCCGCCGCCGCGAAAGAGACCGATGCCACCACCCATCGCGGCAGCCCTCCGTCGCCCATGAGCAGGAATCGCTGTCCCGACGAGAGCAGCCCCAGGACGTAGACGAAGAGCACCGCCAGAAGTACGAGCAGCACGATCCAGGAACCGGGAGGTTGGATCTCGGAGTCGCTGTTGGTCAGCAGAGCGTATTCCGACCATTCGACGTAGGCGTAGGCTGCCGCCAGACAGAGCGTGAAGGCGCACGCCCCGATGAGGAAGGGCTTTCCCACCCTGCCCAGGAAGCACAGGACGAGCCCGATCAGCAGCAGAGCGAACAGCCAGACAGTCCCCTCGTAATCCCAGTGCCAGGACATCTGCTGGCGCATGAAACGGTAGGCGTTGTCACCCAGGAAGACCACCAGGGCGAGCAGCGCCTGCACGAGCGCCCACGTCTTCAACGTCTTGAGCGACCGTTCCTCCTCCGGCATCAGAACGCCGCCCCGACCTCGCCGGAGCATTCTGGCGCAGAGCAGCAAGAGCACGCTCGCCTCCAGGAACCAGAAGGCACCCGAGGCACTGTCGTAGCCGAAGGTCTCCCAGAACTCACCCTCCGTCGCGGCGATGGCACTCCATTGCTGTGCCGCGGGCGGACGGAACGCCACCTGGAAGGTCTCCCCGCCCTTCCGCTGCTGCCACCTCAGTTCGGTGCCCTTCTCACCGAAGGCCGGAGCGGGGGTGACAGACATGGCGCCGGGGCCGCCCAGCCGGACGTGCACGTCCTCCCACGTGGCCCCGGCGAGATTCGGCGGCGGTCTCAGTCCGAGGACCCACTCGTTCTCGCCCGCGTTGAGCTGCCAGGGGCCGACGCGATACGAGCCGAGCACCTGAACCCATGCGACGGCTTCGTAGTGGACGGTGGTCCAGGTGCCGTCGGCCGTCACCGTCAGTGGTTTGAGACGCCATTCGTCGTCGAAGAAGCCCTCATCGGTATCCGTGACCTTCCCCAGCAGACAGCGCAGCGCCGAGCGGTAACGCGGTGAGCGGGAGTCGAGGAGCAGGTCGGGGGCGGGACCCCAGCCCGTCGGGACACGGATCTCCATCACGCTGGTGAGCAGGCTGTCATTACGGCCACGGTGGTCGAACTCCGCCCAGGCGGTGACCTTCGCCCTGCCGAGCTGGTCCGCCCGGCAGGGGTCCGTCGCCGCGGCAGCCCGGGGCCAGGCCCCTCCGGCCTGCACGGCGAGGAGGGCGAGCAGCAGGAGCACGTACGGCAGGAACACCCCGGAGCGTCTGAGACGGGTCACCGCCCATGATCTTCTCCGGCGGCCCCGTGCGGCTCCCGGCGACACGGCGGAACCCCCGCGGGTTCAGCCCGGCGGCCGAGAGCCTTCACACGTCCGGCGTCAGCGGGTCTCGGGGCCGGCCAGGTGGCGGGCGATGACCATGCGCTGGATCTGGTTGGTGCCCTCCACGATCTGGAGGACCTTCGCCTCGCGCATCAGCCGCTCCACCGGGAAGTCCGCGGTGTAGCCGTAGCCGCCGAGGATCTGCACCGCGTCCGTGGTGACGGCCATGGCCGCGTCCGTGCAGAAGAGCTTGGCCATGGCCGCCTGCCGGGAGAAGGGCTTGCCCGCGTCCCGCAGCCGCGCGGCCGCGAGGTAGAGCGCCCGGCCCGCCTCGATCTTGGTGGCCATGTCGGCGAGCATGAAGCGCAGCCCCTGGAAGTCCGCGATCGGGTGCCCGAACTGCTTGCGGCCGAGGGCGTACGAGACGGCCTCGTCGAGGGCCGCCTGGGCCACGCCTATGGCGCAGGCCGCGATGCCCAGCCGGCCCGCGTCGAGGGCCGCCAGCGCGATGGTGAAGCCCTGGCCCTCCTCGCCGATCCGCCGGGAGTCGGGCACGCGGACGCCGTCGAAGTGCAGCTGGGCGGTGGGCGAGCCCTTCATGCCCATCTTCTTCTCGGGGACGGCCGCCGTCAGGCCGGGGGCGTCGCCGGGCACGAGGAAGGCGGTGATGCCCTTGGCGCCCGGGGCTCCGGTGCGCGCGAGGACGGTGTAGAAGTCGGCGACACCGCCGTGGGTGATCCAGGCCTTGGTGCCGGTGATCACCCAGTCGTCGCCGTCGCGGACCGCCTTGGTGGTCAGCGAGGCGGCGTCCGAGCCGGCGGCCGGCTCGGAGAGGCAGTACGCGCCGAGCAGTCCGCCGCCGAGCATGTCGGGCAGGTGGGCGGACTTCTGCTCCTTGGTGCCGTAGCCGGCGAGGCCGTGGCAGGCCAGGGAGTGCACGCTGACGCCGAGGCCGACGGTCAGGCGGGCGGCCGCCAGCTCCTCCAGCACCTGGAGGTAGACCTCGTACGGCTGCTCGCCGCCGCCGAACTCGCCGCCGTACGGGAGGCCGAGCAGTCCGGCCTCGGACAGCAGGGTGAAGACCTCCCGGGGGAACCGGCCGGTCTCCTCCTCGTCGGCGGCGTGCGGGCGGATCTCCCGCTGGGCGATCTCGCGTACGAGCGCGAGGAGGTCCCGGGACTCCTCGGTGGGCAGCTGACGGTCCACCGGCTGCGGGGCGCGGTCTGTCATGGCGGCGCTCTCCTCCCTCGTCGGGCACGGCGGCGACGCGTGAGGTGTGGGACGCGCCGCCGGGTCTCGGTGCTCTCACAGCCGATGCTGCCGTCCCGGGTCACGGAACGGCTCGCTCAGCGGCTGCGGCGGGTTGAGTATGCCCGATCAGGCGCTTTACGTCACCGGTACATGATTGCCATGATCATTCGATCCGCTCGCGGGCTCCTCGGGAGCCACTGGAGGAGCCGGACAGTCGGGGACGAACTCCTCGATCACGGTCAGCGTCGCCCTCAGCTGGCGTACGAGCAGGGCGGCGAGCACGTCCCGCTCCGGGCGCGCCCCGGCCGGCGGGGTGCCGATCCAGTCGAGGGTGGCGCCCTCCACCCCGGAGAGCCAGCCGACGAGGGCGAGCCGGGCCAGGGGCGGGACCTCGCGGCGGCCGTAGGCGCCCTCGGCGATGGTGGTGACGAGCTCCTCGCGGACGGCGTCGCGGATGGCCAGCACCTCGGCGTCGGAGCCGACCCCGCCGGTGGCGATGGTGCGGTAGGCGGCGCGGTGGTGCTCGGCGTAGTGGAGGTAGCCGTCGATCGTGCGGCGGACCCGCTCGGCGGCCGGCAGGCCGGTGTCCCCGCCCGCGCGGGCGACGAGTCCGGCGACGGAGTCCTCGACGATCGCGAGGTAATAGCCGCGCTTGCTCTTGAAGTAGTAGTAGACGAGCCCCTTGGCGACGCCGGCCTGTCGCGCGATGTCGTCCATGGAGAGGGCGTCGTACGGGGTGTCGGCGAACAACTTCCGCCCGAGGGCTATGAGTTCGGCCCTTCGAACCTGCGAACGCGGGGCTGCGCCACGCTGTTGACTACCATTCAAATTCGGCCCCAGCCTCGAACCGCCACAGGATGCCCGCAGTATCGCAGACCTGCCTGTCGCGCTCCTTTCGCACCGATCCTCCGGAATTCACACGGGGGCCGAGAAGCAAGGGGCTCGCCTCCTGCGTGCACACCGACCGCTCCGTCGACGGCGAGGACCTCGAAGGCGACGCCGCCTTCGGCACGGCGCAGATCGGCCGGGACGCCTCCACTGCCGGAGGCAGGTTCAGCGGGTGCGTCCAGGGGCTGCTGTGCGTCACCTTCAGCCCGGACGGGCCGCCGGCCCCGCCGGCCATCCCGCCGTTCGCGTTCATGACGCGGGTCAGCGCGGGACAGGCACTGGTCACGTCCGACGTGATCGTCACGGAGGGGCTGCGGCTGGGGGCCTCGTGACGGCGGCGGTCAGATCAGGCCGAGCTGGGTGACGAACATGGCCACGACGACCACCAGGGTCCAGCCGAGCACGTGCTCCAGCCACGCGGAGTCTTCCTTGGGGCCGCCGGTCCCGACGAGGCGGCGGGCGCGGGCGGCGAGGGCGGCGGTGTGTGCGGTCATGCCGTCCAATGTGCCAGCGTTCGCGGCTTTCGCGGTATATGACGAGGGTCACTGGTGGCACCGGTCACGCCACCGGGCCCCGGCGGCCTCCGGTGGTCGGAGGTGCTGCCGGGGCCCGGCGGCGGGATGCGCTCCTGGTCAGGTCGTCGTGCGCCGTCCGCCCATGGAGACCATGGCCAGCCCCAGGCACAGCATGACCGCGCCGGTGATGACGTTGCTGACGACACTGCGGGTGGTGTCCATCTCACCGGCCATGACCCAGGGGGCCACGATCGTCCAGGCGCCGATCGCGACGGCCGTCCAGGCCATCGCGTGCGTGCGCTCGTACGCCGACCCCAGCCCGCCCATGCACAGGCAGAAGGCCAGACCGGCGATCAGGTTGTTGACGGCCAGCGGGCCCAGCACGCTGAACCCGGCTATCCAGGGCGAGGCCGCGAGGTACAGGCCCGAGATCAGGGCCAGTGCCTCCACGGCCTGCGCGGCGGGAGTGCTCGTCACCCGCTCGAACCGAGTCCGCATCTCGGCAAGGTCCGGGTGTCGTTCGATGCTCGAATGGGTGGTCATGGTGGGCTGCCTCCTAGAGAAGCCTTATACGCCCTTTATGCCCATATTCCGACCGTTAAGCCATATCTACCAGCGGACCTTTTCCGGGCCCGCGGATCACAGCACCCCGACCTCCCGCAAGGCCCTGATCTGGTCCGGGCCGGGCCGGGCCGGAGCGTAGAGGTAGCAGACGCCGCCGGTGCCCGAGACGGTCTTCCCCGCGGCATTGCGGCGCTTGGTGCGCAGCCACGCGTTCTCCCACTCCCGGCGCCGGTAGAGGCGGCGGACGGACTCGTTGTCCGCCGAGTTCGGGTCGTTGGCGATCACGTCCCCGGCGGCGGTGAAGCCGATCACCGTCATCAGGTGCCCCGCAGTGCCGTAGCCGGCCCCGGTGAGCTCCTGCGCGAGGAAGGACTGGGAGGTGATGACCGGGATCCCCGCCCGGACCAGGGTCTCCAGGTCGGTGAGGGAGGTCAGCCGGGTGACCACGGCGGCCAGATCGCGGTAGGTGGCCGCGTAGGCGGCGTTGAATGGCCAGTTCCCGCAGCCCTTGTACGCGGCGTCGTAGGTGGAGCGGGCCGCGTGGCACACCTGCGGGTCGGCGTAGCCGGGGCGGACCCAGCCCAGGGAGGCGGCGCTGGGCTTGCGCCCCCAGTACTCGATGACCATCTGGGAGGAGGTCGGGCTGCACCAGGCCTCGCCGCCGTTGTCGTACTCGGGGTACTGGCCGGCGTGGACCTCCTGCGAGTAGCGCGGGACCTTCAGCTCGTGCGCCCGGCCCGAGGGGGTGGCGGCCGGGACGGTGAAGCGGTCGGGGACGGCTGAGGCCATGGCCCCGGCCAGCCAGACCCTGGGGCCCCGGGCGGCGCCGGGCTTGCGGTGCAGGGTGAGGCGCAGCTGCCAGCCGGTGATGCGCAGGCCGGCGGCCGCGGCGGGGGCGTCCACGGCCAGGGTGTCGGTCCAGACGGTGGTCCGGCCGTCGGTCTGGCCGTCGACGGAGGTGCGGCGGATGTCGCCGTCCCCGGCGGCCCAGCGGCCCATCACGTACCAGCGGCCGAGCGTGCCGTCGCCGTAGGAGGGGCGCAGCTCGGTCTGGATCCAGGTGCCGGCCGGGGTGCGGGCGTTCCAGGAGGCGATGGCCTCGGTGGCGGGGACGGTGGTGCGGTGCACGGGGGAGGTCCAGGTGGCGTACTCCCAGGTGGACTTCCGGGCGGTGTGCGGGTCGGTGTACTCGGTGCGGCCGGCCGGGGTCGCGATCTCCAGGCCGGGCCGGGCGCCGGCGACGGCGGTGGTGCCGCGGTGGGTGCCGGCCTGCCAGTGGGCGTGCGCGTACCAGAACCGGTTGTCCACCGTCCGGGCCGGGGCCGCGCCGGCGGCCGCTTCCGCGGCGGCGTCTCCGGGGGCGGCGGCCGGGTCGGAGGCCGCCGAGGCCCGCCCGCCGGGGACGGTGGCCGCGGTGGCGGCGGCGAGGGCGACGGCCAGCAGGGCCCTGCGTGGCGTGGGTGCGGTCATCGGCTTGTTCCCCCAGGGGGTCGGTCTGGTGGTGCGACTGCTCCACCCTTCCAGTTCCCGGCCGCGCGGCGGCGAAGCCCGGGGCCGTGTCGGGGGCCCGTACCCTGGCCGGGTGGAGCCACAGCAGTCACTCGAGTCACTCGCGCGGGAGCTCGCCGCCCTGCCGCCCTCGCTCGGCCCCGTCCGGCTGATCGGCATCGACGGGCACGCCGGATCGGGCAAGAGCACCTTCGCGGAGCGGCTCGCCGCGGCCCTGGGCGGCGCACCGGTACTGCACCTGGACGACGTGGCCACCCACGAGGAGCTGTTCGGCTGGGCGGGGCGGCTGCGGGCGCAGGTGCTGGAGCCGCTGGCCGCCGGACGGGACGCGCACTGGGCCCCGTACGACTGGGTGGAGCGCCGCTTCGGCCCGGAGCGGGTGCTGCATCCGGCGCCCGTGGTGCTCGTCGAGGGCGTGGGGGCGGGCCGGCGGGCGCTGCGGCCCCATCTGGCGCGGCTGCTGTGGATGGAGACCCCCCGGGAGAGGTCCTGGGGGCGCGGGCGGAACCGGGACGGACTGGACCTTTCCGACTTCTGGGACGGATGGGAGCGCGCGGAACTCGCGCACTTCTCGGACGACCCTTCACGCCCCTTCGCGGACACCTTGGTACACCAGAGCGGTACGGGATACGAGTGGACTTCCGGGGCTTCTGCGACCCCGGGAACGGCCTCTTCCGTCACCGAACGTCACGGACTCCCCCAGGCCTGAGCGGCCGAGCTCCGACGGCCGCACGGGGCTTCCCCGACCCGCTTGACCCGGGCCCGGGAACCGCCGTACGTTCTGAATGCGCGGTCTGCGAAGGCCGCCGCAGACGCGAAGCCCCCGATTGTTCCCCCGTGATCGGGGGCTTCGTTCTGCCCCGGGCCGGTGCGGCGCGCGCCGCTCCGCCCGCTCTTCTTCACCCTGAGTTACCCTGCGCTTCCGGGGCACACCCACGACCCGTGCCCACCGCACCCTGGGTAAGGTGCGTCACCGCAGGTACGATGCAGCCCTGATTTCATCGGCGGGGTCGACAACTCTGGTGCGCGACGCGGAGTTTGCCGCGCACCACGGGGCATGCTTGTGGGGGATGTGATGGACTTCGGCATGCCGGGCAGCGCACACGCCCCGGCCGAACTCGCCTGGCTGCGCGGGGTCGACGCCTGCACGATGGGCGCGTACCCGCAGGCCGAGGAGGAGTTCCGCGCGGCCGTCGGGCTCGATCCCGCCATGGCCGACGCCTGGCTGGGACTGCACGCGCTGCGGGTGGACACCACCAACGCCTTATTGCGGATGTACGCCCACCGGGACCGCTTCGGCGAACAGCGCACCCGGCACCGGCGGACCCTCAACTCCTGGTACTGGCTGGGCTGGTGGGTGCAGCCGGTGCTGGAGAGCCGGCGGGACCTGCTGCTGGCCCACGCCTCCCACTGGCTGGACGGCCGCCACGTGCCCGAGCTGGACCAGGCCCTCGCCGCGCTGCCGCCGGTGGACACCGATCCCCAGGTCCGGTTCCTGCACGCCTGCCGGGCCTACCTGGTCAAGGACTGGGAACAGCTGGTACGGCACACCGAGCCGCTGGTGCTCGACCCGCTGCTCGGGATCGAGGCGGGGCTCTTCGGCGGGATGGCCCGGGTCCGGCTGGAGATGTACGGGCAGGCGGAACCGATGCTGTCGGCCGCGCTGATGCGGTGCCGCAGCGAGCAGCCCCAGCGCAAGGAGCTGCGGTACTGGCTGGCGCGGGCCCGCGAGGGCACCGGCCGCAGCGCGGCGGCGCTGCCGCTGTACCGGGCGGTGCACCGGGTGGACCCGGCGTTCATGGACACCGCGGCCCGGCTGACCGCCATCGAGGACAGCACCGACCCCGACGACATGGCGGGGATGGCCGACGCCTTCGGGTACGGCGGCCACCTGAGCGAGGGTCTCGCCGGGCACTACGCGGCGGTCGCGCTGGGCGGCGGCGGCAGTGGCGGCGGGGGCGGCCCGGTCCAGGACATCGCGCCGGACGGGCAGGTGGACGCCGATCCGCCGACGCCCGGGGAGCCGCCGGGAACGGGCCGGCTGGAGGGCGTACGGCACCGGCTGCCGGTGCCCCCGCAGGGCGCCCCGCCCGGACTGCCGGCCGGGCCGGCCGATCCGGCGCTGCTCGCCGAGGCGCTGGCGGAGCTGGAGCGGATGGTGGGCCTGGAGCCGGTGAAACGGCAGGTGAAGGCGCTGTCGGCGCAGCTGCACATGGCCCGGCTGCGGGCCGCCCAGGGCCTTCCGGTGCAGCCGCCGAAGCGGCACTTCGTCTTCTCGGGGCCCTCGGGCACGGGCAAGACCACGGTGGCCCGGATCCTGGGCCGGGTCTTCTACGCGCTGGGGCTGCTGGGCGGGGACCACCTGGTGGAGGCACAACGGGCCGACCTGGTCGGGGAGTTCCTCGGCCAGACCGCCGTCAAGGCGAACGAGCTGATCGACTCCGCGATCGGCGGGGTGCTGTTCGTGGACGAGGCGTACAGCCTGTCCAACTCGGGCTACAGCAAGGGCGACGCGTACGGCGACGAGGCCCTGCAGGTGCTGCTGAAGCGGGCCGAGGACAACCGCGACCACCTCGTGGTCATCCTGGCGGGCTACCCGGCGGGGATGGACCGGCTGCTGGCCGCCAATCCGGGGCTGTCCTCGCGGTTCACGACCCGGGTCGACTTCCCGAGCTACCGTCCGGCGGAACTGACCGCGATCGGCGGGGTGCTGGCGGAGGCGAACGGGGACTGCTGGGACGAGGAGGCGCGGGAGGAGCTGCGCAGCATCAGCGGGCACGTGGTGGAGCAGGGCTGGATCGACGAGCTGGGCAACGGCCGGTTCCTGCGGACCCTGTACGAGAAGAGCTGCGCGTACCGGGACTTGAGGCTGGCGGGCTTCGCGGGCGAGCCGTCGCGGGAGGACCTGGCCACGCTGCGCCTGCCGGACCTGATGCAGGCCTACGGGGAGGTCCTCTCGGGGCGCGGCCCGAGCCCGGCCTGACGCCGCGCCGCTGCGCTGGGCTGGGCTGGGCTGGGCTGGGCTCCGTCGGCCGGGCGGGCGGGGCCGGGCGGGGCCAAGGGCCGGGGCGCGGGCCGTTGGCCGCCTGCGGGTGGTGGCCGCTGCGCGGGGCTGGTCCCCTACCCGCCCTTCCACCGTTCCCCGGGGCTCCGCCCCGGACCCCGGTCCCGGGTCACCGGGCCGGTACCAGAGCCGGTCTCGGGACACGAGGCCGGTACCAGAGCCGGTCCCGGGTCACCGGGCCGGCGCCAGGGCCCGGGCCAGTGCCAGGGCCCGGGCCGGTGCCAGGGCCCGGGCCGGTGCCAGGGCCGGCGCCAGGGCCGAAACCAGCCCCGGGCCAGTGCCAGGCCCGGCCAGTGGCAGGCCCGGGCCGGTGCCAGGGCCCGGGCCAATGCCCGGGACGGGCGCCACCCCCGGGACGGGCACCGCACTCCGGGACGGCACCGACCCCGGGGACGGGCACCGCACCCGGGGCGCCCGTTCGGCGTGTGAGGCGGGGCGGTCCGACATGGTCCGGCGTCGACCCGTAGGGGTGCGGCGCCGGTTGACCGCGTCGGGGTGGGGCGGCCCGGCGTCCGGGCGGAGACCGGCGAGCGGTAGGCTCGATCCGCAACACGACGCGAAGGGGAGCCTCAGTGGCGCGGGTTGCAGTGATCGGTGGGGGTATCAGCGGGCTGGGAACGGCCCTCATGCTCGGGCGGCGGGGCCATGCGGTCACCCTCTACGAGCAGGACGCCCGGCGGGCCGGAGCCGACCTCGAACGGGACTTCTTCCGCTGGGACCGGCCCCGGGTCCCGCAGGCCGTCCAGCCCCATTCCTTCCTCGCCCCCGTGCGCACCGTCCTGCGCGCCGAGACACCCGACGTCTACGCGGACCTGCTGGCGCGCGGCGCCCGGGAGTACCACGACTTCGACTGGTTCGGCGAGCATCCGCCGGCCCGGGACGGGGACGAGGAGCTGGTGACCCTGCGCACCCGCCGCATCGTGCTGGAGGCGGCGCTGGCCTCGGCCGTGCGGCGGGAGCCCGCCGTCGACGTGCGGCAGGGCAGCCGGGTGAGCGGCCTCGCCTTCGCGGAGGGCAGCCCGCCGCGGGTCACCGGCGTACGGGTGGGCGCCGAGGAGCACCGGGCGGACCTGGTCGTCGACGCGTCCGGGCGCCGCTCGCCGGTTCCCGGCTGGCTCACCGCGGCCGGCTGCCGGCCGCCCGTGGTCGACAGCCACCGCACCGGGCTCGCGTACTTCTGCCGCTGGTACAAGCTGCGGGCCGACGGCCCCCGGGACCCCGGGAAGGTGAAGACCGGCTCGGCCTCGCCGTTCGCGCTCGCCGGGGTCTTCCCCTCCGACAACGACACCTTCGCGGTGCACCTGGTGCTGTCCACGGGCGATCCGACCCGGAGCGCGGTCACCGACCCCGCCGTGTTCGAGGCGGCCGCCCGGCGCTTCCCCGCCACCGCCGCCTGGCTCGGCCTGGCCCCCGAGCCCCAGTCGGCCGTCCTGCCCATGGCGGGCCTGGACAACCGCTGGACCTCCCTCACCGACGACGAGGGGCCCGTGGTCGCCGGCCTGGTCAACGCGGGCGACAGCCTCGTCCACACCAACCCCACGCTGGGCCACGGCGTCGCCCTCGGCCTGCGCGCCGCCCAGTACCTCGCCGCCCACGCCGGCCCGACGGCCGCCGACCCGGCCGGCTACCACGACTGGACGGCCCGGACCCTGCGCCCGTGGTTCGACGCCCAGGTGGCCGCCGACCGCGTCAACGAGCAGCGCCTCGCCGAGAGCACGCCGCTCTCGGACCGGCGGGCCGCCGCCGTGGGCGCCTGCGCCTTCGAGGACCCCGTCGTCATGAGGGCCCGGGCCCAGGTCCGCCACCTCCTGCTGCCCGCCGCCGACGCCTACGGCACCGACGAGGTGGACCGGCACGTGACCGCCTGGCTGGAGGCCAACCCGGACTTCTCGCCGCGGCACGACGGCCCGACCCGGGACGAGTGGGAGGCACTCATCCCGGGCTGAGCCCGGATCAGGCCCGGGCGAAGGGGCGGTGGGCCGGGTCGCGGACCTCGCCGACCAGCATTTCGAGGACGTCCTCCAGGGCCACCAGGCCCAGGATCCGGCCCGAGGGGTCGGCCACCTGGGCCAGGTGGGTGGCGTCGCGGCGCATGACGCTGAGGGCGTCGTCCAGCGGGAGGGTGGAGCACAGCGTGGTCATCCGGCGCCACACCCGCTGCGGCACCGCCCGCTCGCGGTCCTCCAGGTCGAGGACGTCCTTGACGTGGAGGTACCCCATGAAGGCCCCGGTCTCGGAGCGGACGGGGAAGCGGGAGTAGCCCGTGCGGACCGTCAGCTGCTCGATCTGCCGGGGAGTGACGGCCGGGCCCACCGTGACGAGGCGGTCCCGCCTGAGCAGGACGTCGGTGACCGGGCGGCTGCCCAGTTCCAGGGCGTCCTCCAGGCGCTCCTGCTCGACCGGTTCGAGGAGCCCGGCCTGCCGGGAGTCCTTCACGAGCCGGCCCAGCTGGGCACTGGTGTAGACGGCCTCGACCTCGTCCTTCGGCTCGACCTTGAACAGCCGCAGGACGAGCGCGGCGCACGCTCCGAGCGCCGTGGTGACGGGACCGCAGAGGCGGGCGAAGGCGACCAGCCCGGGGCTGAACCACAGGGAGGTCTTCTCCGGGGCGGCCATCGCGAGGTTCTTCGGGACCATCTCGCCGATGACCAGGTGCAGGAAGACCACCGCCGACAGGGCGACCACGTAGCCGAGGGGGTGGATCAGGCCCTCGGGCACGTGGAGGGCGTGGAAGACGGGCTCCAGCAGCCGGGCCACCGTGGGCTCGGCGACGGCGCCGAGGGTGAGCGAGCACATGGTGATGCCGAACTGGGCGGCGGCCATCATGCGCGGCAGGTTCTCCAGGCCGTACAGCACCTGGCGGGCCCGCTTGGACTCGGCGGCCAGCGGCTCGATCTGGCTGCGGCGTACGGAGACGAGCGCGAACTCGGCGCCGACGAAGAAGCCGTTGGCCAGGACGAGGAGCAGGGCGAAGAGGAGCTGGAGGGCGTTCACCGGGCGGCGCCTTCCAGCTCGGCGGCCGGGCGGCCGCTCGCGGGGGCCGGCACCGCCGTGAGGCGTACCAGCCGCACCCGCTCCGCGCGGTTGCGCCGGACCTGGCGGACGGACAGCTTCCAGCCGGGCAGCTCGGCCCGGTCCCCGGGGGAGGGGATCCGGCCGAGGAGGTCGGCCACGAGCCCGGCGACGGTCTCGTAGGGCCCCTCGGGCACTTCGAGGCCTATCCGGCGCAGGGTGTGCACGCGGCAGCTGCCGTCGGCCTCCCAGGAGGGCCGGCCGTCCTCGCCGGGTACGGCCGCCAGTTCGGGGCTGTCGTCCTCGGCGAGGTCGTGCTCGTCGCGGACCTCTCCGACGAGTTCCTCCACGATGTCCTCCAGGGTGACCACGCCGGCGGTGCCGCCGTATTCGTCGACGACCACGGCCATCGGCTGCTCGCTGCGCAGCCGCTCCAGCAGCGGCTGGACCGGCAGGGAGCCGGGTACCAGCAGCGGGGCCACGCAGATCCGGGCGACGGAGGTGCGGGCGCGTTCGGACTCGGGCACGGCGAGGGCGTCCTTGAGGTGGACGACACCGGTGACCTCGTCGATGCGCTCGCGGTAGACCGGGAAGCGGGACAGGCCGGTGGCGCGGGTCAGGTTCAGTACGTCGGCCGCGGTGGCCGTGTCCTGGAGGGCGCTGACCTTCACCCGGGGGGTCATGACGTGCTGGGCGGTGAGTTCGCCCAGCGACAGGGTCCGTACGAAGAGGTCGGCGGTGTCCTGTTCGAGGGCGCCGGCCTGGGCCGAATGGCGGACCAGGGAGACCAGTTCGCCGGGGGTGCGGGCGGAGGCCATCTCCTCGGCGGGCTCCACTCCGAGCGCCCGCACGAGGCGGTTGGCGACGGAGTTGAGGCCGGCGATGACGGGCCGGAAGGCCCGGGAGAAGGCCTGCTGCGGGCCGGCCACGAAGCGGGCCACCTGGAGCGGCCGGGAGACCGCCCAGTTCTTCGGGACGAGCTCGCCGACGACCATCTGCACGGCGGAGGCGAGCAGCATGCCGGTGAAGACGGCGACGCCCGAGACGGCGCCGTCGGGCAGGCCGGTGGCGGCGAGCGGCCCCGACAGCAGGCCCGCGAGGGCCGGTTCGGCGAGCATGCCGACGACGAGGGAGGTGATGGTGATGCCGAGCTGGGTGCCGGAGAGCTGGAAGGACAGCTCCCGCAGGGCTTCGACGACCGTGCGGGCACGGCGGTCGCCCTCGGCTGCGGCGCGCTCGGCCTCGGGCTTCTCGACGGTGACGAGGCCGAATTCGGCCGCCACGAAGAAACCGTTGGCGAGGATCAGTGCGAAGGCCGCCACGAGCAGGAGTAGCGGGATGGTCATGCCGCCGCCTCCGTGGGGAGGGCGGCGCGGGTACTACCGGACGATCCGTCCATTGCTGGAGGGAGTCACTCCTCTGGTCGCAGGTGCCCACGGGCCACGGGGTCCCGGGGCGGTGGGAGGGCGCACCGGGGCGCCCCGCCACCAGGGTAGTCATTGAGATCGCCGCCGCAATGGGACGCAGCGACGAGGCCCGGCCGGGTCAGTGGTCGTTTGTGCCGGTTCCGCGGGTTTCGGCGAGGGCGCGCAGGGCGCGGGCGTCGCCGATGGCCCGGGCCTTGGCCACGCCGGGCTGGATGCCGAGAACGGGCAGGCTGGTGCCGTCGTTGAGGTCGAGGAACACCCACGGGTCGCCGGGGCGGAGGTTGACGCGGAGGATCTGCGCCCACTCCAGGCGGCGGGTGGTGGTGAGGTTCACCACGGTGACGCCGGTCTCGTCCGCGACCACCTTGGGGCGGCTGAGCAGGACGAGGACGGAGGCCATCAGGGCGGCGGTGAAGACGAAGCTGACCCGCTCGCCGGGGCTGAGGTTCTCCAGGAGCAGCGCGATCGCCGTGATGGTGGCGAACATGACGAGCCCGACGCTGAGCAGCACCGCCCGGGTGCGGTTCGGCCGGAAGGTGACCGGCAGGGCGGGGGTTGCGGGGTGGGCGGCGGACTCGCTCATGGTGCGCTGGGCCTTCTGGGGTGGCGTACGGGAGGACGGCGCGGGGGTGGTGCGCCGTGCGGGGAGGCGGTGGGGGCCGGGAAGGGTCCGGGTGCGGACCCCGTCGCCGGCCCGGACCGTCCTAGAGGCGGCAGGCGTGGATCGAGGTGGTCAGGATCGCGCGCGCGCCGAGCTCGTACAGGTCGTCCATGATCCGCTGGGCCTCCTTGGCGGGGACCATGGCGCGGACCGCGACCCAGCCCTCGTTGTGGAGCGGGGAGATCGTCGGGGACTCCAGGCCCGGGGTGAGGGCGACGGCGCGCTCCAGGTGCTCGGCGCGGCAGTCGTAGTCCATCATCACGTAGCTGCGGGCCACCAGGACGCCCTGGAGGCGGCGCAGGAACTGCGCGACCTTGGGGTCCTCGTTGTCGGCGCCGGTGCGGCGGATGACGGTCGCCTCGGACTTGAGGATCGGCTCGCCGATGACCTCCAGGCCGGCGTTGCGCAGGCTGGTGCCGGTCTCGACGACGTCGGCGATGACCTGCGCGACGCCGAGCTCGATGGCGGTCTCGACGGCGCCGTCCAGGTGGACGACGGAGGCGTCGATGCCCTGGTCGGCGAGGTGCTTGGCGACGATCCCCTCGTACGAGGTGGCGATCGTCATCCCGCCGAAGTCCTCGGGGCCCTTGGCGGTGCCGGGCTTGGTGGCGTAGCGGAAGGTGGACCGGCCGAAGTTCAGCGGCAGGATCTCCTCGGCGTTGGCGCCGGAGTCGAGCAGCAGGTCACGGCCGGTGATGCCGATGTCCAGCTTGCCCGAGGCGACGTAGATCGCGATGTCCTTCGGGCGGAGGTAGAAGAACTCGACCTCGTTGTCGGGGTCGACCGTGACGAGTTCCTTGGACTCCTTGCGCTGGCGGTAGCCGGCCTCATGGAGCATCGCCGACGCCGGTCCGGAGAGTGAACCCTTGTTGGGGACGGCGATGCGCAGCATGGGCTTCCTTTGGTGCGTAGTTGCGAAGGGTGTGGGCGGGGCGGAGCCCCCGGTACTGCGGGCTCGCCTAGAGGTGCGCGTAGACGTCGTCGAGGGAGATCCCGCGCGCCACCATCATCACCTGGACGTGGTAGAGCAGCTGGGAGATCTCCTCGGCGGCGGCTTCCTTGCCCTCGTACTCGGCGGCCATCCAGACCTCGGCGGCCTCTTCGACGATCTTCTTGCCGATGGCATGGACGCCCTTGCCGACGAGCTCGGCGGTGCGGGAGGTGCTGGGGTCGCCGTTGGCGGCCTTGAGCTGGAGCTCGCTGAAGAGCTCTTCGAAGCTCTTGGTGGGTTCGTTCGCCATGATGCCCTTAGAGTACGGGCTCACCCGCGTCCCCCGGTGCCGGGGTTCACTCCTTGGACTACCGCCAGGGCTCGCTGACGGTGCGCAGGGTCATGGCGGTGGAGACGGCGGCGGTGACCGCTTCGTGCCCCTTGTCCTCGTTCGACCCCTCAAGGCCGGCGCGGTCCAGCGCCTGCTCGTCGTTGTCGCAGGTCAGCACGCCGAAGCCGACGGGGACTCCGGTGTCGATCGACACCTGTACCAGGCCCTGGGTGACGCCCTGGCAGACGTAGTCGAAGTGCGGGGTGCCGCCGCGGATGACCACGCCGAGGGCGACGATGGCGTCGTAGCCGCGACCGGCCAGCACCTTCGCCACGACCGGGAGCTCGAAGCTGCCGGGGACGCGGAGCAGGGTGGGCTCGTCGATGCCCAGCTCGTGCAGGGCCCGCAGCGCGCCGTCGACCAGCCCGTCCATGACCTTCTCGTGCCACTGGGCCGCGATCACGGCCACCCGGAGGTCTCCGCAGTTCTTCACGCTCAGTTCGGGTGCGCCCTTGCCGCTCACAGCTCTGCTCCTCGGTGTTTCGGTTCCGCTGATGTGTACGAGTGGTGTGTCTGCGTGGTTACGGTTACTGGTTGCCGCAGGCGGAGGTGGGTACGGCACCCTCCAGCCAGGGCAGGTCGTGGCCCATCCGGTCCCGCTTGGTGCGCAGGTACCGGAGGTTGTGCTCGCCGGCCTCGACGGGCATGGGCTCCCGGCCCGCCACGGAGATGCCGTGGTCCTCCAGGGCGGCGGCCTTGTCGGGGTTGTTGGTCAGCAGCCGGACGGTGCGCACTCCCAGGTCGGCGAGGATCTGCGCGCCGGCGCCGTAGTCGCGGGCGTCGGCGGGCAGGCCCAGTTCCAGGTTGGCGTCCAGCGTGTCGCGGCCGCGCTCCTGGAGCTCGTAGGCGCGCATCTTGGACAGCAGTCCGATGCCGCGGCCCTCGTGGCCGCGCAGGTAGACGATGACCCCGCGGCCCTCGGACTGGACCTTGGCCATGGCGGCCTGGAGCTGGGGGCCGCAGTCGCACCGCTGGGACTGGAAGATGTCGCCGGTCAGGCATTCGGAGTGCATCCGGACCAGGACGTCCTCGCCGTCGCCGACCTCGCCGTGGACGAGGGCGACGTGCTCGACGCCGTCGGTGGTGGAGCGGTAGCCGTACGCCGTGAACTCGCCGGCGGCGGTCGGCAGGCTGACCTCGGCCTCGCGGCGCACGGTCGGCTCGGAGGAGCGGCGGTAGGCGATCAGGTCCTCGATGGAGATGATCGTCAGGCCGTGCTTGCGGGCGAAGGGGATCAGCTCGGGCAGCCGCAGCATGACCCCGTCCTCGCCGGCGATCTCCACGATGGCGCCGGCGGGGCGCAGGCCCGCGAGGCGGGCGAGGTCGACGGCGGCCTCGGTGTGGCCGTTGCGGACCAGGACGCCGCCGGGCTTGGCGCGCAGCGGGAAGATGTGGCCGGGGCGGACGAAGTCGCCGGCCCCGGAGGTTCCGTTGGCCAGCAGGCGCAGGGTGGTGGCGCGGTCGGCGGCGGAGATGCCGGTGGTGACGCCGTGCGCGGCGGTGGCGTCGACGGAGACGGTGAAGGCGGTCTTCATCGACTCGGTGTTGTTCTGGACCATCTGCGGGAGCTCCAGGCGCTCCAGCTCGGGGCCCTCCATCGGCGCGCAGATCAGGCCCCGGCACTCGCTCATCATGAACGCGACGATCTCGGGGGTGGCCTTCTCGGCGGCGATGACGAGGTCGCCCTCGTTCTCGCGGTCCTCGTCGTCGACGACGACCACGGGGCGGCCGGCGGCGATGTCGCGGATGGCCTGCTCGACGGGGTCGAGGCG
This sequence comes from Streptomyces sp. NPDC037421, assembly GCF_055602105.1. Classification (NCBI taxonomy): domain Bacteria; kingdom Bacillati; phylum Actinomycetota; class Actinomycetes; order Kitasatosporales; family Streptomycetaceae; genus Streptomyces; species Streptomyces sp. NPDC037421. The sequence continues at coordinate 35,688 of NZ_JBVJWV010000007.1, forward strand.
GAAGGTCTCCTGGGCGGCCGGCTGGGCCGGGTCCGGCACGGACTTGAGGATGGTGGTCATGCCGTTGCTCCTTCGAGAACCGTGGCGGGGGTGGTGCGCGAGCGCTGGTACCAGTCGTAGGCGCCCCACAGGACGAGCGCGAAGTAGACGACGTAGACGAGGCCGGAGAAGGCCAGGCCGCTGTTGAAGGCGAGGGGGACGCCGACGAGGTCGACGAGGAGCCAGGCGAACCAGAACTCGACCAGGCCGCGGGCCTGGGCCACCATCGCCACGATCGTGCCGACGAAGATGTAGGCGTCGGCCCACGGGCTCCACGACAGGTTCGGGAAGAGGGTGAACAGACCGCCCACGGCGAGGGTGCCCGCGGCCGCCCCGGCGAGGAGCAGGCCGCGCTCCTTCCAGGTGGCGGTGCGGACGGCGATGGAGCCGTCCTGGGCCTTCTGCCGGCCGAGCTGCCAGGCGCGCCAGCCCCAGACGGCGACGGAGATCACCAGGAGCTGCTTGCCGACGCCGCCCGCGAGGTGGGCGGAGGCGTAGGCGGCGACCAGGATCAGGCCGGAGAGGAGCTGGGCGGGCCAGGTCCATATGGAGCGGCGCCAGCCGAGGGCGAGGGCGGCCAGGCCCATCAGGTTGCCGATCATGTCGGACCAGATGACCTTCTGGCCGAACACCTCGAAGGCCTGGGTGTTGAGCCAGGTCAGGGCGGTCACTGCTCCGTCTCCTTCGCGTGGAGGGGGTTCACACCGGCGGCCAGGAGGCGCTCGACGTACTTCGCGAGGACGTCGACCTCGAGGTTGACCGGGTCGCCGCTCTGCTTGATGCCGAGGGTGGTCAGCGCGAGGGTGGTGGGGATGAGGCTGATGGTGAAGTAGTCGGCGGCGGCCTCGACCACGGTGAGGCTGACGCCGTCCACAGTGATAGAGCCCTTCTCTACGACGTACCTTGCGAGGTTCTCCGGCAGCGAGACCTTGACGATCTCCCAGTGCTCCGAGGGGGTGCGGGAGATGATCCGGCCGGTGCCGTCCACGTGCCCCTGCACGAGGTGGCCGCCGAGCCGTCCGCCGAGGGCCATGGGGCGCTCCAGGTTGACCCTGGAGCCCGCGGCGAGGGCGCCGAGGCTGGAGCGGTTGAGCGTCTCCTGCATGACGTCGGCGGTGAACTCGCCGTCCTCGGTCTCCACCACGGTGAGGCAGACGCCGTTGACGGCGATCGAGTCGCCGTGCTTGGCGCCTTCGGTGACGACGGGGCCGCGCAGGCGGAAGCGGGAGGCCTCGGCGAGCTGCTCGACGGCGGTGACCTCGCCCAGTTCTTCGACGATTCCGGTGAACACTCAGTGCTCCTTGGGGGCGTTGGCGGGAACGGCGGTGATGCGCAGATCGGGGCCGGTGCGGACGGCCTCGGTGATGTCGAGGCGTACCGCGTGGGCGATGTTCGTGATGCCCGCGCCCGCGAGGGCGGCGGGGCCGGCGCCGAGGAGGGCCGGGGCGATGTAGCCGACGACGCGGTCCACGGCCCCGGCCTCCAGGAAGGCTCCGGCGAGGGTGGGGCCGCCTTCGAGGAGGACGGAGCGCACGCCGCGCCCGTACAGCTCGGCGAGGAGGAGGTCGAGGGGGACGCGGCCGTCGCGCAGCGGCAGCCGCAGGACGTCGGCGCCGGGCAGGTGCGCGGTGTCGGCGTCCTCCCCGGTGACGATCAGGGTGGGGCCGGCGTCGTCGAGGATGCGGGCGGTCGCCGGGAGGCCGGCGCGGGTGTCGAGGGCGACGCGCAGCGGCTGGACGGCTCCGTCGACGCCCCGGACGGCGAGGTGGGGGTCGTCGGCGCGCAGGGTGCCGCCGCCGACGAGGACCGCGTCGGCCTCGGCGCGCAGCCGGTGGACGTCGGCGCGGGACTCCGCGGAGGTGATCCAGCGGCTGCTGCCGTCCTCGGCGGCGCTGCGGCCGTCGAGGGTGGCGGCGTACTTCCAGGTGACGTGGGGGCGGCCGAGGCGTACGGAGGTCAGCCAGGCGGTGTTGCCCTGCTCGGCCTCGTCGGCCAGGAGCCCGGCCTCGGTGGCGATCCCGGCGGCGCGCAGGGTGGCTCCGCCACCGCTGGCCTGCGGGTTCGGGTCGCAGACGGCGTAGACCACGCGGGTGATCCCGGCGTCGGCGAGGGCCTGCGCGCAGGGGCCCGTACGCCCGGTGTGGTTGCAGGGTTCGAGGGTGACGTAGGCGGTGCCGCCGCGGGCGGCGTCTCCCGCCGCGCGCAGGGCGTGGACCTCGGCGTGCGGGCCGCCGGCCCGCTCGTGCCAGCCTTCGCCGACGACGGCGCCCGCGGGGTCGGTGATGACGCAGCCGACGACGGGGTTGGGGCTGGTGGAGCCGAGTCCGCGGGAGGCCAGCTCGATGGCCCGGCGCATCGCGGTGACGCTCGGGTCGGGTGCTGCCTGCGCGGCGTGTGTCGCCACCGGGTCCTCCTGCCTCATCGGGCACGGACTCCGGGGCCTGTCGGGATACGACAGATGAAGCGGGTAGCGCACGCGGGGACGCCGAGGCCGGAGAACACGGTCCGTCCGACACGTATCCGCTGGGAATACGCCGATGGACCGCCGACGGCGGCGTACCGGTGACTGGCCCGCCGCGCACTGCCTCCCATCCGGACTTTAACCGTCGGTCCAGGAATTTCACCTGGTCAACCGGCCGCTGGATGCGGACGGGTCGCGGACTATACCGCCGGTTCGGAATTACACCGACCCCGGAGTGCGCTGCTACTGGTACTAGGGCCAGTGTGCCACGGGCGATCGGGGGCCATGCGGGTGAAGCACTGTGGCCTGGCTCACAAGGGCGCCGTTCTCGAGCGCTCCTCTTGCGCCGGCGGTGTCGCGATCCCCGCCTGCCCGGCTTTGGTCCAGACCTATTGACGGGTTGGTCTAGTCCTCTTAACGTTCCCTTCATCTTCCCCGGGAGCCGGCCTGTCGACGTGCGCACGTCACGGGCCAACCAGCGCCACTCTTCCGCCTGTTGCCGCACGTTGGCCCTGCCACCCTCCCCTCCCCAGGAGGCACCATGCTGTCCCCCACACGTACGAGAGCGATGCTCCTGGCATCCGGCGCGGCGATCGCCGGCCTGCTGGCCGGCGGGCTCTCGGCCGGCGTGTCCCACGCCGCCGACAACGAGAGCTGTCGCCCGGACGGGTTGTACAAGACGACCGGCGTCGACGTCCCGTACTGCTCGGTCTACGACTCCGAAGGCCGCGAGAAGATGGGCGCCGACCACCAGCGCCGCGTCATCGGATACTTCACCGGCTGGCGCACCGGCAAGGACGGCAGCCCCGCCTACCTCGCCAACGACATCCCGTGGTCCAAGGTCACCCACCTGAACTACGCCTTCGCCCACGTCGGCGCCGACAACAAGATCTCGGTCGGGGCGGACAACACGAACAACGCCGCCACCGGGATGACCTGGCCGGGCGTCGCGGGGGCCGAGATGGACCCGGCCCTGCCGTACAAGGGCCACTTCAACCTGCTGAACAAGTTCAAGAAGCAGTACCCGAACGTGAAGACTCTGGTCTCGGTCGGCGGCTGGGCCGAGACCGGCGGCTACTTCGGCGACGACGGCAACCGGGTAGCCTCCGGCGGCTTCTACTCGATGGCGACCAACGCCGACGGCTCGGTCAACCAGGCGGGCATCGAGACCTTCGCGGACTCCTCGGTGGAGTTCGTCCGCAAGTACGGGTTCAACGGCGTCGACATCGACTACGAGTACCCGACCACCATGAAGGACGCGGGCAACCCGCTGGACTGGCAGCTGTCCAACGCCCGCCGGGCCGGCCTGGTCAAGGGCTACGACGTCCTCATGAAGACCCTGCGCGAGAAGCTCGACCGCGCGGGCGCCGCCGACGGCAAGCACTACCTGCTCTCCGTCGCCGCCCCCTCCTCCGGCTACCTGCTGCGGGGCATGGAGACGTTCCAGATGCAGAAGTACCTGGACTACGTCAACATCATGTCCTACGACCTGCACGGCGCCTGGAACGAGTACGTCGGCCCCAACGCCTCCCTCTTCGACGACGGCAAGGACGCCGAGCTGGCGGCCGCGGGCGTCTACTCCACTTCCCAGTACGGCGGCGTCGGCTACCTCAACACCGACTGGGCCTACCACTACTTCCGCGGCTCGATGCCGTCGGGCCGGATCAACATCGGCCTGCCGTACTACACCCGCGGCTTCAAGAACGTGCAGGGCGGCACGGACGGGCTGTGGGGCAAGGCCCCGGCCACGAGCTGCCCGGCGGGCGCCGGTCTGACCAAGTGCGGTGACGGCGCGGTCGGCATCGACAACCTGTGGCACGACAAGGACGCCAACGGGGTCGAGTCCCCGGCGGGCTCCAACCCGATGTGGCACGCCAAGAACCTGGAGAAGGGCGTCGTCGGCGACTACGTCACCAAGTACGGCTTCCCCGCGAACACCACCCTGACCGGCAGCTACGCCCGCAAGTACGACTCCACGCTGGTGGCGCCGTGGCTGTGGAACGCGCAGAAGAAGGTCTTCCTGTCGACGGAGGACGAGCAGTCGGTGGCGGCCAAGGCCGACTACGTGGTCGACAAGGGCATCGGCGGCACGATGGTCTGGGAGCTGGCAGGCGACTACGCGTACAACGCGGCCAAGGGCCAGTACGAGATGGGCGACACGCTCACCTCACTGATGTACGACAAGTTCAAGGCCGCCACCCCGTACGGCGCGAAGAAGGCGGGCGCCACCGCGCTGCCGACGCAGGCCGTGGACATCAAGACGGAGTTCACCGAGTTCAAGCTGGGCGACTCCAACTACCCGATCACCCCGAAGCTCAAGATCACCAACAACACGAAGAGCACGCTGCCCGGCGGCACCGAGTTCCAGTTCGACTACGGCACCTCGGCCCCGGCCAACGCCTCGGACCAGTCCGGCTTCGGCACGAAGGTGATCGCCACCGGCCACACCGGCAACAACGTCGGCGGCCTGAAGGGCGACTTCCAGCGGGTCTCCCTGAAGCTCCCGGCCTGGCAGACGCTGGCCCCGGGCGCCTCGGTCGACCTCGCGTTCAACTACTACCTGCCGGTGTCCACGCCCTCCAACTGGACGGTGAACATCTCCGGCACCGCCTACGCCCTCGCCGGCGACCTGGCGCGCGGCACCACCACCGGCGAGCCGGGCGGCGGCAGCACCCCGCCGACCACCCCGCCCACCACTCCCCCGACGACCCCGCCGACCACCCCCGGGACCTGTACCTCCCCGGCGTACGTGGCGGGCACGGTCTACAACTCCGGGAGCGTGGTCTCGCACAAGGGCCACACCTGGAAGGCCCAGTGGTGGACGCAGAACGAGGAGCCCGGCACCACCGGCCAGTGGGGCGTCTGGAAGGACCAGGGCGCCTGCTGATCCCCTGTGGCCGAGCGTGAGTGAGGACCCGGTGGCCCGGCGGCCACCGGGTCCTCGCGCGTACGGGGCCCTTCCGCGCGGGGTGTCACATTCCGCAGCCTCCGTCTGTCTCCTGGGAGACAGCGCTCCCACGCGGAAGGACACCCCACCATGAGCACGATCCTCGTCACCGGCGGCACCGGGAACCTCGGGGCACTGGTCGTCGCCCGGCTGCGGAGCCGGGGCCACGAGGGCCGGGTCCTGAGCCGGCACTCCCCCGACTTCCCCGTCGACCTGCGGGACGGCAGCGGGCTGGACGCGGCGATGGCGGGCGCGGGGGTGGTGGTGCACTGCGCGAGTTCGCCGCGCGGGGGCGACGACGCCGCGGCCCGGCACCTGATCGAGGCGGCCCGGCGCAGCGGGACCGTCACGAACATCGTCTACATCTCGATCGTCGGGGTGGACGTGGTGCCGCTCGCGTACTACGTCGTGAAGCGGCGGGTGGAGCGGATGCTGGAGGAGTCCGGGCTCGGGGTCACCATCCTGCGGACCACTCAGTTCCACGACCTGGTGGCCCGGGTGGTGGAGACGGCCGCCAAACTGCCGGTGGTCCCGCTGCCCGGGGGCGTACGGGTCCAGCCCATCGCCGTCGAGGAGGTCGCGGACCGGCTGGCGGAGCTGGCGGTGCCGGAGCCGGCGGGGCGGGTGCCGGACATGGGCGGCCCGGAGGTCCGCACCCTCTCCGAGTGGGGCCGCCTCCACCTCGCCGCGACCGGGCGCCGGCGGCGGGTGGTGCCGCTGCCGCTCGCGGGGAAGGCGTACGCGGGCTTCAGGCGCGGCGGCAACCTGGCGCCCGGGCACGCGGTGGGGCGTACCACCTACGCCGAGTTCCTGGAGCGGCGGGGGTAGGCGACGGGCCCTCGGCCCCCTCAGCCTCCGAACAGGTCGTCCTGGGCGGCCGCCCGGGCGGCCAGGCGGGCGCCCTCCAGGACGGCCGGGCCGCCCAGCGCGGTGGCGCGGACCTCCGTCGGGACGGGGGTCAGGGCGGCCAGGCGGTCCGCGACGCGGGCGGCCAGGGCGGGACCCCCCGCGCGGCCGAGCTCCCCGCCGAGGACGACGCAGCCCGGGTCCAGGACGGCGGCGACGGCCGCCGCCCCGAGGGAGAGCCGCTCGGCGAGGGCGTCGAGGAAGTCCTCCCCCGCCGCGCCGGCCACGGCCTCCTCCACGGGCCCGGTGAAGCCGTGTTCCGCCGCCAGGGCGGCCACCGCCGCGCGCCCGGCCAGGGAGTGGAAGCCGCCGCCGCAGTCGGTGGCGGAGGGCAGCGCGGCGGTCCCGGGGACGGGCAGGAAGCCGATCTCGCCGGCCCCGCCGGAGGCGCCCCGGCGCAGCCGCCCGTCCAGGACGACGGCGGCGCCGACGCCCGCGCCGAGCCACAGCAGCACGAAGGAGTCCAGGTCCCGGGCGGCCCCGACGCGCTGCTCGGCGAGGGCCGCCAGGTTGGTCTCGTTCTCCACCACCACCCTGGCGGGCAGCCTCTCCTGGAGGGCGGCCACCAGGTCCCGGTGCCAGGCGGGCAGACCGGCGGTGTCGCGCAGTTCGCCGCTGGCCGGGGCGACCAGCCCGGGCGCGCCGACGACCACGGTGTGCAGCTCCCGGGCACCGGCCTCCCGGGCCAGCTCCGCCAGCCGGGCCACGGCCTCGCCGACCGCGTCGACGGGCAGGGAGGCGCGGGCCAGCGGGTGTCCGAGGAGGTCGGTGACGACGGCGGTCGCGCTGTCGGTCCGCACGTCCAGGGCGGCCAGGTGGGCGCGGCCGGCGACGATCCCGTACAGGCGGGCGTTGGGGCCGCGGCGCTGTTCGCCGGACTCCCCCACGACCTCGATCAGCCCGGCCGCGCCGAGCCGCTCGACGAGGTCGGCGACGGAGGGGCGGGACAGCCCGGTCAGCCGCTTGAGCTGGGCCGCCGTCAGGGGCCCCTGCTCCTGGAGGAGTTCGAGGGCGAGGCGGTCGTTGATGGCCCGGGCCGTGCTCGGCGAGGCGGGGGACGGCGCGGCCGTCGCGGCGGGGGTCAGCACCTTGGCAGGGGTCACGGCGCCCATCTTAGGGAGGGAAGTGCTCTAACTATCAGGCAGGCTCCCTGATAGTTTACGTCCCATGACCGGGGAACCCGACCTCAGCCCGGCGCGCCTGCGCCACGCCCGCTTCGCGATCGCCGCCGTCTTCTGCGTCCACGGCGCCGTCACCGGCTCCTTCGCCACCCGCATTCCCTGGATCCAGGAGCACGCCCAGCTCGGCGCGGGCACCCTGGGCCTGGCGCTCGGCTTCCCGGCCCTCGGTGCGGCGCTCGCGATGCCGCTGGCCGGGCGGATCAGCCACCGCTTCGGCGCCCGCGCCGCCCTGCGCGGACTGCTCGCCCTGTGGACCCTGTCGCTGGTGCTGCCGGGCCTGGCCCCGAACCTGTGGACCCTGTGCGGGGCGCTCTTCGTCTACGGGGCCACCGCCGGGATGTCGGACGTGGCGATGAACGCCCTCGGCGTGGAGACGGAGAACCGGCTCGGCCGCTCCGTCATGTCCTCGCTGCACGGCATGTGGAGCGTGGGCGCGCTGCTGGGTTCGGCCGCCGGTACGCTCGCCGCGCACGCGGGGACCGACACCCGGCTCCACCACCTGGTGGCGGCGCTGGCCCTGACCGCCGCCGGGCTGGTCGCCGTACGCGGGGTGCTGGACCTGCGCGCCGGGCACGAGGAGGAGGCCCCGCCGCGCTTCGCCCGGCCCCCGAGGACCGCCCTGCTGATCGGCGGGGTGGGCTTCTGCGCGGTCTTCGCGGAGGGGGCGAGCCTGGACTGGTCGGCGGTGTACCTGCGGGACGTGCTGGGCTCGCAGGCGGGTACGGCCGCCGCCTCCACCACCGCGTTCGCGCTGACCATGGCCCTGGCCCGGCTGGCCGGGGACCGGGTGGTGGACCGCTTCGGGGCGGTGCGCACGGTACGGGCGGGCGGGGTGCTGGCGGTCGCGGGCGGGCTGGTGGTGGTCGGCGTCCGGCATCCGGCGGCGGCCATGGCGGGCTTCGCGCTGATCGGGCTCGGCATCGCGGTGGTGGTACCGCTGGCCTTCGCGGCGGCGGCGCGCAGCGGGCCTGCTCCGGCGCAGGCCATCGCCGGGGTCGCGACGATCACGTACACCTCGGGGCTGATCGCGCCGTCGGCGATCGGGGCGGTGGCGGACGCCGTCTCGCTGGTGGTGTCGTTCGGGCTGGTGACCCTGCTGGCGTGCGCCCTGACCGCGGGGGCCGGAGTCCTGCGGACCGGGGTCCAGGGGCCGGTCGGTCCCGCCAATCGGGACGAACCAGCTTCTATCCGGCCGTAATATATCCGCTGGCCCGCTGCGGTGATCTACCGGCAGGCGGCCAGGATCCTTGATCGGCCGACGGAACGGAAGTGGTGGGACATGGGCTTCGGCGTGCGCTGGACCCTGCACGGAGACGGGCGGACCCCCGCCCCCGGCGCGGTGGTGCGGCCCGAGGAGCGGCTGTCGTGGCCGCGCACCGCCGGGCTCGGCGCCCAGCACGTCGTGGCGATGTTCGGCGCGAGCTTCGTCGCCCCGGTCCTGATGGGCCTGGACCCGAACCTGGCGATCATGATGTCGGGCATCGCGACGGTGATCTTCCTCCTCGCCACCCGCGGCCGGGTCCCCTCCTACCTGGGCTGCTCGCTGTCCTTCGTGGGCGTCGCGGCGGCGATCCGGGCGGGCGGCGGGGACAGCGCGGTGGTCACGGGCGCGGTCTTCACCGTCGGAGCGGCGCTGTTCCTGGCGGGTCTGGCCGTCCAGCGGTTCGGGGCGCGGATCATCCACGCGGCGATGCCGCCGGTGGTGACGGGCGCGGTCGTGATGCTGATCGGCTTCAACCTGGCACCGGTGACGGCCTCGACGTACTGGCCGCAGGACCAGTGGACGGCGCTGCTGACCATGCTGTTCACCGGGCTCGCGGTGGTGTGCCTGCGCGGTTTCTGGTCGCGCATCGCGATCTTCCTGGGCCTGGTCTTCGGGTACGCGGTCTCCTGGGTCTTCGACCTGGTCTTCGGGAAGATCCACTCCACGGTGGGCGGACCCGAGGCCGTGGACCACTGGCGGCTCGACCTCTCCGGCGTGGGCAAGGCCGACTGGATCGGGCTGCCGTCCTTCCACGCGCCGTCCTTCGAGTGGTCGGCCATCCTGATCGCACTGCCGGTGGTGATCGCGCTGATCGCCGAGAACGCCGGGCACATCAAGGCCGTCGGCGAGATGACCGGCGACCCTCTCGACGACAAGCTCGGCACCGCCATCGCCGCCGACGGCGCGGCGTCCATGCTGTCCACGGCGGTCGGCGGCCCGCCGAACACCACGTACTCCGAGAACATCGGCGTCATGGCCGCCACCCGCGTCTACTCCACGGCGGCCTACTGGGCGGCGGCCGGCTTCGCCCTGCTCTTCGGCCTCTGCCCGAAGTTCGGGGCGGTCGTGGCCGCGATCCCCGGCGGGGTGCTGGGCGGCATCACCGTGATCCTGTACGGCATGATCGGCCTGCTCGGCGCGCAGATCTGGCTCAACGGGCGGGTGGACCTGCGCAATCCGCTGAACCTGGTGCCGGCCGCGGCGGGCATCATCATCGGCGTCGGCGGGGTCAAGCTGCACTTCACCGACAGCTTCGAGCTGGGCGGCATCGCGCTCGGCACGATCGTGGTGATCACCGGCTACCACGCGCTGCGCTACTTCGCCCCCGCGCACCTGAAGGAGCAGGAGCCGCTGCTGGACTCCGGCACCTCGGCCTACGACGCCGAGGGCGACAAGCGGGGTTGACGGACCTTCGCCCGAACCGGCGAAGCGCACGGCCAAGTTCCCCGCGCGGGCCGTCCCGGCTGGGACGCTGCCTGACATGGAAGCGGTACTCGCGCGGATGCGCGCCCTCGACGAGCGGCTCCCCGCGCAGGACGGTGTGGCCGTCTTCAACCGGGTGTACATGACCGTGACGCAGACCCTGCACCGGCGGATCGGCCAGGGCGAGTTCCCGGCGCCCCGGCGGGCCGAGACGCTGGCCGTGCGGTTCGCGGAGCGGTACCTGACGGCCGTGGAGGCGGACCGGGCACCGGCCTGCTGGCGCCCGCTGCTCCAGTACCGGCGCCACCCCGGCGTGCGGCCCCTCCAGCACGCGCTGGCCGGGATCAACGCCCACATCGGGCACGACCTGGCCCTCGCGGTGGTGTCCGCCTGCCGCGTGCTGGACTGCCCGCCCGCGGCCCTCGAAGCCGACTTCCACCAGGTCGGCGACACCCTGGTGTCCCTGGAGGAGCGCATCCGGGAGGACCTGATGCCGGGCCCGGACCTGCTGGAGGTCGCCGACCCGCTCACCCATCTGCTGGGCTCCTGGAGCCTGGAGCGGGCCCGGGCCGGCGCCTGGGCCTCGGCGCGGCTGCTGTGGACGCTGCGGCGCTCGCCCGATCTGGCCGAGGAGTTCGAGGAGTCCCTCGACGCCGGCGTGGGTTTGGTGGGGCGCTGCCTCCTGACCCCGACGGGGCGTCGGTCCGCTGCGCGGGGCTGCCCGTCCGGGTGGTGACGCCGGTCCGCTGCGCGGGGCCGCGCGGCCAGGTGCCGCCGCTGCGGGTCCGCTGCGCGGGCGAAGCTCCCCGCCCCGCACCCCCGCGCCTCAAACGCCGGCGGGGCTACACATGGCCCCGCCTGCGTTTGAGGCGACGGGCGCACAGCGCCCGTACGGGGTCAGGGGCGGAGCCCCTGGGAACGGTGGAGGGGCGGGGAGGGGCAAGCCCCGCGCAGCGGCACACCACCCGCACCCGACCCGCCGGCCCCCGCCACGCGAACCGGCCCCGCACCAGCCCCGCCGGACGGAGTCCGGCGCGGCGGCGCGAGGCCGGGGAGGCCGCTCGCGGCCGAGCGGCGCGTAAAGGTCAGTCCTCGGGGAGCTCGACCGGGGCGATCTCGTCGTAGACGTCACCCGGGCCGGGGTTGGCGGCGTCCGTGGAGCCGCCGAGGTGGTGCATGACGCCCCAGACCGCGTTCAGGGCGGTCTGGACGGCGCCCTCGGCCCAGCCGGCCGTCCAGGAGATGTCGTCGCCCGCGAGGAAGATGCCGCGCTTGTCCTCGGGGAGGCGGTCCTGCATGAAGTGGGTGAACAGGCGCCGCTGGTAGCGGTAGTGACCCGGCAGGTTCGCCTTGAACGCACCCATGAAGTAGGGCTCGTTCTCCCAGGACACGGTCACCGGGTTGCCGATGACGTGGCGGCGGATGTCGACCTTGGGGTAGATCTCGCCGAGGGACTTCAGCATGACCTCCATCCGCTCGTTCGCGGACAGCGGCAGCCACTTCAGGCTGTCGTCGCACCAGGTGTACGAGAGGCAGATCACGGCCGGCTGGTCCGGGCCGTTGTCCAGGAGGTACGTGCCGCGCGTCATGCGGTCCGTGAGGGTCATCGACATGACGTCGCGGCCCGTCTCCTCGTCCTTGTCCAGCCAGAACGGCCGGTCCACCGGGATGAAGAGCTTCGAGGACTCCATGTAGTGGGTGCGCTCGATCGCCGTCCAGTGGTCGATCGGGAAGAGCGTGTCGTCGCACGCGATCTTCGACAGCAGCATCCACGACTGGGCCGTGAAGATCGCGGCGCGGTACGTGCGGATGTCACCCGACGCGTCGGTGACGGTGATGCGGTTGCCGGCCGTGCGGTGCAGGCGGGTGACCGCCGGGCGCGGGGTGCCGTCGTGCAGGGAGGACAGGGACGTGCCCTGGGCCCAGTGCAGGATCTTCTCGGGCTCGCGCTCCCACAGGCGCAGCGGCAGCTGCTGCGAGCCGCCGACGATGCCGCGGTGGTGGTCGTCCGCCTCGGTGTAGACGACGCGCAGGATCTCCAGGATGGAGTTCGGGAAGTCGGTGTCCCAGCCACCGGTGCCGAAGCCGACCTGGCCGAAGATCTCGCGCTTGCGGAAGGACTTGAAGGCCTCGGACTTGCAGAGGAAGCCGTAGAAGGTCTCGTCGTCGAGCTTCTCGACGAGCTTCGCCCAGATCTCGCGGATGCGGGGGACGTCACGCTCGCGCATGGCGGTGTTCATGTCGGAGAAGTCGGCGCCCTCGTCGAGGCAGGCGTTCCACGCGGCGGCGACGTCACGGTAGACCTGCGGGAGGTCGGCGATGGTCTCGGCGTAGTGGGTCTCGCCCTTGAGGTCCACGACCGTGGAGGGGGTGGCCTCGGCCAGCGGGTTCGGGAAGGGCTGGGTATGCAGGCCCACGAGGTCGATGTAGTGCTGGAGCGCGGTGGAGGACGGCGGGAAGCGCATGGCGCCCATCTCCGCGGTCAGGCCCTCGGTGCCGGCGCCCTCGAAGCCGACGGTGCGCAGGCGGCCGCCGATCTGGTCGGCCTCGTACACGACGGGCTTGAGGCCCATCTTCATCAGCTCGTAGGCGGAGATGATGCCCGACAGGCCGCCGCCGATGACGGCGACCTCGGTGCCGTGTTCGGTCGCCGGTATCTGGCCCAGGCCCGCCGGGTGGGCGAGGAAGTCGTCGTAGGCGTACGGGAAGTCCGGCCCGAACATGGTGATCGGGGGCTGGCCGTCGCTGTGCGGAACGGCGGTGGTGGGCACCGTGGACGTCATGGGGGTACGTCTCCTTGCGGCAGAACAGGCGGGGCGGGGAGGGCGGGGCGGAGCGGAAGGCTTAGACGAGGGAGGCGTAGAGCCCCGGGCGGCGGTCGCGCAGGTACGGGTTGGTCTCGCGCGAGGTCTCCAGGAGCTCCGGGTCGACCTCCCCGAACACCATTTCCTCGCCGCGGCCGGCCCGGGTGCGGGTGACCCCGTCGGGGCTGGCGAGGCAGCTGAGGCCGACGAACTCGAACTCGCCCTCGGGGCCGGTCCGGTTGACGTACGCGATGTACATCTGGTTCTCGAAGGCCCGTACGGGGACCAGCTGTTCGGCGACGAACTGGAAGGGGTGCATCTGCGCGGTCGGGACCAGGAGGAGGTCGGTCCCGGCGAGCGCGTGGGCCCGTACGTTCTCGGGGAACTCCACGTCGTAGCAGATCATGATGCCGACGCGGAGGCCGTTCAGGTCCGCCTGGACGACGGGGGTGTCGCCGGGGGTGAAGGCGTCCTGCTCGAAGCAGCCGAACAGGTGGGTCTTGCGGTAGTTCGCCAGCCGGGCGCCGTCCGGGCCGATCAGCTGCGCCGAGTTGTAGACGGTGTCGCCGTCCCGCTCCGGGTAGCCGTACAGGACGGCGACCCCGTGGCGGCGGGCGATGCCCGCGATGGCGTGGGCGGACTCGCCGTCGGCCGGTTCGGCGTACCCCGGCACCTCCTGGAGGTCCAGCGCGTAGCCGGTCAGGAACATCTCCGAGGTCACGAGGAGCCCGGCCCCGCCCTGTGCGGCGCGCGACGCGGCCTCGTCCAGCCGCTTCAGGTTCTCGGCGGTGTCGCCGAGCCGTCCGGAGCTCTGGAGGAGTGCGGTGCGCAGCGGGGGCATGGGCGTACCTCTGTGACAGATGGGGTGGGGGTCGTAAAACGGTACGTTCGCACGTTCGACCCGGACAAGCCGTGACCGTTGCGCTGGGCGCATCGATTCGTTGCGCGTTCCGGCGGATGTGCGGTGATTCGTTGCGCGGCGGGTTTCCGGTGGCCCCCGGGCCCGCGCGGGGGCCGGGGCGGGACCTGACGGTCGCGGGAAAAGCGGCTGCTCAGCCGGGCCCCGTGGGCTTACCCTGCGGCCACCCCCAAGGCCCTCAGGAAGGATCCCGCACCGACATGTCCGCCGAGAATCCCGCCTCCCCGCTCGACAACCCGGTGTGGGCCTCCCTGAACGGCCCGCACCGCGCCTTCGCCGAGCACTCGGGGCGCGGGGCCGCCCGCTACCTCCCCGACGCGAACCCCTTCGCCGCCCTCGCCGATCCGGAGGACCCGGCTTCCTGGGCCGACCTGGCCGCGCTGGCCGGCCCCGGCGAGGAGGTCTGGCTGACGGGCCTGCCGACCCCGCCGCCGGGCTGGGAGACGGTGCTCAGCATCCCCGGGGTCCAGCTGGACGGCCGCGGGGTACGGGTCGGGCACGCGCCGGACGCGGTCCGGCTCGGCCCGGCCGACGTGGAGGAGATGACGGCCCTGGTGAAGCTGACCGAGCCGGGCCCCTTCCTGCCCCGCACCGTCGAGCTGGGCACCTACCTCGGGATCCGGCACGAGGGCCGGCTCGTGGCGATGGCCGGGGAGCGGATGCGACCGCCGGGCTGGACCGAGATCAGTGCGGTGTGCACCCACCCGGACTTTCGCGGCCGGGGCCTGGCGGGCCGGCTGATCCGGTCCGTGGCGGCCGTGATCCGGGACCGCGGCGACCTGCCCTTCCTGCACGCGGCGGCGGCCAACACGGGCGCGATCGCGCTGTACGAGTCGATGGGCTTCACCCTGCGCCGGGAGCCGGTGTTCATCGGCGTGCGCTCCCCGAAGGAGTAGACGATCTTCCGTAACACGCTTTAACACAGGGTTCATTGAGTGCCGGCGGAGTTCCCCGTAGCGTCGGCGGCACGGGAGCGCGGGCGGCGGGACGACGGCCGTGGCGATGAACACGCGGCAGATCAGCGGTCGTCCGGACCGCCGCCGCGCTCCCGGTTCCCGGGCGGCGGGTTTCAGCGGGCGGCGAGCGGTCAGACGCGGGGCGAGGCCACTGGAAGGAGCCGTCATGACCGACCTCTCACGCCTGCCCGGCGCCGCCCTCCACCACTGGCAGTGGCAGTCCCGGGCCGCATGCCGCGCGCTCGGGCCCGGCCGTTTCTTCCACCCCGCCGGTGAGCGGGGGGAGGAACGCGAGGACCGGGACCGGGCGGCGAAGGAGGTCTGCGCCCCCTGCCCGGTCCGCGCCGCCTGTCTGGAGCACGCCCTGCGCACCCGTGAGCCCTTCGGCGTCTGGGGCGGGCTGACGGAGGAGGAGCGCCGTGCGCTCACCGGCCCCGCAGCCCGCCCGTTGTCCGTGTGACTACCGCTGCCTCTGCGCCCAGGCGCGGGCGAAGAGCTCGTGCGGGGGCAGCGGTGCGAGCAGGCGCAGCAGCGGCGGGTGGAGCGTCGTACCCGAGGCCGACGCCAGGTGCGCGGCCAGTTTGGCGTGCTCCACGGGCAGGTGCGGGGCCTTGAGCTCCGTCCACTGGCCCGGGACGAACAGGGTGCGTCCCGCGCGGGCCCGCTTGCCGCTCTCCACCGCGCCGGAGGCCGCCAGCTCCGCCTGGGCGGCCTTGTGGCGGGCCGCCGTCCAGCCGTTCCAGCGGCGGACGGCGCGGTCCGTCGGGCGGACGAGGGCCAGCAGCTGGAGGTACAGGGCGGCGGCGTCCGCGCCGGTCCCCAGGGACGCGGCGGCCTCCGCGACCAGCTCGGGGGCGCTCAGCGCCGGGTCCGCCTCGTAGCCGCCCTCGGGCACCGGGGTGTCCGCGGCGCGGGCGGCCAGCCGGGCGAGGCCGTCGAGGAGGTCCCGGTGCCGGCGCAGGACGGTCAGCAGGTAGCCCTCCCGGACGGTGGCGGCCAGCCGCTCGGCCCGCTCCATCCGCTCGGGGTCGGCGAGGGCCGCCGGCCGCAGGAAGGCGTCCCCGCTGGGCACGGCCACCACGAACACCCCGTCGTCGAGGGCGGTGGAGGTGCCGGCGGCGCCCTCCCACAGCGGCTGCGGGCAGGGCAGTACGGGTCCCTCGTACGGCGTGAAGGCCTGGTCGGCCTCCGCCGTGCCGGCCAGCTCCTTGAAGAAGCCGCCCAGCGGGATCAGGGCGTCGGGGCGGGCCAGCTGCGCCCGCAGCCGCCCGTGCAGGGCAAGGGCGCCCCGGGCCGCCGGATCCCCGACGGGCCGCTCGGTCAGTGCCCAGGCGATCACGGAGGCGGCGGTGTGGTGCGCCGGTTCCCCGTGGACCCAGTCTCCGACGGCACCGTCCGGCCCGGCGTGGTGCAGGTGGATGCCGCCCGTGCGGCCGCCGGCGAGCACCAGCCCGTCCTCGCCGAAGGGCGCGTCCGCGGGGGCCCGGCCGGCCGGCAGGGCGCGGGCCCAGGGCAGGGGCAGGCCCAGATCGGCCTCCAGGGCGGCGGCCAGTTCCTCGTCCACGTGCTCCTCGGCCCCCAGCAGCCCGGTCCAGACGGCGGCCATCCGCTCGGCGGCGCGCACCGTGCCGTCGGGTTGCCACAGCTCGGCCGGGTCCTGCGGCAGCCCGGCGGCGAGGACCGCCCGGCGGCCCGTGTCGCGGAGCTTCCAGGAGAGCTCGCGGTATTCCTCGGCGATCGTCTTGTTCGCCTTGAAGGGGGCGGCGGCCAGCAGCTTGCGCTGCTCGTCGCCGTTCTCTCGGCCGGGGAATCCCGCGAGGACCAGGCGCGCGACCTGGCTCCGTACGCCCGTCAGCCGGACGAACGCGTCCACCGCGGCGGGCGGCACCGTCAGCGGGCCCCGCTCGGCGAGCAGCTCCAGCAGCCGGGGCAGGCGTACGGAGTCGTCGTACTCGACGGCGGTGGTCGCACAGTCCTCGGCGCCTTCGGGGGCGGGGTCGGCGGCCGGCTGGACGAACCAGGCCAGGCCGTCGCGGACGGGGCCGGAGGCCAGGGTGTGTCCGGCGGCGCGGCGGGCGGCGAGGGCGTCCTCGCGGGCCCGGCCGGTGCGCCAGGTGCGGCCGGGCCGGGCGAAGGGCTGTCCGCTCCAGGTGTCCAGCAGCGCGGCCAGCGCCGTCCGCTCCTCGTCGGGGGTGGTCGCGACGGCGGCCCGCCAGGCGGCGGCGCCGATCCCGCCGATCAGCGGCTCCCAGGTCTCGGGGGCGGCGGGCCGGGCCAGCACGCGGGCCTCGTCGTCGATCTCGCCGCGCAGGTGGCGCCCGTCGGCCGCGACGGCGGTGAGCAGGGCGGGGTGTGCGGCGAGCGGGGGCTCGTCGTGGCGCCGGTGGCGGTGGGGCAGCAGCGGGTACAGGGCGGGGGCGAGTACGGAGTCGGGCACCTCGGCGCGCAGGGAGACGACCGGCGCGGCCCGCAGCACGGCGACCCGGCGGGCGAGCTCGCGCAGCCGGCGCAGGACGTCTGCGGCGAGCCGGGCGGCCCGGCCGGCCCCGGCGGCGATGCGCGGTTCGAGGCCGCCGGGCAGGGCGGGGGCCGGGTCGCCGGCGAGGGCGGCGTCGAGCAGGGCGCGTACGGCGGTGTCGTCGACGGTGCGCAGGGCCTTGGAGGAGGTTTCGCAGCGCGGGGTGAGGAAGTGCCAGAAGGCGGGCGGCGGGACGGGACCGGCGCCTTCGCCGAAGCCGGGGGTGCGGCGGCGGTCGGAGCCGGGGAAGCCGTGCACCTGCCACAGGAGGGAGTTGTCCTCGGCGGCGTGGCAGCGGACGGCCTCCTGGCCGACGAGCACCGCGTCCTCGCCGCCCTGGGGCATGCGGATCACCCCCCAGGGGCGGCGGCCCCAGCGGCGGCTGCGGTAGGAGGCCCGGCGGCCGTCGACGCCCTCCAGGACGAACCGGGTGGGCGAGGGGCCCGGGTAGGGGGTGTGGTTGAGGACGCGGAAGCCGACGAGCCGGCCGTCCTGGCCGAGCGGGGACGCGGGGGCGTCCGGGGGCAGGGCGGCGAGGGTCTGGCAGGAGGACGAGAAGGGCTGCGTGCCGGGCGGGAGTTCGGCGAAGGCGTGGAACTCCGGCGGCGCGGTGTCGGCGAGTACCTCGCCGGTCTCCGGGTGGACGCGGGTCAGGGCCTGCCCGTACCGGGGGCCGACGCCGCCGGAGCTCCAGTAGCGCCGGCCGTCGGTCATCTGGAAGTCGTACGAGCCGATGCCCTCCCGGCCGCCGGGCCGCAGGACGGATCCGCCCTCGTGCCGGCCGCCGCCGTCCGGGGTTTCGAACTGGTAGCCCAGGCCGCCCTGGATCATGCCGCCGTAGCGGCGCAGGCCGAGCTGCTGCCCGGGCTCGAAGACGTCCTCGGGGCGGTCGGCCCAGAAGGCGCGGTCGCCGAAGGAGGCCTTGGGGGTGGTGCCGAAGCCGACCAGGAAGGCGCCGCCGACGTAGTGCACGGTGTGCGCGGTCGCTCCCTCGGGGAGCCGGAAGGAGCAGGAGGCCCGGGGGCCCGCGTGGTCGACGGCCACGGCCCGGTCGGGGCCGTAGACGGTGAGGACGGGCCAGGTGCAGGTGACCCCGGTGACCGCGTCGGTTCCGCCGAGGCCGGCGACGGCGTCCTCGAGGGCGGGCCAGCCGTACTCCTCGGGCAGCCCGGCGCGCAGGGCGCGGGCGAGGGGGCCGGTGAGGTCCAGTGCGGCGAGGGCCTCGTCGATGCCGTCGAGGGCGCGGGCGGTGGGCCGGTCCAGGAGGGTGGCGAGCTCGTCGACGGCCTCGTCGGCCGCGGCGAGGCCGCCGCCGCGCAGGGCTTCGAGCAGGGTTTCGATCCGGCCGTGCACCTCCGCGGCGATGCCGGCGTTGTGCGGGAGGCGGCTGATGGCGGTGCCGGAGCCGCGCAGGCCGGCGTGGACGGTGCCCTCCAGGCGGGGGCCGAAGACCGGATCGGCGGCCAGGGCCTTGAGGTCGCGGCGGGAGCGGGCGTCCCAGAACACCAGGCCGACGGCGACGCCGGGGTCCTGGACGGCGATGCCCTCGGCGAGGCAGGCGTCGAGCAGGTCGGCGTCCAGCCCCCGGTGGGTGTAGCGGTCCTCGTGCAGCCGCAGCGGGCTGTCGCAGGCGCGCAGCCGGGGGGCGAACAGGGCGAGGAGCTCGAAGAGTTCGGCGGGCATGGGCTGGCGCATGACGCCGCCGCCGCTGCGGCCGTGCGCGTAGCGGCCCGCGTACCGGGAGAACCATTCGGTGAGGCCGCCCTCGGGGGCGATCCGCCCGGCCGCGGCCGCCTCGGCGGCGCCGCAGCCGAGGAGCAGGCGCAGCCAGGAGGAGGCGTCGCCGCGGCTCTCGGGGAACAGGTCGAGGAGCAGGGCCGCGGCCTCCTCCGCCGGGGGGTGGGCGGTCAGCAGCCCGGTGGCGGCGTCCAGCAGCCGGTCGGGGATCTCCTTGCCCCGGGCGGCGCCGAGTACGAGGCCCAGGACGCGGGCCTCCTCGGCGGTGTCCAGGCCTGCGGCGCGGGCGGAGAGCCGGACGCGGCGGGCCAGGTCGGCGGGGAGCTCGCCGGGCGAGGCGGCCCAGGCGCGCAGGACCCGTACGTACTCCTCGTGCGCGGCGGCGGGCTCCAGGGCGGCGGCCAGCCAGGCCTGGTGGCCGCTGAGCTCGGTGGCGGGCAGGGCCCCGGCGCGGGCGAAGAGGCGGACGTTGGCCCGGTGCCAGTCGGGGTCGACGGGGAGGCGGTGGGTGCGCTCGGCCTTGCGGGCCAGGGCGTAGGCGCGGGCGGCGGAGCGCAGGTGCCAGGCGATGAGCTTGTGGCCGATGGTGTCCCAGAACCAGGGCAGGTGGGCCGGATCCAGTTCCCGTACGCGCCGCTCCAGGCCGTCCACGTAGCGGCCGGGCTTCTCGTAGGCCCGGTGGATCGTTCCCAGGGCCTCGTCGAGCAGCGCGACGGCGGCCGGCTCGGAGCCGGGGTCGTGGGCGCGGGCCCAGTCGGTGTAGACGGTCGAGAGGTGCGGGTCGGCCGGCAGCGGGATCTGGATCTTCATGCGCCCGATGGTGGCATGCCCCGCCGACAGCCCCGCGTCCGTCTGCCGTGCGTACGCCGACGCCCCCGCCGGATGGTCCGGCGGGGGCGCGAGGGGGTGTCCTACGCGGGTGCTCCCGAGGTGAAGCGGCGCAGGAGCGGGCTGAGGACGAGGACGGACTTGGTCCGTTCCACGAAGGGTTCGCCCGCGATGCGTTCCAGGACGCGCTCGAAGTGGCGCATGTCGGAGGCGAAGACCTGGACGAGGGCGTCCGCGTCGCCGGTGACGGTCGACGCGGACACCACCTCGGGGTACCGCTCCAGCCCTCGCCGGATGTCGTCCGGCGAGGTGTTGTGGCGGCAGTAGATCTCGATGAAGCCCTCGGTCTCCCAGCCCATCGCGGCCGGGTCCACGCGGACGGTGAAGCCGGTGATGGCGCCTTCGGCCCGCAGCCGGTCCACGCGCCGCTTCACGGCGGGGGCCGAGAGCCCGACCTCGGAGCCGATGTCCGCGTAGGAGCGGCGGGCGTCCTCGGCGAGGGCGTGCACGATGCGTTCGTCGAGATCGTTCAGTCGCACTGCGGATGGATCACTTCTCTGCTGTGGCCACTTCTTCCGTGGCCAGTCGGGAGCGGCGGGCGCCGTACAGGAAGTAGAACACGAGGCCCACGATCATCCAGCCACCGAAGACCATCCACGTGGCGCTGTCGAGCTCGAACATCATGTAGCCGCAGGCGATGGCGCCCAGGATCGGGGTGACGGGGAAGAGCGCCACCTTGAAGGTGCGCGGCATGTCCGGGCGGGTCCGGCGCAGGATGATGACGGCGACGTTGACCAGGCCGAAGGCGAAGAGGGTGCCGATGCTGGTGGCGTCGGCGAGCTTGCCCAGCGGGATGAAGGCCGCGAGGACACCGCAGAACAGGGAGACGATCACCACGTTGGCGCGGGGGACGCCGGTCTTCTCGTCGACCTTGGCGAAGACCTTGGGGACGAGGCCGTCGCGGGACATCGCGAAGAGGATGCGGGTCTGGCCGTAGAGGACGGCGAAGACGACGGAGAAGATCGCGACGATGGCGCCGGCGGCGAGGACGACGCCCCAGACGCTGGTGCCGGTGACGTCGGTCATGATCTGGGCGAGCGCGGCCTCGGTGCCCTCGAAGTCCTGCCACGGCATGGCGCCGACGGCGACGAAGGCGACGAGGACGTAGAGGACGGTGACGATGGCCAGCGACAGCATGATCGCGCGCGGCAGGTCCTTCTTCGGGTCCTTGGCCTCCTCACCGGCGGTGGAGGCGGCGTCGAAGCCGATGTACGAGAAGAAGAGGGTGGAGGCGCCGGCGGCGATGCCGCTCATGCCCAGCGGGGCGAGCGGGGCGTAGTTGCCGGCCTTGATGCCCATGACGCCGATGCCGATGAAGAGCAGCAGGGTGACGATCTTCACCGCGACCATGATCGAGTTGACCGTGGCGCTCTCCTTGGCGCCGCGCATCAGGAAGACCATCGAGAGCAGGACGACGATCAGGGCCGGCAGGTTGATGAACCCGCCCTCGCCCAGCGGTGCGGAGACCGACTCGGGGACGGTGACGCCGATGGTCCCGTCGAGGAACTCGTTGAGGTACTGGCCCCAGCCGACGGCGACGGCCGCCACGGAGACGGCGTACTCCAGGACCAGGCACCAGCCGCAGATCCAGGCTATGAGCTCGCCCATGGTGGCGTACGCGTACGAGTACGAGGAGCCCGAGACCGGGACGGAGCCGGCCAGCTCGGCGTAGGAGAGGGCCGAGAACAGGGCGGTCAGACCCGCGAGGATGAAGGAGATCGTCACGGCGGGGCCGGCCTTGGGGGCGGCGGTGCCGAGGACGACGAAGATGCCGGTGCCCAGGGTGGCACCAATGCTGATCATGGTCAGCTGCCACATGGTGAGCGAGCGGCGCAGCGAGCCTCCCTCGCCCTGCCCGCCCTCGGCGACGAGCCGCTCGACCGGCTTGCGCCGCATCAGCGGGTTCACGGGCTTGCGCGTCTCCTTGGAGAGCGTGGGTGCCTGGCCCTGATCGAGCACGAGGGGACTCCTTTGACACTGCGGATGGGGACGGTTCGGGCGTCGACCGCAGCGGTCCGGAGCAGTTGTCAGACAGGGGTGAGCCCGCCTGGGCATGAGGGGACCGCCGAGCAGGCGGTCCGCGCCACTCCACGTACAGGGGGTGAGCCTACGAGCAGAGTGATACCGCCCGTAATGCACCATCCTTGCACATTGACGGACGATCGTTGCGCGGATCCGCCCGCCATGGTCGTTTGTTGCGCACGGATGATCGATCGCTGCACGGGGCTCCACCGGGCGGCTTTATTGACACTTCGTCAGATCTGCCGCAGCGTGCCGCCATGGACCTGGACGTGCTCTACGAGATCGACGTGCCGCGGCCCTGGCACGGCGCCCACCCGTACGGCCAGCGGGCCGCCGAGCAGCGCGCCTACCGGGAGGCGGTGGAGCAGATACGGCTCGCCGACCGGATGGGCTTCCGTACCGTCTGGGCGGTCGAGCACCACTTCCGCGAGGGCCGCTCCCACTGCCCGGCGCCCGAGGTGCTCCTCGGGCACCTCGCCGGGCTGACCGAGAGGATCCGGCTCGGCTTCGGGGTGACCCTGACCCCCTTCGGCTTCACCCCGCCCCAGCGGATCGCGGAGAAGGTGGCCACCGTGGACGTGCTGTCCGGGGGCCGGGTGGAGTGGGGCACCGGGCGCTCCACGCCCATGGAGCAGACGGCCTTCGGGGTGGACCGGGAGCGGTCCCGCGAGGACTGGCGCGAGGCCGTCGCGATCGTTACCGGAATGTGGCGCGAGGAGTACTTCGAGTACGCCTCCGAACGCTTCCGCTTCCCGCGCCGGATGGTCACCCCGAAGCCGGTGCAGGACCCCCACCCCCCGGCCTGGATGGCGGCCACCTCCCCCGGCTCCGCGGAGGTCGCCGGGGCGGCGGGGCTGGGCCTGCTCTCGTTCTCGATCATGCAGCCGCTGGAGGCCATGGCCCGGCAGGTGGCCGCGTACCGGGCCGCCGCCCGCGCGCCCCGGCCGCTCACCGACGTCACCACGGACCGGGTCAGCGCCTACACGCTCGTCCACGCCACCGCCCCGGGCCGGCCCGCGGACGCCCGGGTCTGGTCCTCCGTGGCCTGGTGGTACGAGAACCTCGCCCGCTTCACCCTGGAGTGGGAGCTGCCGCACCTGGCCCCCGGCGAACGCGAGCGGGCCTTCCCGCTGCTCGCCCCGATCCTCGGCGGGAACGTGCCGGTGCGGGAGTTCGACGAGGGGGACATGATCCTGATCGGGGACGCCGAGACGATCGTGGCCAAGGCCAGGCGGTACGCGGACCTCGGCGTCGACCAGCTGATCTGCTACGTCCAGTGGGGGTACCTGGAGCACCGGGAGATCCTGCGGACCATCGAGGTCCTGGGCAAGGAGGTCATTCCGGAACTGGCCCGCTACCAGCCCCGCGGGGCCGCCTCGTGAGCCCCGGACCGGAAGCCCCCGCCGAACCGTCGGACCCCGCCTCCCCCGACACCTCCCCCGTCCCCGACTACGCCGCCCTGCACCGCCTCGACGGCCGCCGCTTCGTCCTGCTCGGCGCGGGCAACGGCATCGGCCGCCAGACCGCGCACGCCCTGGCCGCCGGCGGGGCCCGCGTGCTGTGCGCGGACCTCGACCCCGGGCGGGCCACCGCCGTCGCCGCCGAGGTCGGCGGGGTCCCCCACACCGCCGACGTCACCCGCCGCGAAGCCGTACGGGACCTCTTCGCCCGCGCCCCGCGGCTGCTCGGCGGCCCGGTGGGCGGGGTCGTCGACATCGTCGGCGCGGCCCGGTACGCGGCGCTGCCCGAGCTGGACGACGCCGGCTGGGACCGGCACTTCGACCTCGTGCTGCGGCACGCCTGGTTCGCCGTCCAGTACGGCGGCGAGGCCGTCGCCGCGGCCGGCGGCGGCCCGCTGGTCTTCGTGGCCTCCGTCTCCGGGCTGACCGCCGCCCCGCTGCACGCCGCCTACGGCGCCGCGAAGGCCGCCCTGATGTCCCTGGTGCGGTCCGCCGCGGTCGAACTGGGCCCGCGCGGGGTACGGGTGAACGCAGTGGCCCCGGGGGTGGTGTGGACCCCGCGGGTCGCCGCACTGCTCGGACCGGGGGGACGGGAGCGCAACGCCGCCAACGCACCGCTGGGCCGGGTCGCCGAGACCGCCGACATCGCGTCCGCCCTGTACTTCCTCGCCTCACCGCTGTCCTCGTACGTGACGGGGCAGACGCTGGTCGTGGACGGCGGGGTCGGCGTGAAGTTCCCGTACCCGACGATCGGAGACGCGGAGTGAGAGCACCACTGGACCCCGGTGAGCGGTGGCAGGACCCCGGGCCCTTCCTGCGCGGGGTCGCCTGGCTGGACAAGGGGCGCCCGGTGCGCGCCGATCCGGACGACACCATGCGGCTGCCCTGGGACACCGGCGAGCGGGCCACCCTCCCCATAGGCGTGCGGCTGGAGTTCACGACGCGCACGGCGCGCGCGGTGGAGATCCGCTACCGGGCCACCGTCCCCGGCCCCACCGACGCGCTGCGCGACCTCTCGCACGGATTCGCCCTGTGGAACCGGCACGGGCTGCTCGCCGAGGTCTTCACCGAGCCCGCCGCGGAGTCCGTCGTACGCCTCGAACTGCCCCGGCAGCACGGCCCGTTCACCCTGCATCCGCCCGAGGGCCAGTCCCCCCTGATCCTGGGGCTGCGCGGCATCGGGGGGGGGGGCCCCCCCCCCCCCCCCCCCCCCCCCCGGGGGGTGTGCAGGGAGGGCCCCCCCCAAAGCTTGTGGGCTCCCCCCCCCCCCCACCGCTGCCGCGGCCTCCGCGGTGAAGATGTGGGGTTCGCCA
>NZ_JBVJWV010000007.1:60534-126045 GCF_055602105.1 Streptomyces sp. NPDC037421
CCCCAGGGGGATTACGCGCACTTCCGAACCCGCCCCTGACACCACGCCTCGTCCCCCCCCCCCCCCCGGGGGGCCCGCCCCCCCCGGGGGGGGGGGGGGGGGGGGGGGGGGGGCCCCCCCCCCCCCGCCCCCGAGGCCCCCCGCTGGGTGGTGCACGGGGACTCCATCACCGAGGGCTGGTGGTCCACCCGCCCCGCCCACGGCTGGCCCGCCGTCGCAGGCCGGGCGCTGGGCTTCGACACCGTCAACCTCGGCTACGCGGGCGCCGCGCGCGGCGAGCTCGCCACCGCCGAGCAGCTCGCCGCGCTCCCCGCCGACGTCCTCACCCTCGCCTTCGGCACCAACTGCTGGTCCCGCGTGCCCTTCACGGCCCCACTGCTGTACGAGACCACGCGCGTGTTCCTCGACCTGGTCCGCCAGGGCCACCCGACCACCCCCCTGCTGCTCCTGTCCCCCGTGCTGCGCCCCGACGCCGAACGCACCCCCAACCGCCTGGGCGCCACCCTGGGCGCGCTGCGGGACGCGATGGAGCGGGCCGTCCGGGACCGGATCGGCGCCGGGGACGGCCGCCTCGCCCTGCTGCCGGGCCGGGACGTGCTCGGACCCGAACACCTCGCGGACGGGCTGCACCCCGACGACACCGGACACCAGGTCCTCGGCCTCGCTGTGGTCACGGCCCTGAGGCGGGCCGGGTTCGACGGCGGGTGAGTGAAACACGCCATACCGCTCCCGCTGAACAGGGCGCCCCCGCGGCGCCGTGTCCCCCACAAGCAGCCGGGGTCCCGGGGCCGCGCACGACGCACCGGACCGGCCCCGGACCCGGCGGAGACACACGTGGGAGAGAACATCATGGGCATCAAGCGCGGAACCACCCTGGCCGCCGTCGCGGTCGTCGTCACCCTGGCGGCGACCGCCTGCGGCACGGACGTCAAGGGCGGCGCGACCGGTCCGGCCGGGGCCGCGTCCGCCCAGGCTCCCGCCGCCGACCCCTACGCCGACGGGCAGCAGCCCGCACAGCAGGCCGGTGACGCCAAGCCGGCCGGGCAGCTGGCGATCGCGTCCACCGACCAGCTCGGGTCGGTGCTCACCGACAGCGCCGGCTTCACCCTGTACCGCTTCGACAAGGACACCGCCAAGCCGCCCGCCTCCAACTGCGACGGGGACTGCGCCAAGGCCTGGCCGGTGGTCGCGGCCGGCGAGGTCACGGCCGCCGCCGGCATGGACCCCGCCCTGCTGGGCGAGGTGGTCCGCAAGGACGGCGGCAAGCAGCTGACGGTGGCGGGCTGGCCCGTGTACCGCTTCGCCAAGGACACCAAGGCGGGCGACCTGAACGGGCAGGGCGTCGGCGGCACCTGGTTCGCCTTCGCCCCCGACGGCAAGAAGGCCGCGAAGGCGGCGGCCTCCCCCGCCCCCGCCGGAGCCGGCCAGGCCGCTGGCGCGCTGACGGTGGCCAAGGACCCCAAGCTGGGCGACCACATCGTCGACGGCAACGGCATGACCGTCTACCGCTTCAAGCCGGACACCGCCTGGCCCATGGTCTCCAAGTGCACCGGCGACTGCCTGGCCAAGTGGCCGGTGGTGGCGCCGGTGGACCGGGCCAACGCCAAGGGGATCACCGAGAAGAACTACCTCGTCCTGGACCGCCCCGACGGCAAGAAGCAGCAGACGGTGAACTGCTGGCCCGTCTACACCTTCACCGGCGACAAGAAGCCCGGCGACACCAACGGCCAGGGCGTCGGCGGCACCTGGTACGCCGTCGCCCCCGACGGCGGGCTCATCACCCAGTAGCCCCCCGCCCCCACCCACCCGGAACCGCGCGGTCCCCGCCCCCATCCCCCCGGGCGGGGGCCGCGCACCGTTTGCCCTCGCACGGGCCCTGCCTAGACTCGGCCCCATGCTGCGCGTACTGGCCGTCGACGACGAGAAGCCGCTCCTGGAGGAACTCCTCTACCTGCTGCGCTCCGACCCCCGGGTGCGCAGCGCCGAGGGCGCCTCGGACGCCACGGAGGCGCTGCGCCGGATCACCCGGGCGGTGGAGAGCGGGCCGGACGGGCCCGACGCGATCGACGTGGTCTTCCTGGACATCCAGATGGCCGGGCTGACCGGGCTGGACATCGCCCGGCTGCTGGCCGGGTTCGCCCGGCCGCCGCTGATCGTGTTCGTCACCGCGCACGAGGGCTTCGCCGTACAGGCCTTCGACCTCAAGGCGGTGGACTACGTGCTCAAGCCCGTGCGGCCGGAGCGGCTGGCCGAGGCGGTCCGGCGGGCCCGCGAGCTGCTGGGCCGGCCCGTGCGGGAGCAGGAGCCGGAGCGGACGGCCGTCCCGGCGCTCCGCCGGCCGGCCGCCGAGGCGTCCGCCGCCGAGCGGGCTCCGGAGCAGATCGCCGTCGAACTGGGCGGGGTCACCCGGTTCGTGGCGATCGCCGACATCGCGTACGTGGAGGCCCAGGGGGACTACGCCCGGCTGCACACCGACGAGGGCAGCCACCTCGTGCGGATCCCGCTGTCCACGCTGGAGGAGCGCTGGGCGGCCCGCGGCTTCGTCCGGATCCACCGCCGGCACCTGGTGGCGCTGGGCCGGATCGACGAGCTCCGGCTGGACGCGGGCACCACCAGCGTCCGCGTGGGCCCGGCCGAGCTCCAGGTCAGCCGCCGGCACGCGCGCCAGCTCCGGGACCTGCTGATGCGGCAGGCCACCGGCTGACCCGGGCCCGCGGGCGGACCGGCGTACGACCGCCCGGCGTACCGGCGCGCCGTTCGTCGCGCGGGGACGGGCGTACGGCGATCCGCCGGGCCCGTCGGCCGCAGGGCCGCCGCCGGCGGCCCGTCGCGGGGACCGCGCGCGCCTATCGTGGACCATCCGGCCCAGGAGGAGCGATATGTCCGAGATCCAGGCGCTGTTGGACGCGCTGAGCGGACTGCCCCGCACCCGGCCCTCGGGGCCCGCCGAGGCCGAGGAGCTGCTGGCCCGGCTGCGCAGCGCGGCCGCCCGCTGGGCCGATGTGCTGTACGAGGCCCAGGAGGGCACCCGCTGCGTACTGCCGCCGCGCGCGGAGGCGGCCCTGACGCTCGCCTTCCGGCGCGCGGAGGAGTCGTACGTGGAGCTGGAGATCGCCCTGCGCGACTGCGCGGAGCACCGCGACCCCGCGGTGTGATCCAGGGGCCGGAACGGGCCTGTTGTCCCGTCGGAGGCGCTGCGTAGACTCCCAGGATCCCCTCCCCCGTCGAAGGACCCTCCCGTGAACCAGACGTATGCGCTGACCGCGGTCACCGTCGTCGTCCTGGTAACGGTGCTGGTCGGCGCGCTGGGGCTGCGGATATCCCGGACCACCTCCGACTTCTACGTGGCCTCGCGGACCGTCGGCCCCCGGCTGAACGCGGCGGCCATCAGCGGCGAGTACCTCTCCGCCGCCTCCTTCCTCGGCGTCGCCGGGCTGGTCCTGCTCCAGGGGCCGGAGATGCTCTGGTACCCCGTCGGCTACACGGCCGGGTACCTGGTGCTGCTGGTGCTGGTCGCGGCACCGCTGCGGCGCTCGGGCGCGTACACCCTGCCGGACTTCGCGGAGGCCCGGCTCCAGTCGCAGGCCGTGCGGCGGATCGCGGTGGTGTTCGTGCTCGGGGTGGGCTGGCTGTACCTGCTGCCGCAGCTCCAGGGGGCGGGGCTGACCCTGACCGTGCTGACGGGGGCCCCGCACTGGGCGGGCGGGGTGGTCGTCGCCTTCGTGGTCACGGCGGCCGTCGCGGCGGGCGGGATGCGCAGCATCACCTTCGTGCAGGCCTTCCAGTACTGGCTGAAGCTCTGCGCCCTGCTGGTGCCCGCCTTCTTCCTGCTGGCCGCGTGGGCCGGGGACGGGGCGCCGCGCGCCTCCTTCGACGGCGCGGCGGTCTTCCGCGAGCACACGGCCGTCACCCTCGGGCAGGACGTCCGGCTGTCGCTGGACGAGCCGCTCACCGTGACGGTGACGGGGCGGGTGGACGGGCTCGACCACGCGGACGCCCCGCTGACCCTGGCGGCCGGCCGGCACACGGTACGGGCGCACACCCGGCTGGAGTTCGCCCCGGGGACCGCCGTCCCGGAAACGGCGTCCCGGGCGGGCGCGGCGCCGGACTCGCCCGGCTGGGCGAAGCCGCTGTCGGCGGGCGACCGCGAGCACCGGCTGTACGCCACGTACGGGCTGATCCTGGCCACCTTCCTCGGCACGATGGGCCTGCCGCACGTCGCGGTGCGCTTCTACACCAGCCCCGACGGCCGGGCCGCCCGGCGGACCACCCTGGTGGTGCTGGGGCTGCTCGGGGTGTTCTACCTGCTGCCGCAGGTGTACGGGGCGCTGGGCCGGATCTACGCGCCCGAGCTGGCGCTGACCGGGGACGCGGACGCGGCGGTGCTGGTGCTGCCGGAGCGGATGCTGGGCGGGCTGCTCGGGGAGCTGCTGGGGGCGCTGCTGGCCGGGGGCGCGTTCGCGGCGTTCCTGTCGACGGCGTCGGGGCTGACGATGGCGGTGGCGGGGGTGCTGCACCAGGACGTGCTGCCGCGGCGCGGGGTGGGGAGTTTCCGCCTGGCGGTGGTGGTGGCGATGGCCGTGCCGCTGGCGGGCGGGGCGGTGGGGACGCGGGTGCCGGTCGCGGACGCGGTCGGGCTGGCCTTCGCGGTGTCGGCGTCCTCGTTCTGCCCGCTGCTGGTGCTCGGGATCTGGTGGCGGGGCCTGACCCCGCCGGGTGCGGTGGCCGGGCTGCTCACGGGGGGCGGTGCGGCGCTGGGCGCGGTGCTGGCGACGCGGGGCGGGATGGCGCCGCGGGGGTGGGCGCACGCGCTGCTGGCGTGGCCGGCGGTGTGGTCGGTGCCGCTGGGGTTCCTGACGATGGTGCTGGTGTCGCTGGCCACCCGGTCCCGGGTCCCGGCGGGGACGGCGGCGGCGCTGGCGCGGCTGCACCTGCCCGAGGGCGTGGCCGGTGAGCGGGCGGCGGGGGGTGCCTGGTGACCGGGGCGGCGCTCGGGGTGCTGGCGGCGGCGGGGGCGGTCCTGCTGCTGGGGCTGGGCTGGGCCGGGGGCCGGTGGCAGGCGCGGCGCGGGGAGCGGGCGGCGGGGCTGGGCCTGGGCACCCCGGTCGAGCGGGCCACCTTCCACACGCTGCACACCGCTTCGCTGGCCGCTCCCCCGCTGCGGGCGGGCCTGACCGAGGACGCCGCCCGCAAGGCGGCGCGGCGGCTGCGGTCGCTGCTCGGCACGGAGGCGCTGTGCCTGACGGACCGGGAGGCGGTGCTGGCCTGGGACGGCCCGGGCGCCGACCACCACCAGCGGCGGGCGATGGCCCGGGTGGCGGTGATGCTGGAGTCGGGGCGCAGCCAGAGCCTGCGTACGGACTGCCAGCGGCCGGAGTGCCCGCTGAAGTGGGCGGTGTTCGCGCCGCTCACCGGCGAGGACGGGGTGCTGGGGGCGCTGGTCGCGTACGGGTCGCGGGAGTCGGCGGTGCTGGTGCGGGCCGCGACGGAGGTGGCGCGGTGGGTCTCGGTGCAGCTGGAGCTGTCGGAGCTGGACCGGGCGCGGACGCGGCTGATGGAGGCGGAGATCAAGGCGCTGAGGGCGCAGATCTCCCCGCACTTCATCTTCAACTCCCTCGCGGCGATCGCCTCGTTCGTGCGGACGGATCCGGAGCGGGCGCGGGAGCTGCTGCTGGAGTTCGCGGATTTCACGCGCTACTCCTTCCGCCGGCACGGGGAGTTCACCACGCTGGCCGAGGAACTGCGGTCGATCGAGCGGTACCTGGCGCTGGCCGGGGCCCGGTTCGGGGACCGGCTGAAGGTGACGTTGCAGGTGGCGCCGGAGGTGCTGCCGGTGGCGCTGCCGTTCCTGTGTCTGCAGCCGCTGGTGGAGAACGCGGTCAAGCACGGGGTGGAGGACTCCACGGAGGAGTGCCGGATCACCATCGCGGCGCGGGACGCCGGCTCGGAGGCGGTGCTGACCATCGAGGACAACGGCGTGGGGATGGATCCGGAGCGGCTGCGGCGGATCCTGGCCGGGGAGCGGGCGGGGTCCGCGTCGGGGATCGGGCTGCCGAACGTCGACGAGCGGATGCGTCAGGTGTACGGGGACGAGTACGGGCTCGTCGTGGAGACGGGTCTCGGAGCGGGGACGAAGGTCACGGTCCGGATCCCCAAGTACCGCGCGGGAGTGCACACCTCGGCCCCGGGGGCGGGCAGGCCGGGCCCGCCGCCCGCCTAGGGGGTGTGGGCCGGGAACGCCCGTGGCCCCGGCCCCGCCGGAGGGCGGGGGCGGGGCCACGGGGACGGCGGACTAGCTCCAGCTGGCGTGCAGCGGCTTGCCCTCGGCGTAGCCGGCGGCGGACTGGATGCCGACGACCGCCTTCTCCTCGAACTCGGCCAGCGAGCCGGCACCGGCGTAGGTGCAGGAGGAGCGGACGCCCGCGATGATCGAGTCGATCAGGTCCTCGACGCCCGGGCGGGCCGGGTCGAGGAACATCCGCGAGGTGGAGATGCCCTCCTCGAACAGCGCCTTGCGGGCGCGGTCGTAGGCGGACTCCTCCGAGGTGCGGTTGCGCACGGCGCGTGCCGAGGCCATGCCGAAGGACTCCTTGTACAGGTGGCCCTCGGCCGACTGCTGGAGGTCGCCCGGGGACTCGTACGTACCGGCGAACCAGGAGCCGATCATGACGTTGGAGGCGCCGGCGGCCAGCGCCATCGCCACGTCGCGCGGGTGGCGGACGCCGCCGTCGGCCCAGACGTGCTTGCCGTACTTCTTGGCCTCGGCCGCGCACTCCAGCACCGCGGAGAACTGCGGGCGGCCCACGCCGGTCATCATGCGGGTGGTGCACATGGCGCCGGGGCCCACACCGACCTTGATGATGTCGGCGCCGGCGTCGATGAGGTCCTTGACGCCCTCGGCGGCGACGATGTTGCCGGCCACGATCGGGACCTTCGGGTCCAGGGCGCGCACGGCCTTGATCGCGTTGATCATCGACTCCTGGTGGCCGTGGGCCGTGTCGATGACGATCGTGTCCACTCCGGCGTCGAGGAGCTGCTTGGCCTTGCCGACGAAGTCGCCGTTGATGCCGACGGCGGCCGCGATGCGCAGCTTGCCGTTGGCGTCGGTGGCCGGGGTGTACAGGGTCGCGCGCAGGGCGCCCTTGCGGGTCAGGATGCCGACCAGCTTGCCGTCCTTGTCGACGGCCGGGGCCAGCTTGCGGTGGCCCGCGTCGAGCTGGTTGAAGGCGTCGCGGGGGTCGATGTCGGCGTCGATGAGCAGGAGCTCCTTCGACATGACCTCGGAGAGCTGGGTGAAGCGGTCCACGCCGGTGAGGTCGTGGTCGGTGACCACGCCGACGGGGCGGTTGTCCGCGTCGACGACCACGCCGGCGCCGTGGGCGCGCTTGGGCAGCAGCGACAGCGCGTCGGCGACGGTCTGGGTGGGCGCCAGCGTGATCGGGGTGTCGAGCACGAGGTGGCGGGTCTTGACCCAGGAGATGACGTCGGTGACGACCTCGATCGGGATGTCCTGGGGGATGACGACGATTCCACCGCGGCGGGCGACGGTCTCGGCCATCCGGCGGCCCGCGATGGCGGTCATGTTCGCCACGACGAGCGGAATGGTGGTGCCGGTGCCGTCGGGCGAAGAGAGGTCCACGCCCTGGCGGGAGCCGACCGCGGAGCGGCTCGGCACCATGAACACATCGTCGTACGTCAGGTCGTACGGCGGCTTCAGGTCATTGAGGAAACGCACGTGCTGAACATCCCAGTCGATCGAAGGATCTTTCTACGGCCTCGACGGGGCAGCCAGCCGAGGAAACGCACGTACTTCATTCTCCCACGACCTGGCGTTCACGCCGCCCGGGCTGATCGTCCAGGACATTCCGGGCCGGGTGGTCGTTTCCTACGGGACCTTGGTCCCGCGGGGCGGGAACGACCCGCCGGGCGGACAGTGGAAGGAGGGGGAAAAGCACCGACCCGCCGGGAGGAGCCATGACGAAGACGACGTGGGAACGGGCGACAGTCGAGGTGAAGGACGGGGGCCTCGAGTTCCGGGTCGAGGAGATCGGCGGGGGCCTCAGCGTGGGGTTCTTCCGCCTCCCCGAAGGGACCGACATGACCGGGCCGGTGCAGGGGCTGCCGGGAGACATGTGCCCGTGCCCTCACTGGGGCTACGTCACCAAGGGCCGCCTCCGGATGCACACCGCGGACGGGGACGAGGAGTACGCGGAGGGCGACGCCTTCTACTGGGCCCCCGGCCACATCCCCGTGGCACTGGCCGACACCGAGTTCCTCGACTTCTCCCCGACCGACGAGCTCCGCAAGGTCATCGACCACGTGAAGGCCCAGGCCGGGTAGCGGCCGGGCCGCGGCGGTGGATCGGGGTCCGGCCGCCGGTCAGCGGGGTCGCGGGGGCCGCGTGGCGGGCGGCGGTGAACTCGGCGGCGATCGACAGGGCCGTCTCCTCGGGGGTGCGGCCGCCCAGGTCCAGGCCGATCGGCGATCTGAGCCGGGCCAGCTCGGCCTCGGTCACCCCCTCGGCGCGCAGCCGGGCCGCCCGGTCCTCGTGGGTGCGGCGCGAGCCCATGGCGCCCACGTAGGCCAGCGGCAGCCGCAGGGCCCGGGTGAGGACGGGTACGTCGAACCGGGCGTCGTGGGTCAGTACGCATACCGCCGTACGGGTGTCCAGGCGCCCGGCGGCGGCCTCCGCGGCCAGGTGCCGGTGCGGCCAGTCCACGATCACCTCGTCGGCGCCGGGGAAGCGGTCCGGGGTCGCGAAGACGGCCCGGGCGTCGCAGACGGTGACCCGGTGTCCGAGGAAGGCCCCGATCCGGGCCAGGGCGGCGGCGAAGTCGACGGCCCCGTAGACGATCAGCCGGGGTCGGTCGGCGGCGGATTCCACCAGCAGGGTCAGCGGATCGCCGCAGAGCCCGCCGGCGGTGCCCAGCTCGGCGGTGCCGGTCCGCCCGGCCAGCAGCAGGGCCCGGACCCGCTCGGCGGCGGCCCGGTCCAGGGCGGCGCCGCCGCCGAGGCCGCCTTCCCAGGAGCCGTCGGCGTGGACGGCCAGGGCCCGCCCGAGCCGGCCGGGCGGGCCGGAGACCACCCGGGCCAGGGCGGCGCGGGCCCCGCCGGCGGCGGCGTCCAGCACCGCGCCGAGCACGGGCCGCACGGGGTCCTGCCCGCGTACCGGGGTGACCAGCACGTCCAGGGTCCCGCCGCAGGTCAGCCCCACCGCGAAGGCGTCGTCGTCGCTGTGGCCGAAGCGGTGTACGCCGCCGGTCCCGGTGGCGATGGCCTCCAGGCACAGCTCGTGCACGGCGGACTCCACGCAGCCACCCGAGAGGGAGCCGAGCGCGGTGCCCCCGGCGTCCACCGCCAGCGAGGCCCCGGGTCCTCGGGGCGCGCTGCCGCTGACGGCGACGACGGTGGCCAGGGCGAACTCCCGGTGCTCGGCGTACCAGGCCCGCAGCCCGGCGGTGATGTCGAGCATCAGGGGATGTAGGCGCGGCGCGCCGACTGTCCGGGGATCAGCGGCCGGGGCGGCAGTACGGCCGGCGGCCGGGCGGCGCCGGGGCCCGGGTAGCGGGCGGGGGCGCTGCGGGGCACCGGGTCGGGGGTCCGCCCGCCGGTGCCGAGGAGCCTGGCCGCGTGGGCCACGCTGGCGAGGGTGGCGTGGTGGTGCCAGCCGCGGAAGGAGCGGCCCTCGAAGTCGCGGATGCCGACGGGTTCGCAGGTCTCGGTGAAGTCCAGCGCGACCCGGTCGGTGAGTTTGGCCAGCAGGAAGAGCTGGGCGAGCGGCCGGTCGCCGATGTTGGTGATCCAGAACTCGGAGGGCAGCAGGGAGGTTTCGGTCCATGCGCCCATCAGGAGCAGCGGGGTGGGCGGCGCGGGCGCGGGGCGTTCCTCGCCGGGGGTGGCGAGTATGGCGGCCGAGGTGAGCAGGGTCACCGCTCCCTCGGTGCGGCCGTGCCGGGTCCATTCGACGACCCGCCGCTGGGAGCGCAGCGAGTCGATCAGTTCGCGGGCGGGCGCGGTGTACGGCCCGGGTTTGTGGCGGCCGGTGCCGCCGAAGGAGACGGGCAGGGAGCCGTCGACCTTGAGGACGAAGGGGATGTCCTGGAGGGCGAAGGCCTCGATGGTCTGCGGGAGGTCGGCGTTGGAGACCTCCATGACGACCGGCCGGCGCTGGAGCTGCCAGGTCGCGGCCATGCGCTGTACGGCGTGCACGGCGTCCTGTGCGGGGGTGAGGGACCGTGCGGTGTCGGGTATTCCGGCCCGCCGGCGGCGCAGCAGTTCGCTGGTCCAGGGGGCGGGGAGGGTGAGGGTCCATTCGACGGGGAAGCTGGCCTCGCTGGAGGCGAGCCAGATCCCGGAGGCCTGCTGGCAGTTGGCGGTGCGGCCGAGCTGGGGTACGAACTGCCTGCCGACGCCCACGGAGCGGTCGCCGGCCTTCTCGATGACCATGGGCTGTACCACCCAGGCCAGCGGGCGCTGTGCGGTGCGTTCGAGGTGCTGGGCGAGGGACCGGCGTACGGGGGTCCAGTCCCAGGGCGATTTGCTGATGAACTGCTGGAGGCTCTGCTCGACGGAACTCGCCCCTGTTCCGGCGATGTTTCGGATTGTTTTCTTCCCGGCGGTGCGGACGAGCCCGTTCAGATAAACGCGGGCCCAGTTTCGCTGGTCCCGCCGGGGTAAGGACTCGAAGAAAAGCGAGATCAATACGTCGATCAATTCGGAGATTTCCCTGGTGGAATCCTCCGGCAGCACTGCGCGAACCATCTGGAGCCTCCCCCGCGACCAGACTAGATCCTTGACCCTACTGGACCGCGGAGAACGGCCGTAGGCCCGGGCGGCTACTTCCTGAGGTCGCTGGCAGATTCGAGCCGCTCTTCCTCTACCACGAGCGGGATCGGGATTTGGTTCGCCGCATAGTAGAGCGCGATCAGGAAGTGTGCGACGAGAGTGAGAGGTGCCGAGAAGAAGGACAGGACCACGGTCAAGGGGTAGGCGACCGCGCCGAGCCCGAATCGGACGCGAGTGGCCCGGGCCCCTTCCTTGTCCACCGTTTCGTGGAAGAGGTGCCCGACCTTGGTGACGTACCACCAGAAGGCCAGGAAGGCGAGAGCGTACACGACGGTCCACGCGCTGTAGAGGATTGCGGCCACATTGGCCGATTCCCCGTCCGTGAGGTGCTCCGCGAGCACGTTGGTGGTGTACGGAATCACCGATACCACCATCAGCACCAGGAGATTCAGGAACAACAGCGGCCGGTCGACCCGCTTGAGGTGACTGAAGATCGTGTGGTGGTTCACCCACATGACGCCGATGATGAGGAAACTCACGAGATAGGCCGCGTAGTGCGGCCATTGCTCCCAGAGTCCGTGCCACAGCTCCGACCCCTGCTCTTCCGGAACCTTTAACTCCAGCACCAGAATGGTGATCACGATGGCGAATACGCCGTCGCTGAACGCCTCCACCCGGTTGGTTTCCTGCTCCATGGCCTCCCCTTCGTGAAAGTCATTCACGCGTGCGGGGAGGGCGCGGTCCCCGCCCTCCCCGCTCACGCTACCCAGGAAAGGGCCGTCAGCCGCCGAAGCCGGCCGTCTGGCGCCAGATCCGGCCATCGCGGACGACGAGCGTCCCGAACGCGTGCTCCGGCTCGCCGTTCAGGTTCATGATCGCCCGGTAGAAGATGGTGTCCTCGGTCTCGATGTACTCCTGCAGTTCGACCAGCGTGGGCTTCACCGTGAGATAGCCGGTGAACGTCTCGCGAACGGCCTCGATGCCCACCGACACGCCCTCGAAGCGCAGCAGCACGGCGTCGTCGGTGTAGTTCTTCATCACCGCCTCGATGTCCAGGGCGGCCAGCGCCTCCATCTGGCGGACGAAGACCGGGTGCAGCTTGGCGATGTCGTACTTGGCCATGTTCGACTCCCTTTCAGGGCGTGGAGGTTGTTTCGGATCCGGCGGGCGGTTCGGCGCAGGCGGCGGCCGCGCTCAGCGGCAGCCGGACGACCATCCGGGTCTCCCCCGGCTTGGAGCGGGCCGTGATCGACCCGCGGTGGCGCTGGGTCACGATGCGGTAGCTCAGGTGCAGGCCGAGGCCCGTCCCCTTGCCGACGTCCTTGGTGGTGTAGAAGGGCTCGAAGATCCGCGGCAGGGAGTCCGCGGGGATCCCGCGGCCGGTGTCCGTGATCTCCACGACCAGGCAGGCGCCCTCGGCGCGCACCCGCAGGGTCAGGGTGCCGGCGCCCTCCATGGCCTCGGCCGCGTTGTCGACCAGGTTGGTCCACACCTGGTTCAGCTCGCTCGGGTAGCCGTCCAGTTCGGGCAGCCCGGCCTCGTACTCGCGCACGATGGTGATCCCCGGCAGCTTGGAACGCAGCACGATCAGGGTGTTCTCCAGGCCGTCGGGCACGGAGAACCGCTGCTCGGGGGCCCGGTCGAGGTTGGCGTAGTCCCGGGTGGCCGAGACCAGCTGGGAGATCCGGGGCCCGGCCGCCCGCAGCTCGGCGGCCAGCGAACGGGCCTCCAGCAGCGCCGCCAGGTGGTCGAGGGCAGCGGGCAGGGCGGCCTCGCCGACCCCCTCCAGCCGCTCCAGCAGCCAGCCCAGCTCCAGCCCGAGGTCGGCCGCGCCGGAGCCGAGCAGCCCGGGGCGTTCGGCACCCGCCTCCTCGGCCCAGTCGGCGATCTCCTCCTCGGCGTCCGCCTGGGCGAGCGGATCGGTGGTGTCCGGCGGCGGGAGCTTGTCCAGCTCCTCGGCGAGCCGGTCCAGTACGGGGCGCTCCGCGCCGGAGGCGGCCGCGCCCCACGCGCAGGCGGTGGCGGTGAGCCGGTCCAGGGCGGGCGCCAGCTCCTGCGCGGCGCGGGCGACCGCCGCGGCCGGGTTGTTCAGCTCGTGCGCGAGGCCGGCGGCCAGGGTGCCGAGGGCCTCGACGGTGGCCCGTTTGCGGGCCTGGACCTCGGAGGACTTGATCCGCCACGCCAGTACCGGGATCAGCACGGCGGCCACCCCGTGGCAGCGGGTCAGCATCTCGAAGAACACCGGCTTCGGGTAGGCGACGACCGTGGTCGCGGGCCCGCTCGCGGACGCGGTGGCCACGTAGGAGCCGTCCGTCAGCAGGGGCAGTTCCCCGGTGAAGCGGTGTGCGGCGGAGGGCTTGCCGTCGTGGTCCTCGGCGGCCGCGCTCTCCTCCTCGGTGGAGTGCCGGGTGAGGACCTCCTCCCGGCCGTCGACGACCTTGGTGACGACGAGTCCGCCGGAGAGCAGGACGTGGAAGCCGGTGGCCTCCTCCCCGTCGCGGAAGAGGACCTCCCCGTCGGCGAGGACGCGCGGATCGGAGACGGAGGCCAGCCAGTCCAGCTGGTCCTCGGTGATCTGCGCGAAGATCTCCAGTCCGCGCAGGGCCGTACGCAGTTCCCCGGTGTTCACGCGGTGCTCCCCTCGGCCCTGGTGCGCGCGGCCAGCCGCAGGGTCGTCAGCAGGGCCAGCGCGCACACCCCGGCGACGGCCGCCATGAAGCCGACCGAGGTGCGCTGCAGCCCGTGGATGTTGGTCAGGAGTCCGGCGAGGACCGCCGGGACGCTCATGGCGAGGTACGCGAAGACGTAGACGGCGGCGGTGAGTTCGCCGCGGTGCGCCGGCTCGGCGAGCGAGCTGAGGGCGCGGAAGGAGCCGAGGAAGGCGGCGCCCCAGCCGCTGCCGAGGACGGCCGTGGCGACGAGGAACACGGCCGCCGAGCCGGTGCCCAGGGACAGCAGCACCAGGGCGAGCCCGGCGAGCAGCCCCAGCAGGCCGAGCACGGCGGTGCGCAGGGCCTCGGTACGGCCCAGCAGCAGCTGGGCGGCGGTGGCTGCGCCGGCGAGCAGGGCCACCGTGGCCCCGCCCAGCAGGTAGTTGGTGCTGCGGAACAGGGCGAGGGCCAGGTGCGGCCCGAGCGAGAGGTAGAAGCCGCCGACGGTCCAGACGGCGACCACGGTCAGTACGAGCACGGCGAACCTCCGCCGCACGGCGGCCGGCACCCGGATCCGGTGGGGTACCACCCGCAGCCGCCCGTCCGCCCCGGGGGCGCTCT
Organism: Streptomyces sp. NPDC037421; assembly: GCF_055602105.1. NCBI lineage: Bacteria > Bacillati > Actinomycetota > Actinomycetes > Kitasatosporales > Streptomycetaceae > Streptomyces > Streptomyces sp. NPDC037421. The sequence goes on from NZ_JBVJWV010000007.1 coordinate 74,592, forward strand.
CGGCCATCCGGGCCACTCCGACCAGGGTCAGTGCGAAGGCCCCGGCCAGCAGGAGGTAGCTCAGCACGGTCGGCGCGGGCGCGTACTGGACGAGCAGTCCCGCCCCGAGCCCGCCCAGGCCGATGCCCACGGTGGGCCCGGCGCTGTTGACCTGGGCGCCCAGCGCGGGCCGCGAGCGCGGGCTCAGCTCCAGCAGGGCGGCGCCCATCGCCCCGGTGGCCAGGCCCACCGCCAGCCCCTGTACGGCGCGGGCGGCGAGCAGCAGGCCGAGCCCCCGGGCCCCGGCGAACAGGCCCATGGAGACGATCGCGAGGACCAGGGCGGCGGCCAGGACGGGCCGCCGGCCCAGGGTGTCCGAGAGGGACCCGAACAGCAGCAGGCCGGCGAGCACGGTGACGGCGTACACGGCGAAGACCACCGTGACCACGCCGGAGGACAGCCCCCATTCCTGCTGGTAGAGCACGTACAGGGCCGAGGGCACGGAGGAGGACAGCATCAGCAGGACGAGGACCGTGCCCACCACCCGGAAGCCGGCGGCCCTCGCCGTGCGGGCGGTGCCCCCGCTCGCGGTGTCTCCCGTGTCCCTCGTCTCGGTCGGTTCGGCCACTGCGGTCAACTCCCCTCCTCCCGGCGGCCCCTGGGGGCGGTCAGGCGGTGATCAGGGCCGCCCGGGCCAGCGCGCGGGCGGTGAGTACGCCCGCGAGGTGGCCCAGGTATTCGGCCGAGGTGCCGCGCCCGGGGACGAACAGCTCCCGGGGCTCGGCTCGGAAGGCCGCCAGCACCGTCTCCGTCGTGTACGGGCCCCCGCGCAGCCGGTCCTCGACCCCGCGCAGGCGCAGGGCGCGCGGGGTGGCTCCGGTGACCGCGATCCGCGGCCCGTCGGGGGTGATGCGCACGGCGGCGGCGCACAGCGGGTAGCGGGTGGCCCGGTCGGCGGCCTTCTCGAAGGCGGCGGCCGGGCCGGCGGCGGGCACCAGCAGGGCGGTGACCACCGATCCGTCGGGCACTCCCGAGGCGGCGAGCCGCTCGGCGCCGACGGTGGTGCGCCCGCCGGGTCCGGCGAGCTCCACCCGGGCGTCGGCGGCCAGCGCCGCCACGGGCAGGTCGGTGGCGCGCCCGGCGGCGGCGAGGTTCCCCCCGGCGGTGCCGAGGTTGCGGACCTGGGGGTCGCCGTTGGCGCGGGCGGCGGCGGCCAGCTCCGGTGCCTCGGCGAGCACCAGGGGGTGCGCGGCGAGTTCGGCGAGGGTGGTCAGGGCCCCGATCCGCAGGGCTCCGCCGCCGCGGCCGACGCCGCGCAGCTCCTCCAGGTGCCGTACGTCGACCAGCAGGCGGGCCCGCTCCGCGCCGGTGCGCAGCCCGGGCAGCAGGCTCTGCCCGCCGGCCAGCACCCGGGCGCCGGGGGTGGCGAGCAGGCCGAGGGCCTCGTCCAGGGCGGCGGGCCGGGCGTAGTCGAAGTCGGTGAGGATCACGGGGCTTCCCCTCTCAGGCGGCGCCAGACCTTCTCGGGGGTGAGCGGCATGTCGATGTGCCGTACGCCCAGGTCGGACAGGGCGTCCACGACCGCGTTGACGACGGCGGCGGCGGGCGGCACGGTGGCGATCTCCCCGGCGCCCTTGGCGCCGAGCGGGTTGTGCGGGGAGGGCGTGACGGTCTTGTCCAGGGTGAAGAAGGGTGCGTCGGCGGCGCGGGGCAGGGCGTAGCGGTCCAGGTCGGAGCTGATCAGGATGCCGTTCTCGTCGTACTCGGCGGCCTCCATCAGGGCCTGGCCCAGGCCGTGCACGATGCTGCCCTCGATCTGGCCGAGGACCACCTTCGGATTGCCGATGTTCCCGGCGTCGTCGACGGCGGTGTAGTCCACGACCTCGGTCTCGCCGGTGAGTTCGTCGACCTCGACGACGGCGACGTGCGTGCCGAAGGGGTAGTTGAAGTCCGGCGGGTCGAAGTGGGTGGTCTCGTCGAGGGCCGGCTCGATCTCCGGGGGCAGCCCCCAGCCGTACCACATGGCCATGGCCAGTTCGGCGAAGGTCTTGGCGTTCCGCGGGTTGCCGTCCTCGTGGACCCCGCCGTCGGCGTAGACGACCTTCTCCTCGGGGACGCCCAGGAAGACGGCTCCGGCCCGGACCAGCTTCGCCTTGATCTTGCGGGCGGTGAGCGCGATGGCGGGGGCGGCCATGCTGTAGGAGCGGGAGCCGTAGGTGCCCTGCCCGTAGGGGGCCTTGAGGGTGTCGCCCTCGTACACCTGGACCTGGCCGGGGTCGATGCCCAGCTCGTCGGCGGCGACCTGCGCGAAGACGGTGCCGTGGCTCTGGCCGGTGGAGGCGGAGCCGACGGTGACGGTGACCTCGCCGGTGGGGTGGACGCGGATGTTGGCGCTCTCCCAGGTGCCGCCGAGCATGCCCTCCTTGGACATGCGGGTGGAGGGTCCGACGCCGCAGACGGCCACGTAGGTGGCGATGCCGACGCCGAGGCGCTTGCCGCGGGCGCGGGCCGCCGCCTTGCGGGCGGGCATCGCGTCGTAGCCGGAGAGTTCGAGGGCCCGGTCGAAGTTCAGCCGGTAGTCCCCGGAGTCGTAGGTCCAGCCGAGGCCGTTGTCGTAGGGGAACTTCTCCTTGGGCACCAGGTTCCGGCGCCGGACCTCCGCCGGGTCCATGCCGATCTCGGTGGCGTAGCGGTCGACGAGCCGTTCCATCAGGAAGGCGGCCTCGGCGCGCCCGCTGCCGCGCTGGGCGCCGAGCGGGACGGTGTTGGTGAAGGCCGCGTACACCTCGCAGAAGGCGGCGGGGATGTCGTACATGCCGCTGATGGAGCGTCCCATCAGGGCGGTGGCGACTCCGGGGCCGATGGTGGAGGGGTAGGCGCCGAGGTTGGCGTAGCTGGTGCAGCGCACGGCGGTGATGCGGCCGTCGCGGGTGCCGGCGAGGGTGACGTGCTGGCGGTGGTCGCGGCCCTGGACGGTGGAGTTCATCAGGCCGGTGCGGGTGTCGACCCATTTGACGGGGCGGCCGCCGAGCGCCTTGGAGAGGAGCAGGACCAGCGCCATGTCGGGGTAGAGGTAGCCCTTGGTGCCGAAGCTGCCGCCGACGGTCGGGGCGGTCACCCGGAGCTTGTTGAAGGGGATGCCGAGGACCAGCGCGGCGAGCAGGAAGCGGTGGTTGTGCGGGCCCTGGGTGGAGGCGTGGAGGGTGTACTCGCCGGTCGCCGGGTCGTACACGCCGACGGCTCCGCGCGGCTCCATGGGGCTGTTGATGGTGCGCTGGTTGACCAGGTCCAGCTCGACGGTGACCTCGGCGGCGGCGATGGCCGCGTCGGTGCGCTCCTCGTCCCCGCAGGTCCAGTACGCGTTCAGGTTGCCGGGGACGGCCTCGTGGAGCTGGGGCGCGCCTTCGGCGAGGGCGTGGTCGGCGCGGGTGACCACGGGCAGCGGCTCGTACTCGACGCAGATCGCGGCGAGCGCGGCGGCCGCCTGGCGCGGGGTCTCGGCTACGACGACGGCGATCGGGTCGCCGACGTGTCGGACGGTGTCGCCGGTGAGCACCGGGCGGGCGCCGGGAAGTCCGTACGGGTGGGGCGGGAAGTGGCTCTCGACCCCGCCGGGTATCCAGATGCAGGGCAGCGGCATCACGTCGGGGAAGTCGGCGGCGGTGGCCACCTTCAGTACGCCCGGGAGCTGCTCGGCGGCCTTGGTCCCGATGGACAGGATCCTGGCGTGGGCCACGGTGCTGCCCAGGATGGCCATGTGGGCGGTGCCCGGCAGGTCGATGTCCGCGACGTACACGGCTTCGCCGCGCAGCAGTCCCGGGTCCTCGCGGCTGTCCAGGGGCCGGCCGAGGACGCCGCCCCGTGCCTGTGCTTCCCGTTCCGGCTGGACGGTGGTCATCGCGGTCACCGCCCTTCGGGTTCGGCGGGGGCGCAGGCGCGCTGCACGCCCCGGACCACGCTGTGGTAGCCGGTGCAGCGGCACAGGTTGCCGGTGAGCCATTCGCGGATCTCGGGCTCGGTGGGGGGCGGGCCGCCGGCGGCGCTTTCGCCGAGCGCCGTCTCGACGAACTCGCCGAGGGCCATCACCATGCCGGGCGTGCAGAAGCCGCACTGGGTGCCGTGCTCCTGGCGCAGCGCCTCCTGGAGGGCGGTCAGCTCCCCGCCGGGGGCGGTGACGCCCTCGATGGTGGTGACCTCGGAGCCCGCGGCCGAGGCGGTGAGGATCAGGCAGCTCTTGACGGACCTGCCGTCCAGGCGGACCACGCAGGTCCCGCACTGGCCGGTGTCGCAGCCCACCTTGGTGCCGGTGAGCCCGAGTCCGTCGCGGAGCCGTTCCACGAGGAGTTCGCTCGGCGGGGCCGCGAACTCCTCGGGTCTTCCGTTCACGTGCAGGGTGAGTTCGATGCGCGTCAGATCCATGCGAGCGCCTGCGCTTCCGTGAGCGACCGGTTGAAGAGGGGACCGCCGGGCTGCTGGAGAATTCCTCCGGAGTGCAGCGGGCCGGTGTCGACGGGGGCGTATCCGAGGTCGGTGATGATTCCGGCGACGATTTCCTTCGCCTTCGTGTCGTCGCCCGCCGTGTAATGGGCGAGGCGCTCCGACGCCGTGCGGCCGGAGGCGGTACCGGCGACGGCGAGGGTTTCGAAATGCATGGTGTTCAGGGATTTCACGACCCTGGCTCCGGGGTACCACTCGGCGACGAGTTCGCTGGAGCCGCGCCCGCCGAGGTCGGCGGGGGTGCCGGGGCCGCTGAACGCGTTGGTGGCGTCCACGAGCACCTTGTCCTGCACGACGTGCGGGGGCAGCAGCCCGCGCACGCCGGCGAAGGGCACCATCAGCACCAGCAGGTCGGCCTCGCCCGCCGCTTCGACGGGGTGTGCCGCCGTGGCGTCGGGGCCGAGTTCGGCCAGGAGCGGGGTGAGTGAGCCCGGCCCGGTGGCGTTGGCGAGGACGACCGGATGGCCGGCCGCCACCAGGATCCTCGCGAGGGTCGAGCCGATCCGGCCGGTGCCGATGATGCCTGTCCGCATGAGTGGCTCCTCGATGGTGTGGTGTCAGTCCATGCCGATCCAGACCGACTTGGTCTGGGTGTAGCTCTCAAGGGATTCCGGTCCGCACTCGCGCCCGTAGCCGGAGGCCTTGTAGCCGCCGTAGGGCACGGAGGGGTCGTACTGGTTGTAGCAATTGACCCAGACCGTCCCGGCCTTGATCTGGGAGGCGACCCGGTGGGCGCGCCGCAGGTCCTTGGTGTGGACCCCGGCGGCGAGGCCGTACGCGCTGTCGTTGGCGATGCGTACGGCGTCCTCCTCGGTGTCGAAGGGGATGACCGACAGGACCGGGCCGAAGATCTCCTCCTGGGCGATCCGCATGCCGTTGTCGACGCCGGTGAAGACGGTGGGCAGGAAGTACAGGCCCTGGCTGGAGGCCCCTTCGGGGGTCCAGCCGGTGCCTCCGGTGCGCAGCAGGGCGCCTTCCTTCTCGCCGACCTCGATGTAGGAGCTGACCTTGTCGAACTGGGCGCGGTGGGCGAGCGGCCCGAAGAGGGTCTCCGGGTCCCTCGGGTCCCCGGGCTTGAGGGCGGCGGCCCGGCTGACCAGGCGTTCGACCATCTCGTCGTGGATGGGGCGGTGGAGCAGGAGGCGGGAGCCGGCGGTGCAGATCTCGCCCTTGTTGTAGTAGATGCCGAAGAAGGCGAGTTCCTCGGCGGCGTCGAGGTCGGCGTCGGCGAAGACGATGTTGGCGGACTTGCCGCCGAGTTCCATCGTCACCTTCTTCAGGGTGCCGGCGGACTTGCGGATGATCGACTGGCCGACCGCGGTGGAGCCGGTGAAGGCGATCTTGTCGATGTCCGGGTGGCCGGTGAGGGTCTCCCCCAGCTCGACTCCGGGACCGGTGACGACGTTCAGCACCCCGTCGGGGATCTCCGCCTCCTGGAAGAGCTCGGCGATCTTCAAGGCGGTCAGCGGGGTGGCCGGGGAGGGTTTGTGGACGACCGTGTTCCCGGCCGCGAGGGCCGGGGCGATCTTGGTCATCGACAGCAGGAGCGGGAAGTTGAACGGGGTGATGGCGCAGACCACGCCCAGGGGTTCGCGCAGGGTGTAGGCGAGCTGTCCGCCGGCCGGGGCCCGGGAGGAGCCGTCGACCCGGGTGACCGCGCCGGCGTAGTAGTGCATCAGCTGGGCGGCCATGGGCGCGTCGACGGTGCTGGAGAAGGCGAACGGCTTGCCCATGTCCACCGTCTCCAGCAGGGCTATCTCCTCCAGGTCCCGTTCGATCAGCTCACCGACGCGGTTCAGCCGCAGCGCGCGCTCCTGGGCGGACAGCCGGCTCCACGGACCTTCCTCGTACGCCGCGCGGGCGGCCGCGACGGCGGCGTCCGCGTCGGTCGCGGCGGCCTGGGCCACCGGCACGATCTCCTGACCGTCGATCGGGCTGATGTCCGGCTCCGTACGGCCGTCCCGGGCGGGGACCCATTGGCCGCCGATGAACAGCTTCCCGGGGTTGGCCAGGGGGTGGTCGCTGAGCACGCGCTTGGTCATGGCTGCACCTTCCGGTGTCTCGGGGGCTAGCCCTCTCCGAGCTGCCGCAAGAAGGTCTCGGCGAGGGCCTTGGAGGAGTAGGGGTTCTGACCGGTCGTGAGCCTGCGGTCCACGACGACGTGCGAGTCCCAGATCGCGTCGGCCTTCTCGTAGCGGGCGCCGAGTCTGGTCAGCTCGGCCTCCAGGATCAGCGGGAGCCGGCCCGCCATGTTGGTGACCAGTTCCTCACTGTGCGAGAACGCGGTCATCCGGTAGCCCTCGAAGGGCCAGTGCCCCTCGCCGTCCCGCAGGGACAGCAGTGCGGTGTGGCCGTGGCAGACGGTGGCGATCGGCTTGTCCTGTCCGATGGCCCAGCGCAGCAGCTGCGCCAGTTCGTCGGACTTGGGCAGGTCTCCGATGGCTCCGTGGCCGCCGCTGATGTAGATGCCGTCGTACTCGGCGACGTCCTTCTCGCCGAGGGATTCCACCGCGAGGGGCTGCTTGAGCTGGGGGGTCTGCTCGATGACGCGGACGTACTCGGCGGCGTTGGCCGCGTCCTGGTCCGGTGAGCCCTCGGGGCGGACCCACCGCAGGAAGTCGGGGTCGATGCTGGTCCGGTCGACCGTGGGGACCTCGCCCCCGATCGTCGCCACGTCGACGGTGTGGCCGGCTGCTCGGAAGAGGGTATAGGGAACGGCGAATTCCTCGGCCCAGAATCCCGAGGGGTGCTGTTCCCCGTCCAGCAGATGGAGGGTGGCCTTTGCCGTCAAGACGACGAGAATCCTCATGATTCTCTCCTTGTTCTGGATCGCTGCCGATTCAACACGCCCTCTCGCGAGGGGCGTAAGGGGGCGGCGTCAGGCCCGCGATACTTCGTCACGTGCGTCCAACGCCGTGAGGATCGTGCGGAATTCACCGACCAGGGGGTGGTCGGGAAGGGCTTCCGCGAATATGCGCTCTCCGTAGAGGGCCGCCATTTCCGGAACGTACGGGAGAATTCCGGCCAGGGGGGCGCCGTATACCTCCTCGGCCCTGCGGGCCACCGCCTCCCGGTCCACGCCCTCGGGTGCCATGCTCAGCACCAGGGCCCGCCGGCAGGCCAGCCGCCCGGCCAGGGCGATGGTCTCCTCCGCTCCGGAGAGGTCGACCCGGTCGGCCCTCGCCATGATCAGTACGATGTCGGCGCTGCCCATGGCGGTCACCGACTCGTTGTTGAGCCCGGCGTGCGTGTCGAGCAGCAGGACGTCGAGTCCGTGGCTCTCCGCCAGCCGGTCGAAGCCCTCCGGGAGCAGGCCCACGTCGTACCCGGTGGTCATCAGCTCCCGCAGGGCCGCCGTCCCGGTCCGGGCCGGTACGACGTACAGCCCGGGCACGGCGGTGCCCCGGGCCGCGGTCTCTATCTCGCAGCGGCCGAGGAGGTAGTCGGCCAGCGAGCCGGTGCCGGGACCCAGCCGGAACAGCAGGTCCAGGGTGGGTGACTGGAGGTCGGTGTCGACCACCCCCACCCGGCGCCCCCCGGCCGCCAGCAGCAGCGCGAGGTTCGCCAGCACCGAGGACTTCCCGGTGCCGCCGCGGTGCGAGTGCACCACGATGGTCCGGGTCATCACGCCACCACCCGGTAGCCGGTGTCGTCCGCGTGCGGCCCCCGCGCCGTACGCGGCCGGTGCACGGCCAGCATGGTGACGTCGTCGTGCTGTTCGGCGGTGCCGGTGTGCTCGCGCACCGCCCGGTCCATCAGGTCGACCGTGTCCCTGCCGCTCGCCGGGGGGCCGGCGAGCAGTTCCAGCATCCTCTCGTCACCGAGGAAGCTGCCGTCGGGGCAGCGGGCCTCGGGCACTCCGTCGGTGAACACGAAAAGGGTGTCGCCGGGGTTCAGCTGGGCGTAGCCGAGGGTGTAGACGCAGTCCGGCAGCACCCCGACCGCCGGCCCCGTGACCTCCAGGGCCCGGGGCACGGAGCCGTCGCCGGAGAGCAGCAGGGGCGGGTTGTGGCCGCCGTTGATGTAGACGAGGCTTCCGGTCAGCGGGTCCAGGACGCCGAAGAACAGGGTGGCGAAATAGCCCTGCCGCAGGTGGTTGCGGGTGAGGTAGCCGTTGGTGGCGGTGACCGCGTTGAGCAGCGGTGTGGCGCCGACGACCGGGGTGCGGCGGCTGCCGCCGGTGCGGCCTGCGGCCATCAGGTGCTGGAGCCCGCTGTTCTCGGCGGTGTGGCGCAGCAGGGAGCGGATGAGGGCCATGAACAGGGCCGCGCCGACGCCCTTGTCGCAGACGTCGGCGACGACCACCGCGAGGCGCCGGCCCCGGGAGATCTCGAAGACGTCGTAGAAGTCCCCGGCGACCTGCCGGGCGGGCCGGAAGCGCACGTCGATCTCCCAGCCGTCGGGGACGGGCAGCGCCTCGGGCAGAAAGCCGGCCTGGATCTCGCGGCCGATCTCCAGCTCCTTCTCGTACCCCATGAGTTCGGCGCGGGCGTCGGCCTCGCGCAGGGTGCGGCCGAGTCCGGCCCGTTCGGTGCAGCTGTGCAGGCGGGCTCCGACGAGGGCGGGCAGGAAGGGCGGGACGAGGTAGTCGTGGCCGAGGCGGACGTGCCGCTCCAGGGCGGCGAAGTCCCGGACGGTCCAGACGACGACGATGGGCGCGCCGGCCCACCGCCGCAGCCGGCGCACGGCGCTGCGTACGGTCTCCCCGTCGGCCTCGGCGGGGGCGAGCAGCACGTCGGCGACGGGCAGCAGTTCGAGGCGGCCGCGAAGCAGTTCCCCCAGGGTGCGGGGAACGAGTTCGGCGTCCATCCGCCGCAGCGCGTCCAGCAGTTCGATGGGCGGCGGCGGGTACACGTCCAGGATGATCACGGTCGTGGAGGGCATGCGTCCGTCCCCTCATCGGCCCTCACGGTCAGCGTGCTGATGTTCCGGCCGTCCGTGCGGGCATAGGCGTACGAGTCCACGCTGGTCAGGGCCAGGTGGATGCCGAGGCCGCCGACCCGGCGCCGTTCCGGGGGGATCCCGGGGGCGGGGGGCAGGCGGCCGGCGACGGGATCGAACGCGGGGGCGGTGTCCTCGATGACGATCCGCACCCCGTCGGGACCGGAGCGGCCGCGGATGGTGATCCGTCCGCCGCCGCCCCGGTACCCGTGCATCACGATGTTGGTGGCCAGCTCGTCCACGGCCAGCCGGATCCGGTACGTGGCCCCCTTGCCGAGGCCCGCCCGTCCGGCCAGCCGCAGGACGAACGCGGCGATCTCGCCCAGTGCCCCCACCGTCGCGGGCACGTCCAGCACGGCGGGCTTCCTCGCCAGTTCCACCATCTCAGTCACCGTTCCGGGCGTCGTGCTCAGTCATCGGAGAGGACGATGCTGCGGTCGAGCCCTGCCGTACGGATGGTCCGGGCGACGGGCTCGATGGCGCCGGTCACCTTGATGGTGACCTCGCCCCCCACCTTCTGCTGGGCGAAGACCAGGGAGCGCAGGCCGGCGCTGGCCATGTAGCCGACCCCGGCCATCCGGATCTCGACGGTGCCGGTGCCGTGCCCGGCGGCCTTCTCGATCGTCTGGTGGAACTCCGGGGCGGTCTTGGCGTCCAGCTCGCCCGTCAGCTCGATCACGGTGGTGTCGCCCTCGATGCTCAGGGACACGGAAAGCGGCATGTCAGGTCTCCTTCGGTCTGGGCGTGTCAGTCGTCTCGGGGCTCGGGGTCGTTGGCGCGGCCGACCAGGATGACGACCGAGCGCGGGCCGATCAGGTACTTGCCGGCGTTGTCGAGCTCCTGTTCCGCCCCCGGGGTGCGGATGTCGTGCGGTGCCTCGGCGCCGGTGTCGGCGAACAGGTGCCAGCTGCGGCCGCCGGGCAGTGCGGGCAGTTCCAGGTCGTGCGCCTCCCAGTGGGAGTTCATGGCCACGTACACCACGTCCTGGTCGCCGGTGCCGCAGCGGGCCACCGCCAGCAGCCGGCTGTCCGCCGACCAGTCGGGCTGCCAGGCCCGCTCCCCGTGCCAGCTGATGTCGGGCAGGCCGAGGCCCTCCCGGAGCCGTCCGGTGGGGTGCGAGGTGGAGCGCAGCTCGCGGTGGTGTCCCCGGAAGGCGATCATCTGGCGGGTGAACCGGAGCAGTTCGGCGTTCTCGTCGACCTGGTCCCAGTCGAACCAGGACAGTTCGTTGTCCTGGCAGTACGTGTTGTTGTTGCCCTGCTGGGTACGCGCGACCTCGTCCCCGGACAGCAGCATCGGGATGCCCTGGCTGGTGAAGAGGATCGCGAGCGCGTTCTTCATCTGGCGCAGCCGCAGGGCGTTGACCTCGGGGTCGTCGGTGGGGCCTTCGGCCCCGCAGTTCCAGCTGTTGTTGTCGTTGGCGCCGTCGGCGTTGCCCTCGCCGTTGGCCTCGTTGTGCTTGTCGTTGTACGAGACCAGGTCGGCCAGGGTGAAACCGTCGTGCGCCGTCAGGAAGTTGACGGAGGCCGAGGTCCCGCGGCCGGAGTAGAGGTCGGGCGAGCCCGCGACCCGGGTGGCCAGTTCGCCGGTGACCCCGGGGTCGCCCTTGAGGAAGCGGCGGACGGTGTCGCGGTACTTGCCGTTCCACTCGGCCCAGCGCCCGTAGGCCGGGAAGTTGCCGACCTCGTAGAGGCCGCCCGCGTCCCACGCCTCGGCGATGAGCTTGGTGTGCCGCAGCACCGGGTCGAAGGCGAGCAGTTCCAGAAGCGGCGGGTTGGGCAGCGGGGTGCCGTCCAGGTCCCGGCCGAGGATGGCCGCGAGGTCGAAGCGGAAGCCGTCGATGTGGTAGTCGGCGACCCAGTGGCGCAGGCAGTCCAGGACGTAGTTGCGGACCACGGGGTGGTTGCAGTTGACCGTGTTGCCGGTGCCGCTGAAGTTGAAGTAGTACCCCTCGGGCGTGAGCATGTAGTACGTGGCGTTGTCCAGGCCCTTGAAGGAGATGGTCGGGCCCTGCTCGTTGCCCTCGGCGGTGTGGTTGAAGACGACGTCGAGGATGACCTCGATGCCGGCGGCGTGCAGGTCCTTGATCAGGGTGCGGAACTCGTCGCCCTGCATCCCGTAGCGTCCGGTGGCCGCGTAGCCGGCCTTCGGTGCGAAGAAGGAGACGGTGTTGTAGCCCCAGTAGTCGTAGAGCTTCTCGCCGGTCTCGGGGTTGGTGCGCGGGTTGTCGCTCTCGTCGAACTCGAAGACCGGCAGCAGCTCGATGCAGTTGATCCCGAGCTCCTTCAGGTACGGGATCTTCTCCCGCAGCCCCGCGAAGGTGCCGGGGGCCGTGACCTGCGAGGACGGATGCCGGGTGAAGCCGCGCACGTGGGCCTCGTACACGACGAGGTCCTCGGCGGGGATCCGCAGCGGGGTGTCGTCGCCCCAGTCGAAGTCCTGGAGGCAGACCCGCGAGCGGTACTGGTAGCCGCGGCTGCGGTCCGGTTCCACGCCCCACACGTCGCGGCCGGCGATCAGCCGTGCGTAGGGGTCGGAGAGGACCTGCCGGGCGTCGAAGCGGTGGCCGATGGCCGGGTCGAAGGGGCCGTCGGCCCGGTAGCCGTACTCGATGTTCTCGTGGTCGAGGCCGAAGACCGTCATGGCGAAGACGCTGCCGGTGCGGAACTCCTCGGGGAATTCCAGCTCGGCCATCGGCTCGGGCTCTCCGCGCTTGTAGATGACCAGCGACATGGAGGTCGCCTGGTCGGAGAAGACGGAGAAGCTGACCCCGCCGGGGACCACGTTGGCCCCGAAGGGGAACGGCTTGCCCGCGCGGACGCGGTACCCGCCCACCTCGTGGGTCGGGTACGCGTCCACGCGCAGCACCTGCTCGGAGCGGGCCTCGCTCATCGCGCGGCCTTGGCCCTGGTGGCGGCCGCCTCGCCGGTCTCGAAGAAGTCGAGGAACCCGGTGGCCGACATGACGAACCGGACTTCCTCGCTCACCCCGTACAGGGTGACCGCGACCCCGGCGTGCTGCGCCTCGCGGTAGACGACGAGCAGGGTGCGCAGCCCGGCGCTGGAGACGTAGGTCACGGCGGTCAGGTCGATGCGCAGCGGCCGGCCCTCGCGGACCAGCGGCAGCAGGGACTCCAGCAGGGTGCCGGAGGTCTCGCTGTTGATCTCACCGGTGGCGACGAGCACGGTGGCCGTCTTGTTCCGGCGTTCCTTCACGTTCAGACTCATTGCTGCTTCCCCTCTTGTTGGGGCGCCCCCCGTTGGGCACTACTGCTTGGTCACCGGCCGGAGCCGGACCTTGACCTTGACCCGCCCCTGGACGTCGGGGAGGTGGACGGTCAGCGCCTCGGCGTCGAACTCCTCGTAGGGCTTCTCGTCGATCTCCACGGACGCGATCCGCACCGAGCCCGCGGGCAGCAGGTCGGGCGAGACGCGCAGGATCCGGTCGGGCAGGTCGGTCGGGTCGGGCTGGAAGTGGAAGTCCATCTCCCGGCCGTTGATGAGAAGGTTGTTGTAGACGGCGGCCAGGTAGCAGAGCTCCGCCGAGTGGTACATGGACATCGAGTGGCTGCCCTTGAGCCGCTCCGTGCCGAGCAGGTACGGCGTACCGCTGGCGAGCACGTTGAAGTAGACCGCTCCCTCGTCGTGGTCGAGGAAGAAGGTGTTGTAGAAGGCCTGGGCCTGGCGCGCCTCGCGCAGGTTCGCGTCGCCGCCGACCGTGCCGTTCAGGATGAGGTAGGCGAGGATCGCCTGCTCCTGCTGCCACCAGGCCTTGCGGTCGTGCCAGGCGAACCGGTACGACTCCTGGTCGCCCTCCTTCACGCGCTCCACGACGTCGTACCAGCCGCCGCGCTGCCGGTCGCTGCCGACGGCCGGCATGATCTCGCCGATCTTCCTGGCGAGCTGCTCGTAGGCGGGCTTGGCCTTCAGCGAGTTCATCCGCATCAGGTTCCAGGCGATCTTCAGGTTGTGCCCGACGACCGCGCGGTTCTGCTGCCAGCTGTGCGCGGTGTCGTGCGACCAGTCGCGGAAGAAGCGCTCCTGGACGAACGGGCTGTTCTTGTAGTCCGGGAACCTGTCCGCGATGGTGTCGAAGGTGTACTCCAGGAAATCGGCGTACTTCTGCTCGCCGGTCGCCAGGTACAGGTTGATGAGGTACGCGGGCGCGTGGTCGCCGACCGAGTTCCAGTTCTTGCGCTCGGCGTTCTCGCCCAGGGACTCGTGGTCGGCGCTGAAGAGGATCGGGTCGATGTGCGAGTAGTAGCCGCCCTGCTCCTCGTCCTTGAAGAACTTGTCGAAGAGCCGGATGGTGGCGTCCGCGTCGTTCCTGATCCGGACGTCGCCGGTGACCCGGTAGGTCTGGACGGGTCCGGCCAGCGCGTAGATCTGCTCGTACATCGGGATCGCGTCGTAGTCGTCGGAGAACTCCGAGGTGAAGAGCTTGCGCTCGCTGTCACCGTCGACGCTGATGCCGTGGTACCAGAAGACCACGTCCTCCTCGCTGTCCACGACCCGCATGTGCTTGCGCAGGTACTCGGTGCCGCGCTCGGCGATCTCCAGGTACTCGTCCTTGCCGGTGAGCAGGTAGGCCGAGGCCATGCCGTAGACCAGGCGGGAGATGGTGTCGGTCTCCTGGACGTGGCTGGCGGTCTTGTCGCCGCCGAGGCGGATCTCGGTGCGGTACTCGGTGAAGTCCACCGGGCCGTCGCCGAACTGGGCCCGCTTGTAGAAGTCGGCCAGCGACTCGATCTGCCGGATCCACCAGCCGGCCTCCTCGAAGCGGTAGTCCTCGGCGCCGCGGCCCAGGAACACCAGCCGCTTGGCGTCGAAGCGCCCGCCCTGCTCGGGGTAGTGGACCCCGTAGGCGAAGAGGAACCGGCCCGGGGAGAGCATCTCGTCGACGTGCCCGGAGGCGTCGACGTACGGCTCGTCCAGGTTGCGCACCAGCTCGGCGCTGGGCCCGGAGGCGAGGGAGACCTCGAACTCGCGGTCGTCGGTGGTCTTCAGCCGCAGCAGCCGGGACGAGGAGTCGAAGCGGACGACGTAGCCCGCGATCGTGTCGGAGAAGGAGAAGTTCAACGAGCCCGCCATGTCATGCACCGTCCTTGTCGTGTGAGCGGTCGTCCTCGTACCCCTGGCTGACCTCGACGATCACCCCGTCGGGGTCGCGCACCCAGACGGTCCGCCAGCCGCAGATGAAGTCGTCGAAGTCCAGGGGCCCCAGGGTCACCTCGGCCGCGTCGCCCAGTTCCGCGAGGAAGGCGTCGACGCTGTCGGTCTGGAAGGCCAGGTGCCGTATCCGGCCCGGGGCCGGCGGGCCGTCTTCGTGCGCCGCGCGGGCGGCCGGCTCGGCCCCCACCGCGAAGAGCTCCAGGTACGCGTCCCCCTTGCGCAGGAAGACGATCTGCGTGCCGCCGAGGTCGACGACCCGGGCCCGGGCGAAGCCGAAGTACCGGGTGTAGAACTCCTCGGTCGTCTTCTGGTCGGCGCAGTTGAGGCCCACGTGCGACCAGACCATCGTCCGGTCCCCGGCGGCCGGCATCAGCCGGCCCCCCTGCCCCGGCCCGCGGCGACCAGTTCGATGATCCGGCGGGCGAAGAGGTGGTGGTGGGCGCCGGTGCGGCCGGTGACCAGGTCCCCGTCGACCACCACGTCCTCGTCCACGTACTGGGCGCCCATGTTGCGGACGTCCCCGATGAGGTTGTTGTGGCAGACGACCTTGCGGCCGCGCACCTTCTCCGGGATCGAGGAGGCCAGCCACATGCCGTGGCAGATGATCCCCTTGAGCACGGTCGGCTCCTCGAAGGCCCGGCGCAGCAGCTCGGTCGCCGGGGCGAGGACGTCCACGTCCTCGGTGTAGCGCAGCCGGTCGGCGACCATGCCGGAGGGCACGATCAGGGCCGCGTAGCGGCGCAGCTCCTCGTCGTCCAGCCCCTCCAGGGACTTGGCCGCGGTGAAGGGCGCCCGGTACTCGTGCCCGGTGAAGGTGATGGAGTCGTTGCCCCACAGCCGGGTCAGGAAGTCGACCTCGGCCCCTTCCTCGGCGAAGCGGCGCTGGTAGTAGAAGATCTCCGGTTCGTAGAAGTCGCTCTCGACCAGGACCGCGATCCTGGTCCCGGTCAGCGCCCCCTCGCGCAGGACCACGTCAGGCACGGGAGATCCCCCTCAGGAAGTCCGCCGCGCGCTCGGCGATCATCGCGATGGCGGTGTGGCAGTTGCCCGACGGGACGGCGGGCATCACGCTGGCGTCGACGACGCGCAGGTTGCGTACGCCGTGCACCCGCAGCTCGGGGTCGACGACCGCGAGGTCGTCGATGCCCATGCGGCAGGAGCCGGCCTGGTGGTGGTAGCTCTCCGACTTCTGCCGGACGAAGGTCCGCAGCTCCTCGTCGGAGACGAAGCCCGGGCCGGGCTGGAGCTCCTGCTTGTACCAGGGCGAGAAGGCGGAGGTCGCGAAGAGCTCCCGGGCGAGCTTGACGCCCTGCACCATCCGTTCCAGGTCCCACCGGTCGCCCAGGTAGTTCGGGTGGATCAGCGGGTGGGCCAGCGGATCGGCGCTCGCGAGCCTGATCCAGCCGCGCGAGACCGGGCGTACGACGCCGGGCAGGATGGAGACGGTGTTCGGGTGGTCCTTGCCGACGATCACGTCGAACGGGACGTGGACGAAGGCGATCTGGAGGTCCGGGGCGGGCAGTCCGGGCCGGGAGGACAGGAACAGGGCGCTCTCGGACAGGTTCTGCGCCGGCGGCGGGAGTTCCTGGGTGACCTCGGCCATCAGCCCGGTCAGGACGTGGTTGTGGAAGTTCTCGCCCACCCCGGGGACGGCCGCGGTGACCGCGATGCCGTGCTCGCGCAGCCGCTCGGGGTGCCCGATGCCGGAGAGCAGCAGCAGCTTCGGGGACTCGATGGCCCCGGCCGCCACGATCACCTCGCGCCGGGCCCGTACGGTGTGCGCGCCGGGGCCCGCGGTGGTGCTGTGGCGGTCGCGGACGGTGCGGCCCGGAAACTCGGCAGGGGCCTGGAGCTGGACGTACTCGACGCCCGTGCAGGTGTCCCCCTCGAAGAGCAGCCGGGTGGACTGGGCGCTGGTGCGCAGGGTCAGGTTGGGGCGGACGAGCGCCGGCTCCAGGTAGGCGGCCAGGGTGCCCTGGCGGCGGCCGTCGGCGACGTCGATGTGGTGCCAGCCGGTGCCGAAGAGGCCGCGCCGGGGGCCGTCGGTGTTGAAGTCGGCGATCTCCTGGTGGCCCAGCTCGACGGCGGCGTCGATGAAGGCGCGGGAGACCGGGTTGGGGCCGTGCCGTCCGGCGTTCGTGATCCGCTGCGGTCCGGTCGTGCCGGTGGTGGCGGCGGTGGCGTCCTCCTGGGCCTCCAGCAGGGCGAAGTACGGCAGCACGTCCTCGTACGCCCAGCCGGCCGCGCCCTGGTAGGCCCAGTGGTCGAAGTCCGAGGCGTGGCCCCGGATGTGCATCATGATGTAGAGGTTGCTGCTGCCGCCGGGGGCCTTGCCGCGCGGTTCGTACGTACGGCGGCCGCCGAGGCCCGGCTGCGGGACGCTGGTGTAGCCCCAGTCGACGGGCCCGCCGAGCAGCTTGTACCAGGAGGACGGGTCGTCCACCTCGGGCGGGACGCGGGGGCCGCCGGCCTCCAGGACCAGGACGGAGACGTCCGGGTCCTCGGAGAGGCGGTTCGCGAGGACGCTGCCGGCGGTGCCGGAGCCGACGATCACGTAGTCGTACTGTTCCGTGGCCACGAGTCCGGTCCCCTCAGTCCTGGCTCAGCACCTGGAAGGGGGCGGTGTCGTGGTAGTTCGCCATGTAGGCGATCCGTCCGTCCACGATCTCGAAGTAGTTCATCACCTCGGCCTCGATGGCCTCGCCGGAGGCGCTGACGGCGCTGAGGTGGGAGACGGCCGCGGCCTTGGTCCCGTCGACCAGGAAGTGCACGGGCTCGTTGCGGAAGACCCGGTACATGGTCCCCATGCCCTTCATCATCGAGCGCAGGGTCTCCAGGCCCTCGATGTGTCCGGCGAGCTGCTCGTCCATGACCTGGTCGTCGGCGAACAGGTCGCACCAGCGGTCCCAGTCCCCGGCGTTGGCGTACTGGTAGTACTTGGTCAGGATCTCTCGGGCGTCCATCGCGTCTCTCATCCCCCTATCGGTCCCTTCGGGTCCCGTCCGGCGCGAACGGTGCCCAGAACTGGCTGAAGGCGGCCGCCGTGTCCCCGAAGAGCCCGTCGCGGCCCTCGGTGATCCGGCCGTCCCGCCACCGCATGAAGTGGAAGACCTGGTAGTCCATCCGCTCGTACGGGGAGGCGCTCGCCGGGTCGGCGCCGTCGCGCAGGGCGACGTTGCGGCACACGTCGGCGCTGCAGTCCTCCCCGACGAGGACCGCCTCCAGGTCCATCCGGAAGGTGCCTCCGGTGAGCTTGTGGGTCTGGCCCATCAGCTCCAGGAAGGCGTCCAGGCCCTCGTACCAGCCGGCGAGCGGGTGGTTGCCCGGCACCAGCCAGCGCAGGTCCTCGGCGTAGTAGTCGAGGATCCGGGCGCGGTCGCCGGAGCCCAGCGCCCGGTAGGCGGCCTCGACCCGCTCGCGTGTCACTCCGGTCATCGCCGCCGCCCCCTCAGAGCGAGCCCGAACCGGGCATCGGCGCCAGTTCGTTGACGGTGTACTGCTTGATCAGCGGTCCGTCGTCGCCGGCCACGAGCGTCCAGGTCTGGTCGGCGTCGAAGCCCAGCCACTGGCTGCGGGCGGCCGGCGCGTCCCAGATCTTGGCCTGCCAGTTGACGAGGACCCGGACGATGGCGCGGTCGCCCTCGATGACCGGCTCCACCTTGGTGACCGTGTGCACCTCGTCGAAGAACCGGTGGGTGACGGCGTCGTACCACCGGCCGAAGCCCTGGTGCCCGAGGAAGGTGTCCTCGGGGACCTTGAACTCCAGGTCCTCGGTGATGAGGGCGAGGACCTGCTCCAGCGGGAGGTGCCGGTCCAGGGCCACGTACCAGTTCTCGGCGAAGGCGCGGATCGCGTCCTCGGTCAGCCGCTCGGCGGGCATGCGGTCTCCTCCTGTCCGTCGGTGTGTCGCGTGGTGTGCCCCGGCCGGGCCGGGTGCGGGCACTGCTCAGACCTGGACGTCGACCAGGTACGGGCCGGAGTGGGCCAGCATCCGGGTGACGGCGGCCGCGGCCTCGTCGGGCTTCTCCACCCGGGTCCCCTCGGCGCCCAGCGCCCGGGCCAGCCCGGCGAAGTCGATCTCGGGGTGGGAGAGGTCGAAGGAGCCCGGGAAGGGGTGCTCCGCGATGTCCCGCTCCCGCCAGTACTGGGCGATGTTGTCGTCGAGCAGCCGGTACTTGCGGTTGTTGCAGACCACGAACTTGGCGGCGATGCCGTGCCGGACCGCCGTCCACAGCGCCTGGTAGGTGTACATCGACCCGCCGTCGCCCGCGAAGCCGACGACGAGCCGGTCCGGGTGGGCGAGCTTGGCGCCGACCGCTCCCGGGAAGCCGACGCCCAGCGAGCCGCCGCGGGTGAGGTGGTAGTCGCCGGGCCGCTCGGGCGGCAGGTGCCGGGTGACCAGCGGGGAGGTGGTGAGCGCCTCGTCGAAGACGATCAGGTCCCCGCCGGTGCGTTCCGCGAGCGTCCGCAGGAAGACGGCCATCGGCGTGTCGTCGTCCGTCCGCTCCAGGGCGGCCCGGGCCCGCTCGCGGGTCCGTACGTCCAGCCGGGCGGCCGCCGCCGCCCGCCGGGCCGGGGTCAGCCGCTGTTCCAGTACGCCGGCCAGCGCGCGCAGCGCGTGCCGCGGGTCGGCGGCCAGGCCCAGGTCCACGGGGTGGTTCTTGGCGATCTCGTAGGCGTTGAGGTCGATGTGCACGACCTTGGCTCCGGGCCGGAAGGGGTTCTCCAGTTCGGGGAACACCTCGGGGAAGACGTAGGTGCCGACGATCAGCACCCCGTCCGCCGCCGCGACCAGTTCCTTGCTGTGCGGGCCGAACATGTGGCCCGTCTGGCCCCGGCGCAGCGGGTGCGAGGCGGCGATGTTCACCTCGGAGGAGTCGACCTCGTAGACGTCGGCGCCCAGCAGCTCGGCGACGGCGGCGAGTTCGGCCTGCGCCCCGGAGAGCGCGACCCCGTCCCCGACGAGGACCACCGGGTGCTCGGCGCCGGCGAGCAGCTCGGCCGCCCGGCCGACCGAGGCCGGCGAGGGTGCCACGTCGGTGAGCGGCACCGTGGCGGGCAGCACGGGCTCGGAGTTGAGCTCGTCCAGCACGTCCATCGGCAGGGCCACGAACACCGGGCCCCGCGGCGGGGTCAGGGCGATCTTGACGGCCCGCCGGATCGTGCGGAGCACGGACCGGGGATCGGTGACCCGGGTCGCGTACTTGGTGACGGGTTTGGCCATGGCCACCAGGTCGGAGGCCATCTGCGCGTCCATGGCGTCGTAGCGCACCCCGGCGTCACCGGCGACCACCACGAGCGGGGTGTGGCCGCGCAGCGACTGGTAGAGCATGCCGATGCCGTTGCCCAGCCCCACGCCGGAGTGCAGCTGGAGCAGGGCCGCGCCGCCGGTGGCGCGGGCATAGCCGTCGGCGATGCCCGCGGCCACGGTCTCCTGGAGGGCGAGGACGTACTGGAAGTCCGCCGCCGCGTCCACCGCGTCGAGGAATCCCTGTTCCACCGTTCCCGGATTTCCGAACATGACGTTCAGGCCGTCGGCCTTGAACTGTTCGATCAGCCTTTCCCGTCCGGGAGTGGCTTCGGTATTCATCGGACTCCCCCTTTTTCCCCTACCACCCGTAGCGGGTGAGACCGTCCTCCAGGACTTCCACTATCTTCTGCCCCGTGAGGTACGAGTCGGGGGTGGAGCGGCCGGTCACGAAGGGATAGTCGACTATCACCGAAAGGGGGTGGCCAAAATTCCCGTGATAGGCGCCGCGCGGGCCGGTCGCATCGCGCAGGATGTACTCCAGCGGATACGGGGGCGGGCCCATGTTGAAGTCGGTGCCGAGGAATCCGGTGCCGTCCTTGTAGTCGTACTCCTTGCAGTGGCCGGTGACGTGCTTGCCCCAGATGATGCTCCTGCGGTCGTCCCAGTCCCGGGCGAAGGCCAGGCAGGCGACGCCGTAGCACTCGGCGGCGACGACCTTGCCGGCCTTCTTGAAGGCCAGGATCAGGGCGTGCACCCGCTCGTTGTTGGCGAGGTCGGCGATCGGACCGCTGCCGCCGACGATGAGGATCGCGTCGTACTCCGCGATGTCGGCGTCGATCTTGTCCAGGTCCCGGTGGTACTGCTCCAGCTTGCGCAGGTATCCCTCGTCGCTCGTGTACGGGCGTTCGGGGACCCACGCCTCGATGTCGAGGGGTGAGTCGAGCCGGTTCGACTGCTCGAACTCGCGGCCCAGCCGGGCGTTCTCCTCGGTGGTCACCGAGCGGCCCAGCGGGGGGTCGACGTAGTTCGCGTCGAGGCTCGGCGGAAGTGCGTGCGCGCGCTTTCCGGTCGGTGTGGCGAATACGATCTCGTAGCCCCGCTCGTCGAACTTGGAAACGGGCCCGATCAGTTCCTCGGACCAGTAGCCGTGTTCGGAGACAATGACCAGAATCTTTCTGCTCACAGATTCCTCCAGGCGCCGCCTGTTGTCGTTTGCGTCCCCCACACTGCGTGCGCCCGGGGCCCTCGTCAAAGCGCGTGAAGGCGACTTCGTGAGGTAGCGGGCAAGGTCGTGGCACCACCTCACCTAGTCGCCCGCCGAGGTCAGGAAGTACCCGCCGGACTTCCTGACCTCGGCCGGATCGGTGAACCGTTTCGGGTTCCCCGATTTATGGTCTGGACGCGCCGTGATGGACGGGCGCGACGGGGCGTACGAGTGCGCGAGGAGAGGGACGGGGACGATGACGATGGAGTTGTTGTGCACACACATCGACCAGATACGTCCGGTGAAGCCATCCGCGGAGGGCTGCGAGGAGTGCCTGCGGCTCGGTGACGGCTGGGTGCACCTGCGGATGTGCCTGAGCTGCGGACACGTCGGGTGCTGCGACTCGTCGAAGAACCGCCACGCCACCCGGCACTACAGGGCGACCACCCACCCGATCGCGGCCTCGCACGAGCCCGGCGAGGACTGGGCCTGGTGCTACGCCGACCAGCTGATGCTGGACCCGGCGTGAGCGCGGCACCGGAGGGCGCCGCCGCCCCCGCCACGACGGCCGCCACGGCGAGGACGACCGCCACGGCCACCGCCGCGGGCGCCGCCGAGCGCGCCGAGAGCCGCAAGCCCGTCATCCTGGCCGTGGACGACGACCCGCAGGTGCTGCGGGCCGTCCGCCGTGACCTGCGCAGTGCCTACGGCGACCGCTACCGGGTGCTCGGCGCCTCCTCGGCCGCCGACGCGCTGAAGATCCTGGACTCCCTCGACGAGCGCGGCCACGACCCCGCACTGTTCCTCGTCGACCAGCGGATGCCCGACGTCACCGGGGTGGAGTTCCTGCTGGAGGCGGTCAGCCGCTTCCCGGACGCCCGCCGGGTCCTGCTGACGGCGTACGCGGAGACGGACGCGGCCATCACCGCCATCAACCGGGTACGGCTGGACTACTACCTGCTCAAGCCCTGGGACCCGCCGCACGAGCGGCTCTTCCCGGTGCTGGACGACCTGCTGTCCGACTGGCTGGCCACCTACCGGCCGGCCTACGACGGGATCATCGTCGCGGGCCACCTGGTCTCCCCCGGCACCCACGCCGTCCGGGACTTCTTCACCCGCAACGGGCAGCCGTTCCGCTTCCTGAACGTCGAGCGGGACCCCGAGGCGCTGACGGTGATCGCCGCCGCGCAGGCCGACGCGGCGCTCCCGCTGGTCCGCTTCCCGGACGGCTCGGTGCTGGCCGCCCCGACGGACACCGAACTCGCCCAGCGGCTGGGCCTGGCCACCACCGCCTCCCGCCCGCACTACGAGTGCGTCATCGTCGGCGCCGGCCCGGCCGGGCTCGCCGCCGGGGTGTACTCGGCCTCCGAGGGCCTGTCCACGCTGATGCTGGACTCCCGCGCCCCCGGCGGCCAGGCCGGCACCTCCAGCCTGATCGAGAACTACCTGGGCTTCCCCTCGGGCCTCTCCGGCGGGGACCTGACCCGCCGGGCCACCATCCAGGCCTCCCGGTTCGGCGCCGAGATCCTGCACCCGGTCGAGGTGGTCTCCCTGACCCGGGACGACCCGGCGAAGATCCTGACCCTGGCGGACGGTACGGAGATCAGCGCGGAGACGGTGCTGCTGGCGACCGGGGTCTCGTACAACCGCCTCGACGCGCCCGGCGCGGACCGCTTCGAGGGCGCCGGGCTCTACTACGGCGCGGCGACCACGGAGAGCTCGGCCTGCATCTCCCAGCACGTGTTCATCGTGGGCGGCGCCAACTCGGCCGGGCAGGCGGCGGTCCACTTCGCCAAGTACGCGGCCAGGGTGACGATCCTGGTGCGCGCGGCCTCCCTGGACGCGAGCATGTCCCGCTACCTGATCGACGAGATCGACCGCACGCCCAACATCGAGGTGGAGGTCCGCACCACCGTCACCGCCCTGCACGGCGGGGAGCACCTGGAACGGATCACACTGCACGACGCCGACACGGGCGAGGACCGCGAGGTGCCGGCGCGGTTCATGTTCACCTTCATCGGTGCCCGCCCGCACACGGACTGGCTGGCCGGGGTGGTGGAGCGGGACGAGTACGGCTTCGTCCTCACGGGCTCCGACCTGATCGCCAACGGCGGCGAACTCCCGGCGGAGTGGAGCCTGGAGCGCGCCCCGTACCCGCTGGAGACCAGCGTCCCCGGCGTCTTCGCGGCGGGCGACGTGCGCGCCCACTCGGTCAAGCGGGTCGCCTCGGGCGTGGGCGAGGGCGCGATGGCGGTCTCCCTGATCCACCGCTACCGCTCGATGGGCTGAGAGCGAACGCCCTGCCCCTTGCGATCACGAGGAGAGCGGATGCAACGTTGATTACATGATTACAGCCGAACAGAGCGAAAAGCTCCGCGCGTGGTTCGCCGAGCGCCTGCCGGTGGACGTCTACGAGTCACTCGTCTCGGTCACCGTCGACCGGGAGGAGATCACGGTCGTCGGCAAGGCCCCGGCGTCCGAGTCGGTCAAGGAGTTCCGCGAGCGCACCCGCGAGCAGCGCGTCGAGGTGGCCCGCGAGGCGGAGGAGCTCTACCGCCGCAAGGTCGCCTGGGGCGTGAAGTCGGGTGAGGAGACGGTCCTCTTCACCCACCTCGCCGTCCCCGTCATGACCCGGCTGCGCCAGTCCGAGCGCCAGGTGCTCGACACCCTGGTGGCCGGCGGCGTGGCGCGCAGCCGGGCGGACGCCCTGGCGTGGTGCGTGCGCCTCGTCGGCGACAACGCCGACGCCTGGCTCGCCGAGCTGCGGGACTCCCTCGACAAGGTGCGGCAGGTGCGCGCCCAGGGCCCGGACATCCAGAAGTCTGGGTCCGAGTGACGGAAAACCTGTCCGGGTACGCATGATCCCGGAAAGGTAGCCGGGACGACCTGACCCCAGGGAGAGGCACGCAACCCATGACCACCACCGTCGAGTACATCCGCTACCGGATCGCCTCGCAGGACCAGCAGGCGTTCGAGGACGCGTACGCGAGGGCCGCCGAAGCCCTGGCCGCGTCGCCCGAGTGCATCGACTACGAGCTGGCCCACAACACGGACGACACCGAGCGGTACATCCTCCGCATCCGCTGGACCTCGGTCGACGCCCACCTGAACGGCTTCCGCAAGGGTGAGCACTTCCCGGCGTTCTTCAGCGCGATCCGCCCGTACGTGACGAACATCGAGGAGATGCAGCACTACTCCGTCACCGGCGTGGCGGGTCCGGGAAAGGCCGCCGGACAGTCATGAGCACGACGCCCACGATCTACGAGTGGATGGGCGGGGCACAGGCCCTGAAGAGGCTCACCGACGCCTTCTACGCCCATGCGCTGCGCGACGAGATCCTGGCCCCGGTCTTCGCGGGCATGGACTCGGAACACCCCCAGCACGTCGCGGTCTGGCTGGCGGAGGTCTTCGGCGGCCCGGCCGACTACTCGGCGCACCACGGCGGCCACCAGCACATGGCCACCAAGCACCTGGGGCGCGGCATCACCGAGGAACAGCGCCGCCGCTGGGTGGACCTGCTGCTGGACACGGCCGACGAGGCAGGCCTCCCGACGGACCCGGAGTTCCGGGCGGTGTTCGTCTACTACATCGAGTGGGGCACCCGGATGGCCCTGATCTACTCGGGCCCGAACCCGCCGCCGGTGGACGCGGCGAAGATCCCGGTCTGGTCCTGGGGCCAGACCCCGCCCTGGCAGCCGCAGGCGGCCGAGGCGGAGTGACACCCGGTCGGGGGCCGGTCCGGGCCGGCCCCCAACCGGACGTGCCACGGCCACTTGGGCGGAACGGTGACGTCCTGTCATGAGTCGGCAACAGAGCGCCGGTGGAGGGGCTCCGGGGCTTTCGCGGGGGGCATGACCGGGAGGTCGGCAACACCTCTCGACCCATGCGAAGCACACGGGGGCCCACCATGAGCACCGCCCGCAACAGATGGCAGACCTACGCCCTGGGAGCGGCGGCCGTCGCCGCGCTCCTCACCTCCACCGCCTGCGACTCCGGCAAGGACGACGGCAAGAACCCGACCGCGTCCGCCTCCCCGACCGCGTCCGCCCCCGCCTCCCCCGGTGCGAGCGCTTCCCCGAGCGCGGGCCCGTCCGCCTCCGCGAGCACGCCCGGAGGCGGCAAGGCGAGCCCCTCGCCGAGCGGCTCCGCCTCCCCGGCCGGGAGCGGCAAGCCCGCCGCCGCGGCCTGCACCGACAACGACCTCTCGATCACCCCGTCGCTCTGGCGGCAGGACTCGGGGCAGAACCTCCTGATCACGGCCACCAACATCAGCGACAAGCCCTGCACCCTCTACCACTACCCGTACGTCGGCTTCGGCACGGTCATCGAGGGCCCGCTCGCCCCGATGGGCTCCGCGCCGCGGGCGGTCGCCACGATCGGGCCGAAGGAGAAGGCGTACGCGGGCGCGTACCTCTTCCGCGGGGGCGAGCGGACGGTCGCCGTCACGGCGCTGTCCATCGGCTACCAGGACCGCGCGCTGGGCAGCAACAGGGAATCGGCGTGGCTCGAACTGGGCCTGGCCGCCCGGACCGGCGACCTCAACGTCGGCGGCAGCCCCAAGGTGACGTACTGGAACCTCGACCTCCGCGCGGTCGAGGACCAGCTGTTCAGGCCGGGCAAGGGGTAGGGCCAGGGCTAGGCCCTGGCCGGGCGATCTTCGCGGGCCCGCGACGTCCGGCACGGCACCTCGCCGCGTTGTCGGAGCGCACGAGTACGGCCGAGTACGAGCTGCGCTCCTCCGCCTTGCGATGCACCGCACCAGACCCCGCGGCCTGATCCACGAAGATCGCCCGGACAGGACCTAGGCGGAGAGCAGTACCGTCAGCGGGGGCGCCCCGTCGCGCTCCCGCTGCTCCCGCCAGAAGTCCGCCGCCCCCTCCAGTACCTCCGTGAGGGTGTCCCAGTCCTCCGGCCGCTCGGCCGCGTAGCCGCGCCACGAGGTCACCGCCAGCAGCCGTCCGGGGGCATCGGGCAGCCAGGACAGGTCGGCCAGCACGTCGGCCAGCGCGTCCCAGTTCCCGCCGAACCACTCCGGCGCCCGCAGGGCCCGCGCGCACCGCCGCATCAGCGCCGCCTTGCTGCGTACGCCGTCCAGGTCCAGCCGTACGACGCTCCAGCCGGCTTCCCCGGCGGTGGCCAGGGCGGGGGCGAGCGGCTGCGGGTCGAGGGTCATCGCAGAACCGCCTTGAAGGTCTCGTAGTGGTCGTCCGTGTAGTAGAACTCCCCGCCCCCGCCCGTCACGATCCGCCGGGCCCCGCGGTCACGCTCGCCCGGAGTCTTCACGGTGAACTCGTGGTAGTAGCCGCGCTTCTGCTTCGGCAGGGCCTTCTCGAAGTTCCCGAAGACGGTCCCGTCCTGCCGGTACGGGTACGGCCCGCCCCTGTCGATCAGGGCGAGCACCTCGCGCGCCTGCGGGGGCAGCGCGTCGGCCCGTACGGTGGGCATGCCCTTCGCCCAGGCCGGAGCGGCCGCGGTGGTGCTCGCGGCGGACGACGGACGCGCCGGGGCGGCCCCGCCGCCGCAGCCCGCGAGGGCGGCGGTCAGCGCGGCGCACAGGAACAGGGCCCCGAGCACGCGCGACAACGACCGGGGCACGTTCCTGAGGATCATGCCCTGATCGTGTCAAATATCCAATTCGGTGGCGAATCGCCCGGCGGCGTCAGAGCACGGACATCTTCCCGTAGGGACTCAGGACGCGCATTTGTACGGAACCGAAGTCGACGAGAACGGCCCCTTCCTCGACACCGACGACACGGCCGAGGCCGTGCTGGTCGTGGCTGACCCGGTCGCCCACGTCGAACCGCCTGACCGGCGGCTCCACGGGCGCCCTGAACGGGCTGGACGGCAAATGACGGCGAGGTACTGCTGATTTGGTCATTGGATCCAGTATGCGCCCGCGAGGGCGCTCCGCGACCACTCTCGCGGTCTCGATTGCAGCACCGTTCGCCCCGTGCGCCGCCGGGGGGCCTCCACGGGGAGGGTCCGGAGCGCGGGCCGGGGCCCCGTCAGTCGTCCGGGTCGGCCCGGTCCAGCGCCGGCCGCAGCCCGGGCTCGGACTCGGTCAGCAGGTAGTCGGCCACCGCCGTGTCCGTGACGAGGCTGGTCACCAGCCCGGAGCGGAGCACCGCGCCGATCGCCGAGGCCTTGCGCAGCCCGCCCGCGATCGCCACGACCTCGGGGATCCGGCGCAGCCGGTCGGCCTCGACGGTGATGCAGCGCTCGCCCAGGTCCCGGCCGACCCGGCGGCCCTCCTTGTCGAAGAGGTGGGCGGACATCTCGGCCGCGACGCCGAGCGAGGCGTAGTGCGCCCGCTCCTCGTCGGTCAGCATGTCGTGGACGGTCGAGATCCCCGGCTCCCAGGAGCCGATGGACACGGCGGCGACGGTGACCTTGTCGAAGTACTCGAAGGCCCGCGCGATCCCGGTCTGGCTGCGCAGCGCGGCCGCGGTCGCCGGGTCCGGGAGCAGCATCGGGGCGTAGATGGGGTGCGCGTCCCCGCCGGAGACCTGCGCGGCCCGGCGTACGGCCTCCACGGAGCCGCGCTCGGCGGTCCCGGCGTCGTACACGCCGGTCAGCTGGACGACGGTACACGGCGGCAGCCGGTGCAGGGAGGCGGCCATGTGGATGGTCGACCGCCCCCACGCCAGCCCGAGCACGTCGCCCTCGTTGACCAGTTCGCCGAGCAGGTCGGCCGCGACCGCTCCGAGGTTCTCCGGGTCCGGGGCGTCCTCGCTCGCGTCGGCGGGCGACTCCACCACGACGGCGTGCCGCAGCCCGTACCGGGCGCGGAGCGCGTCGGAGCGCTCCGCGTCCAGTTCCGCCGGTACCCGGATCTCGATGCGGACGAGGTCCCGTTCGAGGGCGGTCTCCAGGACCCGGGCCACCTTGAAGCGGCTCACGCCGAACTCCTCGGCGATCTGGATCTTGGACTTGCCCTCCAGGTAGAAGCGGCGCGCCATGGCCGCCGCCTGCACCAGCTCCGCGGGTCCCATCCGCAGGGCTGACCGTCCCGCCGACATTGCAGACACCGCGCTCTCCTCACTGCTGTTCACACTGTCGTGTTCACACTCTCGACTCGCCGTTCATCCTGTCAGATCCAACGGCCATTGATCAGCCTGGACGGCTTCCGTTCACCGAGCCGTCCTCTGGCGCCCGCCTCAGTGGTCGCAGGCCCAGGGCGCGGCGGCGATCGCCGCGCCCGCCTGGTCGCGCAGAGTACGGACCGCGGCGGCCGGATCGACCGCCCCGTAGACCGCGCTGCCGGCCACGAAGACGTCGGCGCCGGCCTCGGCCACCCGCTCGATCGTCGTGGCCGAGACCCCGCCGTCCACCTGGAGCCAGAGGTCCAGCCCGTGCTTGGCGATCAGCTCCCGGGTCCGGCGGACCTTGGGCAGCATGATGTCCAGGAAGGACTGGCCCCCGAAGCCGGGCTCGACCGTCATGATCAGCACCATGTCGAGCTCGGGGAGGATGTCCTCGTACTGCTCGATCGGGGTGCCGGGCTTGAGGGCCATGGCCGCCCGGGCACCCTTGGCCCGGATCTCCCGCGCGAGGCGCACCGGGGCCGCGGCGGCCTCGGCGTGGAAGGTGACCGATCCGGCCCCGGCCTCCACGTACTGCGGCGCCCAGCGGTCCGGGTCCTCGATCATCAGGTGCAGGTCCAGCGGGATGTCCGTGGCCCGGCTGAGGGACTCCACGACCGGCACGCCGAGGGTGAGGTTCGGGACGAAGTGGTTGTCCATGACGTCGACATGCAGCCAGTCGGCCCCCTCGACGGCCTTCGCCTCCTCGGCGAGACGGGCGAAGTCGGCGGACAGGATGCTGGGATTGATCTGAACGGCCATGCCCCCAAGCCTGCCATGCCTGCGGGCACTTCCGGCCACGGCCCCGGAACTCGGGGTTTTCGTAGCAGAGCTTAATTGATCATGACACGGATACTCGCTTGTCCTTCGCGGTGAAGTGCGACCAACGTTACGTACATGACAATCGCCACCCCCGCTGGCACCCCCACCGGTACCCCCACCGCTCCCCCGCCCGGAGCAAGTCCCTGGCGCAACCCCGACTTCCGCGCCCTGTTCGGCGCCGCGACCCTGAGCCAGTTCGCCGCCAACACCGGCTACATCGCCGTCCCGCTGCTCGCCCTGACCGCCCTCGACGCGGGCCCCGCCCAGGTCGGCGCCCTCGCGGCCCTGTCCACCGCCGCCTTCCTGCTCATCGGCCTCCCGGCCGGCGCCTGGGTGGACCGCATGCGCACCCGCCGGGTCCTGATCGCCGCCGACCTCTCCCGGGCCGCCCTCGTCGGCTCCCTGCCGCTCGCCTGGTGGCTGGACCTGCTCACCCTGCCCCAGCTGTACGCCGTCGTCCTCCTCACCGGCTGCGCCGCCGTGTTCGGGGAGGTCGGCTCCCAGAGCGTGCTGCCCCGGCTCGTCGGCCGGGACGGCCTGGTCCGGGCGAACGCCGCCATGGTGACCCTGATGGCCGTCGCGAACATCGCCGGGCGGGGCGCGGGCGGTGCCCTGATCGCCTTCCTGACGGCCCCCGTCGCCCTCGCCTGCGCCGCCCTCGGCCACCTCGGCTCGGCCCTGCGGATGCTGGCCGTCCGGCCGGTCCCGAAGCCGCCCGCCGCCGGGCGGACCCGGCTGCGCACCCAGGTCTCGGAGGGGCTGAGGCACGTACTGGGCCACCCGGAGCTGCGCGCCCTCGCGCTGACGGCGAGCATGATCAACCTGGGCGGCTCCGTGATCAACGCCATGCTGCCGGTGCTCTTCGTCAGCGAGCTGGGCCTGTCCGCCGCGGCACTCGGCCTGTTCTGGGCCGCCGGCGGGGTGGGGCTGCTGTGCGGAGCCCGGCTGGCCCGGCCCTTCGCGGCCCGGGCCGGCTACGGCCGCGCCCTGACCGTGAGCCTGGCCCCGGCGGCCCTGCTGGTCCCGGCGGCGGACCGCGGGCCCTGGCTGTGGGTGGCCGGGGCGGGCTGGCTGGTGTCCACGGTGACCGTCGGCTCCGGCAACGTCCTCGGCGTCAGCCTGCGCCAGCACCTGACCCCGGACCCGCTCCTCGGCCGCATGAACGCCACCTTCCGGTTCATGCTCACCGGCGCCATCGCCCTGGGCTCCGCGGCCTCGGGCCTGCTCGCCGAGCTCATCGGCCTGCGCGGCGCCCTCTGGACGGGCGCGGCGGTCGTGGCGCTCTCGTTCCTGCCGATCCTGCTGTCGCCGGTCCGCGGCCGGCGCTCCGCGGGGCAATGACCGACCCCACGGCTCCCTGGAGGACCGCGTGAAGACGGCTCCGGCGAACGTCCGGGGCCTGGACGGCCACCGGATCCTCGATCCCGGCGCTGTGGTGGCCGACGGCGCGGTGACTTGCACCGGCCCGCGCACCACCGCCCTGGACACGGCCACCCGGCCGACCGCGCCGGCACGCCGCCGGCCGGGACCTCAGGCCGTGCGGCGCAGCAGGGCCAGGTACATGGCGTCCGTACCGTGCAGGTGCGGCCACAGCTGGACGTCCGGGCCGTCGCCCAGCGCCGGCACGCCCTCCATGTACGGGCGGGCGTCGACCAGTTCGGCCGCCACCGGGAGGTTGCCCGCGCCCCGGCCCTTGAGCACGTCCTCGACGACCACCCGGGTCTCCGCCAGGTGCGGGGAGCAGGTCGCGTAGCCCACGACACCGCCCACGCGCACCGCGGCCAGCGCCTCGCGCAGCAGCGCCCGCTGGAGCGGCGCGAAGCCCTCCAGGTCCTCCGGGCGACGCCGCCAGCGGGCCTCCGGACGGCGCCGCAGCGCTCCCAGGCCGGAGCAGGGGACGTCCATCAGGACCCGGTCGAAGGAGCCCGGCAGCCACGCCGGACGGGTGCCGTCGGCCGCGATGACCTGGTACGGGCCCGGGTTGCCGGACAGCGCCTTCTCGACCAGGCGCGCCCGGTGCGGCTGCTTCTCCGAGGCCAGCAGGAAGGCCCCGCGCCGCGCCGCCAGCGCGCCCAGCAGCGCCGCCTTGCCGCCCGGGCCCGCGCAGCCGTCCAGCCACCGCTCGTCGCGGCCCTCGACCGGCACCGCCGCCAGGGCCATGGCCACCAGCTGGCTGCCCTCGTCCTGCACACCGGCGCGGCCCTCGCGGACCGCCTCCAGCGCACCCGGCTCACCGCCCTCGGCCATCCGGACGGCGTAGGGGGACCAGCGGCCCGGCAGCGCCGACTCCTCGCCGAGCGCCTCGACCAGCTCCTCGGGCGTGGACCGGCCGGGACGGGCCACCAGCGTCACCTCGGGCCGCTCGTTGTCGGCCTCCAGCAGGTCCTCGATGCCGGCGCGGCCGCCGCCCAGCGCGTCCCACAGGGCGCTGACCACCCAGCGGGGGTGCGAGTGGTACACCGCAAGGTGCTCCTCGGCGTCCTCCTCGTACGGCGGCGCGACCCGCTCCAGCCAGCCGTCCAGGTCGTGCGCGGCGATCTTGCGCAGCACGGCGTTGACGAACTTCGCCCGCCCGTCGCCGAGCACCACGCGGGCCAGCTCCACGCTGGCGGACACCGCCGCGTGGGTGGGGATGCGGGTGCCCAGGAGCTGGTGCGCGCCGAGCGAGAGCACGTCCAGGACCGGCGGGTCCACCTCGCGCAGCGGCCGGTCCACGCAGGCGGCGATGACCGCGTCGTACGTGCCCTGCCGGCGCAGCGTCCCGTAGACCAGCTCGGTCGCCAGGGCCGCGTCCCGCGCCTGGAACCGCTCGTCCTGCCGGGCCTTCTTCAGCAGCGGGGGCAGGACGAGGTTCGCGTACGCGTCGCGCTCGTCCACCGCCCGCAGCGCCTCGAAGGCCAGCATCCGGACGGGGTCCTTCTGCGGCCGGCGGTAGGGCTTGGCCTGCTTGCCGGCGCCCGTCTTGGGGGCGGGACGACGACGGGGCTGTTCGCTCACGTGAAAGGTGCTCCGGAGTTACGAGGTGCGGTTGCGTGGGGGCGGCTCGGGATCAGCCTACGTCGGCGGCGCCCAGGCGCTCGCCGGGAGCGATGCGCACCCCGCGGGCCCAGTCGGCGCCCTTCATCGGCTTCTTGCCCTGCGGCTGCACCCAGAGCAGCTCGACGGCGTGCGAGCCGGTGCCCACGAAGACGTTGTTCTTGGCCGGGGCCAGCACGCCCGGGGCGAGGTCCGTGCGGTCGGGGACCAGCCCGAGGGAGATCAGCTTGAGGCGCTCGCCGCGGAAGACGGTCCAGGCGCCCGGGGCCGGGGTGCAGCCGCGCACCACGCGGTCGGCGCGCAGCGCGGGGGCGTTCCAGTCGACGCGGGCGTCCTCGACGGTGATCTTCGGCGCGAGGGAGACCCCGTCGGCGGGCTGCACCATGGCGCGCAGGCTGCCGTCCTCGATCCCGTCCATGGTCGCGGACAGCAGTCCGGACCCGGCGAAGGCCAGGCGGGTCAGCAGGTCGCCGCTGGTGTCGGTCGGGCGGATCTCCTCGGTGAGGACCCCGAAGACCGGGCCGGTGTCGAGACCCTCCTCGATGCGGAAGGTGGAGGCACCGGTGACCTGGTCGCCCGCCATGATCGAGTGCTGCACGGGGGCGGCGCCGCGCCAGGACGGCAGCAGCGAGAAGTGCAGGTTGACCCATCCGTGGCGGGGGATGTCGAGCGCGCTCTTGGGGATCAGCGCCCCGTACGCGACGACGGGGCAGCAGTCCGGGGCGATCTCCCGCAGCCGGGCCTGGAACTCCTCGTCGCGGGGCCGGGCCGGCTTGAGGACCTCGATCCCCGCCTCCTGCGCGCGCTCGGCGACGGGGCTGGCGACCAGCCGGCGGCCGCGCCCCGCGGGGGCGTCGGGCCGGGTGACGACGGCGGCGACCTCGTGGCGCCCGGAGGCGATCAGGGCGTCCAGGGCGGGTACGGCGACCTCGGGGGTGCCTGCGAAGACCAGCTTCACTGGGTCCTACCTCGCTATCTCGGCTGTCAGCAGCACACCAGTCTATGGGACGCCCACCCCGGCCCACCTGCGGTATCGGGGGGCGTACGCACACACGCGCGCCTCTCGCATATGCCGACACGCCCCCAGTGCGTGACCTGGGCGCCCGGTGGCGCGTTGGTCAAGAGAGATTGACCGAAACGGGCCGCGATCAAGACGGTGTCTGCGGCCCGATCCGCTCTCCAGCACCGGTTCGAGAGGCTTCTCCATGGCCGACCACGCCACCCATGACGCCCAAGCACGGGCCAGCCTGCACCTCCTGGTGCGGGACATCGAGCGGGTTCGCCGACAGGTGGACGCACTGCGTACGCTCACGGCCCAGCTCGGCAACGTGTACCGCCCGCGCCGCTCCGGGCCCTCCACGGGCTTCGTCGTCTACGGCAGGGCCCCCGCCCCCACCGTCCGGCTCGCCCAGGAACTGAGGGACAGCGTCGAGACGCTGGTCACCGCCGCGGTGGACTTCGACCGCTCCCTCGGCTTCTCCTGGGACGCCGTCGGCTCGGCGCTCGGCGTCACCAAGCAGGCCGTGCACCGCCGCTACGGCGCACGCCGCGCGCAGGCCGCCGAGGCCGCGGAGCCGCTGGCCGAGGGCACCACGACCCGGACGCTGGGCCCGCTGCCCACGATCCCGGCGGCGCGCTCGGTGCCCCCGCAGCCCGTCCGCGAGGAGGTCCAGGCCGCCCGCCAGTCGGCCTTCCCCGGCCCCCGCAACGGCTGACGCCACCCCCGCCGCCGGGCCGCCGACCCCCGACGGCACATCCCCGGGCCCGTTCCCCGGGGGCTCCGCCCCGGACCCCGTTGCGCTCGAACGCCGCGCGGGGCTCCGGGGCGCAGCCCCGGGGAACGGGCGGAGGGCGGGCAGCGGACCACGGCCCGCGCAGCGGCCCACCCGCCCGCGACGAACCACCCGCCCCGGCCGAGGGCACCGGCCCGGCCGGCCAGGGGCCGGCGGACGGAGTGCGGCGCGTCGGAAATCGGGCCGGCTCAGCCGATGTCCGGCGGGTCGATCCGGATGCGGATCGGCTCCCCCGCCTGCGCGCCCCGCGCCATGCGGGCGGCCTGCGCGGCCTTGAGCGCCGCGGCCAGCGCCGCCCCGCTCCCCGGAGGGACCCGCACCAGCGCCCGTTCCCCCGCCGACGGCTCCCCCCGCCGCCCGGGCAGCGGCACGGGACCCAGTACCTCCGCGTCGGCCGGCAGCTCGACCGCTTCGAGGAAGGCCTCCAGGGCGTCCCCCCGGCCGGCCACCGCCGCCATCCGGGACACCGGCGGGAAGCCCAGCTGGGCCCGCTCGGCCAGCTCCCGTACGGCGTGCCCGACCGGGTCCCAGCGCACCAGGGCCTGCACGGGCCGCAGCGTCGGCTCGGCGACCACCACCACCTGCCCGTCCGCGCGGACCAGCGAGGCCGCGGCGATCCAGCGGCGCAGGGCGTCCTCCCCCGCCCGCAGGTCGGGCCGGGTCAGCATCGC
This sequence comes from Streptomyces sp. NPDC037421, assembly GCF_055602105.1. Classification (NCBI taxonomy): domain Bacteria; kingdom Bacillati; phylum Actinomycetota; class Actinomycetes; order Kitasatosporales; family Streptomycetaceae; genus Streptomyces; species Streptomyces sp. NPDC037421. The sequence continues at coordinate 109,039 of NZ_JBVJWV010000007.1, forward strand.
CCAGCCGTCCAGCAGCAGCGCCGCCGCGTACCCGGCGCCCGTCGCGACCGGCTCGGCACCCGGGGTGCACACCACCAGCGCGGGCCGGTCGGACACCTCGTCCAGCACGTGGTCCCGCCCGGAGGTGCGCACCGGCACGGCGGGGAAGGCCCGGCCCAGCTCCTCGGCGGTCCGCCGCGCGCCCACCACCTGGGCCCGCAGCCGGAACGAGCCGCACTCCTCGCAGTGCCAGGCGCTCTCGGCGCGCCCGCACCAGCCGCAGTGCAGCTCCCGCTCGTCGGGAGCCTCCAGCGGCCCGGCGCACACCGTGCAGCGGGCGGGCGTCCGGCAGCGCTCGCAGGCCAGCCGGGGCACGTACCCGCGCCGCGGCACCTGGACCAGTACGGGCCCGCTCTTCAGGCCCTCCCGTACGGTCTCCCAGGCCAGGCTCGGCAGCCGCGCCGCGCGGGCCGCCCCGTCGCGGGCCAGCAGCTCGTCGCCGACGGTGCGGATGCGGGGCGCGGCGGCCCGTACGGTCTCCCGGTCCGCGACGAGCGGCCGGGCCCAGCCGGACTCCACCAGCTGGGCGGCCTCCACGGTGCAGCTGGTGCTCCCGGCCAGGAAGCCGCAGCCGTCGCTGACCGCGCGCAGCTCCAGCACCTCGCGCACGTGCGGGAAGGGTGCGTGGATGTCGCCGTGGCTGGAGTCACCGTCGTCCCAGACCGCGACCAGCCCGAGGTCCCGTACGGGGGCGAACATCGCCGCCCGGGTGCCGACCACGGCGCGGACCGAGCCCCGGCTCACCGCGAGCCATTCCCGGTAGCGCTTCTCGGGGCCCGAGTCGGCGGTCAGCAGCGCGTGCCGGCCCTCGCCCAGCACGGCGGTGAGGGCGGCGTCGACCCGGGCGGCGGTGCGCCCGTCGGGCACCACGGCGAGGGCCCCGCGTCCGGAGGCGAGGGTGGCGGCCATGGCCCGGGCGAGCTCGTCCGCCCAGCCGGGACCGGGCAGCGCGGTCCACACCGCGCGGGGGGTGCCGCCGGTGGCCAGGGCGCGCAGGAAGGCGGGCCCGGCCCCGTAGCGCGTCCAGCCGCCGGGCTCGGGCACGGCGGGCGGCGGCAGCGGTTCGGGCGAGGGCCTGGCCTCGGCGCGGGCGCTGCGCGGGGGCAGGGCCAGCTGGAGCACGTCGGCGAGGCTGCCGGCGTACCGGTCGGCGACGGCCCGGGCGAGGGCCAGCATGCGGGGCCCGAGGACCACCTCGGGCGAGACGACCTGGGCGAGGGCGGCCAGGGCGCCGTCGTAGTCGGACTCGGCGCACCGTTCCACGATGAAGCCGTCGATGAGCCCGCCGCCCTCGCGGCGGCCGCCGTGCACCCGGTGCCCGCCCGCGCCGAAGCGGACCCGGACGCGCACGCCGGGCCGGGCGGCCTCGGACAGCTCGGCGGGTACGGCGTAGTCGAAGAGCCGGTCGAGGTGGAGCACGCCCTTGTTCACGAGGACACGGGCGACGGGCAGCTCCTCGGCCACGGCGGCCCCGCGCCAGGTCCGCGGCTTGGCCTTGGGCGCCTTGGCCTTCGCCTCGGCGACCATCTCCCGGATCAGGGCGAGCTGTTCCGGCTGGGAATCGTTCGCGCTGCTCACACAGGCATTCTGGCAAACCCCACCGACAGCGGACCCCGACGACGACGAACGGCCCCGGACCGCGAGGGTCCGGGGCCGTTCGCCTGACGGCTCTGCCGCTTACAGGCCGGCGGCGGCGCGCAGGGCGTCGACGCGGTCGGTGCGCTCCCAGGTGAAGTCCGGCAGCTCGCGGCCGAAGTGGCCGTACGCGGCGGTCTGGGCGTAGATCGGGCGCAGCAGGTCGAGGTCGCGGATGATGGCGGCCGGGCGGAGGTCGAAGACGCTGGAGACGGCCTCCTGGATCCGCTCGTCGGGCAGGGTGCCGGTGCCGAAGGTCTCGACGAAGAGGCCGACGGGCTCGGCCTTGCCGATGGCGTAGGCGACCTGGACCTCGCAGCGCGCGGCCAGGCCGGCGGCGACCACGTTCTTCGCGACCCAGCGCATCGCGTACGCGGCGGAGCGGTCCACCTTCGACGGGTCCTTGCCGGAGAAGGCACCGCCGCCGTGGCGGGCCATGCCGCCGTACGTGTCGATGATGATCTTGCGGCCGGTCAGACCGGCGTCGCCCATCGGGCCGCCGATCTCGAAACGCCCGGTCGGGTTCACCAGGAGGCGGTAGCCCTCGGTGTCCAGCTTGATGCCGTCCTCGACGAGCTGCGCGAGCACGTGCTCGACGACGAACTCGCGGATGTCGGGCGCGAGGAGCGAGTCGAGGTCGATGTCGGCGGCGTGCTGCGAGGACACGACGACCGTGTCGAGGCGGACCGGCTTGTCGCCGTCGTACTCGATGGTGACCTGGGTCTTGCCGTCGGGACGCAGGTAGGGGATGGTGCCGTTCTTGCGGACCTCGGACAGGCGGCGCGAGAGGCGGTGCGCGATGTGGATCGGCAGCGGCATCAGCTCGGGCGTCTCGTCCGTGGCGTAGCCGAACATCAGGCCCTGGTCGCCGGCACCCTGCTTGTCGAGCTCGTCCTCGTCGCCCTCGACCCGGGACTCGTAGGCCGTGTCCACACCCTGAGCGATGTCGGGGGACTGGGCTCCGATGGACACCGACACGCCGCAGGAGGCGCCGTCGAAGCCCTTCTTGGACGAGTCGTAGCCGATCTCGAGGATCTTGTCGCGGACGAGCTGGGCGATCGGCGCGTACGCCTTGGTCGTCACCTCGCCCGCGATGTGCACGAGACCGGTCGTGATGAGAGTCTCCACGGCCACACGCGAGGTCGGGTCCTCGGTGAGGAGCGCGTCGAGGATCGTGTCGCTGATCTGGTCAGCGATCTTGTCGGGGTGACCCTCGGTCACAGACTCCGAGGTGAACAGGCGACGGGACACAACGCTCCCTGGGGTTGCAGCGGCTGCTGGCTGATCATTTGGCGGAACCACACCGGGGGCTGCGCCCGGTCACGTTCCAAGTGCAGTTTATCGGTCGCCACCGTCCGCCGGACCACCCGTCTCGCCCTGTGGGAGCCGTGTGACCTGCGGCACTCCATTCTTACGCACGGAACTACCGGCGAGAAGGGAAACGCTCAGGCGCGGTGAAGATCACGTCGGGGCGCGAGTCGCGGGGCGACCTGGTCCCAGATGACTTCCGCCAGAGTTTCCTTGGGACCATAGGGTACGGGAGTCTCCGCCCCGTCCGAAGCGAGGATGACGGCCTCGTTCTCCTCGGAACCGAAGGTCTTGGACTCCCCGACCTCGTTGACCACGAGGAGGTCGCACCGCTTGCGCCGGAGCTTCGCCCGGCCGTTGGCGAGCACGTCGTCCGTCTCGGCGGCGAAGCCGACGACGATCTGGCCCTCCCGGGCCCGATCGGCGGAGACCTCCGCGAGGACGTCGGGGTTCCGTACGAGGGCCACGGGCTCGGGGTCCTGCCCGTCCTTCTTCTTGATCTTGCCGTCGGCGTACACGGCGGGGCGGAAGTCCGCCACGGCGGCGGCCATCACCACGGCGTCGGCGTCCACGGCGGCCTTGAGCACCGCCTCGCGCAGCTGGAGCGCCGTGCCCACCCGCACGACGTCCACCCCGGCCGGGTCCGGCAGCGCAGTGTTGGCGGCCACCAGGGTGACCCGGGCGCCGCGCGCGGCGGCGGTACGGGCGAGGGCGTAGCCCTGCTTGCCCGAGGAGCGGTTGCCGAGGAAGCGCACCGGGTCCAGCGGCTCGCGGGTGCCGCCGGCGCTGACCACCACGTGCCGTCCGGCGAGGTCCGGCTCCGCCGCGCCCCGGGCCAGGACCCGGCGGCAGACCTCGAAGATCTCCTCCGGGTCGGGCAGCCGGCCCTTGCCGGTGTCCTTGCCGGTCAGCCGGCCCACGGCCGGCTCGATGACGACCGCGCCACGGCGGCGCAGCGTGGCCACGTTCTCCTGAGTGGCGGGGTGCTCCCACATCTCGGTGTGCATCGCGGGCGCGAAGACCACCGGGCAGCGCGCCGTGAGCAGCGTGTTCGTCAGGAGGTCGTCGGCCAGCCCGTGGGCGGCCTTGGCCAGCACGTCGGCGGTGGCCGGGGCGACGACGACGAGGTGGGCCCCCTGGCCGATGCGCACGTGGGGCACCTCGTGGACGGTCTCCCAGACCTCGGTGGAGGCCGGGTTCCCGGAGAGCGCGGCCCAGGTGGCCTCGCCGACGAAGTTCAGGGAGGCCGCCGTGGGCACCACCCGTACGTCGTGCCCGGACTCGGTCAGCCGGCGCAGCAGCTCACAGGCCTTGTAGGCGGCGATCCCGCCGCTGACGCCCAGCACGACCTTCGGCTTGTCCACCACGTACTCCCCATCGACGATTCGCGTACGACACCTATGACACACCACAGGCCCGGCAGTTGTACTGCCGGGCCTGTGGTGAAGGATTTCTCGCAGCCTACTGGGCCGGGGCCTCGATGGCCTCGGAGGTCAGCAGACCCGCGTTGATCTCGCGCAGCGCGATCGAAAGCGGCTTCTCGTGGACGTGGGTGTCCACCAGCGGGCCGACGTACTCGAGCAGGCCCTCACCGAGCTGCGAGTAGTACGCGTTGATCTGACGCGCGCGCTTGGCCGCGTAGATCACGAGGCTGTACTTCGAGTCCGTGGCCTCGAGCAGCTCGTCGATCGGCGGGTTGATGATGCCCTCGGGCGCGGTGATGGAAGAGGACACGCTCTACCTTCCGAAGATGGGTGAAGATCGCAGGAAAACGATCAAACAACTTTCATCAAGGCTAGCAGCTCACGCGCCACGTCCTCGACGGAGGTGTTCACCAGGGTGGTGTCGAACTCGGACTCGGCAGCGAGTTCGATCTTGGCGCTTTCCAGTCGGCGCTCGATGACCTCGGGCGACTCGGTGCCGCGGCCGGTGAGGCGGCGGACCAGTTCGTCCCAGCTCGGCGGGGCCAGGAAGACCAGCTGCGCGTCGGGCTTGGACTCGCGGACGAGCCGGGCGCCCTGGAGATCGATCTCCAGCAGCACCGGTTCGCCGTTGTCCAGGCGTTCCAGTACCGCGCCGCGCGGTGTGCCGTAGCGGTTGCCCGCGAACTCGGCCCACTCCAGCAGCTCGCCGTTGGCGATCAGCTTGTCGAACTCGTCGTCGTTGACGAAGAAGTAGTGGATTCCGTGTCGCTCACCGGGCCGCGGCTTGCGGGTGGTGGCCGACACCGAGAGCCATACCTCGGGGTGGACCTTGCGCATATGCGCGACGACCGTGCTCTTGCCGACCCCCGAGGGGCCGGAGAGCACGGTCAGCCGCGGACGAACCTCTGCTGCCATAGAGCGATTATCCAGGTTCTCGGGACTGCCTGAGAACGCCGGGAGAACTTCGGGCGACGCCTCAGGCGCCGCTACCGCCGAACTCACGCTCCAGAGAGGCGATCTGGTTGGAACCGAGACCTCGGACACGCCGGGACTCGGAGATGCCGAGGCGCTCCATGATCTGCTTGGCGCGGACCTTGCCGACGCCGGGCAGCGACTCGAGAAGGGCGGAGACCTTCATCTTTCCGATGACGTCGTTCTCCTGACCCGTCTTGATGACGTCGTGGAGGGAGGCGCCGGAGTGCTTGAGTCGATTCTTCACCTCGGCCCGCTCCCGGCGAGCCGCGGCGGCCTTTTCGAGCGCTGCTGCGCGCTGTTCAGGGGTAAGGGGCGGAAGAGCCACGCCTACGTCACCTCGGATGTCGAACTGTCGGATACGGACCGGCGGGGAGCCCGTGGGCACCACGCCAGGCGAGATCCCGAACAGCGATGGAATTCGCTCGCTGCTCGTTCACTCTGGTCGGAGACTAGCGGCCAAGGCCGCTCCAGTCAGCGAGAACGGACGAAAAGTCCTGGTCAGCCTCCACTGAACCGTACATCACGGACAAACCACCCCGGTTTTGTCCGGGGAAAGACGTTCGAATTTCGTCAGCCCGTGTCACACGCCGGTCCGGCACCCCGGGGATCAGCCCGCGACGGCCTCCCGCACCTCGTCCGCGAAGCGCTTCGCGGAGGCGCGCAGGGCGGCGGCGTCCGGACCGTGCTTCAGGACTCCCCGCGAGACGTTCGGGACCACGTTGGCGACGGCCGCGCCGAAGACCGCCGGGAGGTCGGCCGCGGTCGCGCCCTGGGCGCCGATGCCCGGGGCCAGCAGCGGACCGTTGATGTCCAGGTCGAAGGAGGACAGGTCGCCCAGCGTGGCACCCACCACCGCGCCGAAGGAGCCCATGGGCTCGGCGCCCGCGTTCTCCGCCGCCAGGTGGGCCAGCATGGTCGCGCCGATCGAGCGGCCGTCCTCGCGGACCGCGCGCTGGACCTCCGCGCCCTCCGGGTTGGAGGTCAGGGCCAGGACGAAGAGGCCGGAGCCCGATGCGCGGGCCAGCTCCACGGCCGGGGCGAGCGAGCCGTAGCCGAGGTACGGGGAGACCGTCAGGGCGTCCGAGAACAGCGGGGAGGACGGGTCCAGGAAGGCCGAGGCGTACGCGGCCATCGTGGAGCCGATGTCGCCGCGCTTGGCGTCCATGACCACCAGGGTCCCGGCGGCGCGGGCGTCGGCGACGGTCCGCTCCAGCACGGCAACGCCCTTCGAGCCGAAGCGCTCGAAGAAGGCGGCCTGCGGCTTGAAGACGGCGACGGAGTCGGCCAGGGCCTCGACCACCGTGCGGGAGAACCGCTCCAGGCCGGCGATGTCGTCCGCCAGGCCCCAGGAGGCCAGCAGGGCGGCGTGCGGGTCGATACCCACGCACAGGGGGCCCCGGGCGTCCATGGCGGCGCGCAGGCGGGTTCCGAAGGGGGTCACAGGGCTCACAGCGCGGCCTTTCGGGTCTCGGCGCCCACGGCCTCGGCCAGGGTCGCGTACGGGCTGGCGGCCAGGCGCGCGGCCAGGCCCTTGTGGATGGCGCGGGCGTAGAACGGGCCCTCGTAGATGAAGGCGCTGTAGCCCTGGACCAGCGTGGCGCCCGCCAGGATGCGCTGCCAGGCGTCCTCGGCGTTCTCGATGCCCCCGACGCCCACCAGGACGAGGCGGTCGCCGACGCGCGCGTACAGGCGGCGCAGGACCTCCAGGGAGCGCTCCTTGACCGGGGCGCCGGACAGTCCGCCGGCCTCCTTGACCAGGGCCGGGTCCGACTTCAGGCCCAGGCCCTCGCGGGCGATGGTGGTGTTGGTGGCGATGATTCCGTCCAGGCCCAGTTCGAGGGCGAGGTCGGCGACCGCGTCGACGTCCTCGTCCGCGAGGTCCGGGGCGATCTTGACCAGGAGCGGGACGCGGCGGTCGGTGACCGAGCGGTCCGCGGCCTCCCGCACGGCGGTCAGCAGCGGCCGCAGGGACTCCGTGGCCTGGAGGTTGCGCAGGCCCGGGGTGTTCGGCGAGGAGACGTTGACGACCAGGTAGTCGGCGTGGCGGGCCAGGCGCTCGGTGGAGACCACGTAGTCGGCGGCGGCCTCGGCCTCCGGCACGGCCTTGGTCTTGCCGATGTTGACGCCCACGACGGTCCTGAAGACCGGGTTGCGGGCGGCCAGGCGGGCGGCGACGGCGGCCGAGCCCTCGTTGTTGAAGCCCATGCGGTTGATCAGCGCCCGGTCGGGGACCAGGCGGAAGAGCCGCTTCTTGGGGTTGCCGGGCTGCGCCTGGCCGGTGACGGTGCCGATCTCGATGTGGTCGAAGCCGAGCATCGACATGCCGTCGATGGCGACGGCGTTCTTGTCGAAGCCGGCCGCGAGCCCGAAGGGGCCGTGCATCCGCAGGCCGAGGGCCTCCGTGCGCAGGGACTCGTGGCGCGGCGCCAGGGCGGCCGCGACGAAGGTGCGCAGCACCGGGGTGCCGGCGGCGAGGCGGATCCACCGGAAGGCCGTGTAGTGGGCCCGCTCGGGGTCCATCCGCTTGAAGACGAGGTTGAAGAACAGCTTGTACATCGTCCGAAATATCCCTTACGTCCTCATGAAAGGGGGGACACCGGTCGCTGTGGCCGGTGCCCCCCTTTCGTACGGGCTGCTAGTCGCGGGCGGCGTTCAGGTGCTCCGCGTGCTCCTGGAGGGAGCGCACGCCGACGTCACCGCGGTTGAGCGCGTCGATGCCCTGCACGGCGGCGGCGAGCGCCTGGACCGTGGTCAGGCACGGGACGCTGCGCGCCACGGCGGCCGTACGGATCTCGTAGCCGTCGAGGCGGCCGCCGGTGCCGTACGGGGTGTTGACGATCAGGTCGACCTGGCCGTCGTGGATGAGCTGGACGACGGTCTTCTCGCCGTCCGGGCCCTCGCCCTCGCTGAGCTTGCGCACGACGGTGGCGTTGATGCCGTTGCGGCGCAGCACCTCGGCGGTGCCGGAGGTGGCGAGCAGCTCGAAGCCGTGGGCGACGAGCTCGCGGGCCGGGAAGATCATCGAGCGCTTGTCGCGGTTGGCGACGGAGATGAACGCGCGGCCCTTGGTCGGCAGCGGGCCGTAGGCGCCGGCCTGCGACTTGGCGTACGCCGTGCCGAAGACCGAGTCGATGCCCATGACCTCGCCGGTGGAGCGCATCTCCGGGCCGAGGACGGTGTCCACGCCGCGGCCGTGGATGTCGCGGAAGCGCGACCACGGCATGACGGCCTCCTTGACGGAGATCGGCGCGTCCAGCGGCAGGGTGCCGCCGTCGCCGGCCTTGGGCAGCATGCCCTCGGCGCGCAGCTCGGCGATGGTGGCGCCGAGCGAGATGCGGGCGGCGGCCTTCGCGAGCGGGACGGCGGTCGCCTTCGAGGTGAAGGGGACGGTCCGGGAGGCGCGCGGGTTGGCCTCCAGGACGTAGAGGATGTCGCCCGCCATCGCGAACTGGATGTTGATCAGGCCGCGGACGCCGACGCCCTTGGCGATGGCCTCGGTGGAGGCGCGCAGGCGCTTGATGTCGAAGCCGCCGAGGGTGATCGGGGGCAGGGCGCAGGCCGAGTCGCCGGAGTGGATGCCGGCTTCCTCGATGTGCTCCATGACGCCGCCGAGGTAGAGCTCGGTGCCGTCGTAGAGGGCGTCGACGTCGATCTCGATCGCGTCGTCGAGGAAGCGGTCGACCAGCACGGGGCGGGTCGGGGAGATCTCCGTGGACTCCGCGATGTACGACTCCAGGCGGGTCTCGTCGTAGACGATCTCCATGCCGCGTCCGCCGAGCACGTAGGACGGGCGGACGAGGACCGGGTAGCCGATCTCGTCGGCGATCGCCTTCGCACCCGCGAAGGTGGTGGCGGTGCCGTGCTTGGGCGCGGGCAGGCCGGCGTCGGCGAGGACCTGGCCGAAGGCGCCGCGGTCCTCGGCGGCGTGGATGGCCTCCGGGGAGGTGCCGACCACGGGCACGCCGTTGTCCTTGAGCGCCTGGGCGAGGCCGAGGGGGGTCTGGCCGCCGAGCTGGACGACGACACCGGCGATCGGGCCGGCCAGCGACTCGGCGTGGACGATCTCCAGCACGTCCTCGAGCGTCAGCGGCTCGAAGTACAGGCGGTCGGAGGTGTCGTAGTCCGTCGAGACGGTCTCGGGGTTGCAGTTGACCATCACGGTCTCGTAGCCGGCGTCGCTGAGGGCGAAGGAGGCGTGGACGCAGGAGTAGTCGAACTCGATGCCCTGGCCGATGCGGTTCGGGCCGGAGCCCAGGATGATCACCGCGGGCTTGGTGCGCGGGGCGACCTCGGACTCCTCGTCGTAGGACGAGTAGAAGTACGGGGTCTTCGCGGCGAACTCGGCGGCGCAGGTGTCGACCGTCTTGTAGACCGGGCGGACGCCGAGGGCGTGGCGGACCTCGCGGACGACGTCCTCGCGCAGGCCGCGGATCTCGGCGATCTGGGCGTCGGAGAAGCCGTGGCGCTTGGCCTCGGCGAGCAGCTCGGGGTGGAGCTTCTCGGCGGCGGCGAGCTCGTCCGCGATCTCCTTGATCAGGAAGAGCTGGTCGACGAACCAGGGGTCGATCTTCGTGGACTCGAAGACCTCCTCCTGGGTGGCACCGGCGCGGATGGCCTGCATGACGGTGTTGATGCGGCCGTCGGTCGGGCGGACCGCGGTGGCCAGCAGCTCCTCCTTGTCGCCGGGCTCGCCGACGAAGGTGAACTGGGAGCCCTTCTTCTCCAGGGAGCGCAGGGCCTTCTGGAGGGCCTCGGTGAAGTTGCGGCCGATGGCCATGGCCTCGCCCACCGACTTCATGGTGGTGGTGAGGGTGGCGTCGGCGGCCGGGAACTTCTCGAAGGCGAAGCGCGGGGCCTTGACGACGACGTAGTCGAGGGTCGGCTCGAAGGAGGCCGGCGTCTTCTCGGTGATGTCGTTCGGGACCTCGTCCAGCGTGTAGCCGATGGCCAGCTTGGCGGCGATCTTGGCGATCGGGAAGCCGGTGGCCTTCGAGGCGAGCGCCGAGGAACGGGAGACGCGCGGGTTCATCTCGATGACGATGACGCGGCCGTCGACCGGGTCGATCGCGAACTGGATGTTGCAGCCGCCGGTGTCGACGCCGACCTCGCGGATGATCGCGATGCCGATGTCGCGCAGCCGCTGGTACTCGCGGTCGGTGAGGGTCATCGCCGGGGCGACGGTGATCGAGTCACCGGTGTGCACGCCCATCGGGTCGAAGTTCTCGATGGAGCAGACGACGACCACGTTGTCCTTGGTGTCGCGCATCAGCTCCAGCTCGTACTCCTTCCAGCCGAGGATGGACTCCTCCAGGAGCACCTCGGTGGTCGGGGAGAGCGTGAGGCCCTGGCCGGCGATGCGGCGCAGCTCTTCCTCGTCGTGGGCGAAGCCGGAGCCGGCGCCGCCCATGGTGAAGGAGGGGCGCACGACGACGGGGTAGCCGCCGAGGGTGTCGACGCCCTTGATGACGTCGTCCATCGAGTGGCAGATGACCGAGCGGGCGGACTCGCCGTAGCCGATCTTGGCCTTGACGGCCTCGACGACGCCCTTGAAGAGGTCGCGGTCCTCGCCCTTGTTGATGGCCTCGACGTTGGCGCCGATGAGCTCGACGCCGTACTTCTCCAGCACACCCTGCTCGTGCATGGAGATGGCGGTGTTGAGGGCCGTCTGGCCGCCGAGGGTCGGGAGCAGCGCGTCGGGGCGCTCCTTGGCGATGATCTTCTCGACGAACTCGGGGGTGATCGGCTCGACGTACGTGGCGTCGGCGATCTCCGGGTCGGTCATGATCGTCGCGGGGTTGGAGTTCACCAGGATGACCCGCAGGCCCTCGGCCTTGAGGATGCGGCAGGCCTGGGTGCCGGAGTAGTCGAACTCCGCGGCCTGGCCGATGACGATCGGGCCGGAGCCGATGACCAGGACGGACTGGATATCGGTGCGCTTAGGCACGCTCGGCCTCCATCAGAGAAACGAAGCGGTCGAAGAGGTACGCGGCGTCGTGCGGGCCCGCGGCCGCCTCGGGGTGGTACTGGACGGAGAAGGCCGGCTGGTCGAGCAGCTGGAGGCCTTCCACGACGTTGTCGTTCAGGCAGACGTGCGAGACCTCGGCGCGGCCGTAGGGGGTCTCGGACACCTTGTCGAGGGGCGCGTCGACGGCGAAGCCGTGGTTGTGCGCGGTGATCTCGACCTTGCCGGTGGTGCGGTCCTGGACCGGCTGGTTGATGCCGCGGTGGCCGTACTTCAGCTTGTAGGTGCCGAAGCCGAGCGCGCGGCCCAGGATCTGGTTGCCGAAGCAGATGCCGAAGAGCGGGGTCTTGCGCTCCAGGACGCCCTGCATGACGGCCACGGGGCCGTCGGCGGTGGCCGGGTCGCCCGGGCCGTTGGAGAAGAACACGCCGTCGGGGTCGACCGCGTACACGTCCTCGACGGTGGCGGTGGCCGGCAGCACGTGCACCTCGATGCCGCGCTCGGCCATCCGGTGCGGGGTCATGCCCTTGATGCCGAGGTCCACGGCGGCGACGGTGAACTTCTTCTCGCCGATCGCGGGGACGACGTACGCCTCCTTGGTGGCGACCTCGGCGGAGAGGTTGGCGCCCTTCATCTGGGGGGCCTCCTGGACGCGGGCCAGCAGGGCCGCGTCGTCGGCGATGGCCTCGCCCGAGAAGATGCCGACGCGCATGGCGCCGCGCTCGCGCAGGTGGCGGGTCAGGGCGCGGGTGTCGACGCCGCTGATGCCGACGACGCCCTGCTTGACGAGCTCCTCGTCCAGCGAGCGCTGCGAGCGCCAGTTGGAGGGGACGCGCGCGGGGTCGCGGACGACGTAGCCGGAGACCCAGATGCGGGAGGACTCGGGGTCCTCGTCGTTGACGCCGGTGTTGCCCACGTGGGGGGCGGTCATCACGACGACCTGCCGGTGGTACGACGGGTCGGTGAGGGTCTCCTGGTAGCCGGTCATGCCGGTGGAGAACACGGCCTCGCCGAAGGTCTCCCCCACGGCGCCGTAGGCGCGGCCGCGGAAGATCCGACCGTCCTCCAGGACGAGTACGGCGGGAGCTTTCGCTGCTCCCCTGGTGGAGGTCGTCATCGTTCGGCGCCTTCCGTCGTGGTGGTTGAGTTCTGGGTGTTCATCGATTCGATGCTTCGAACCCAGGCCGCGTGTTCGGCGGCCCGGTCCGAGCGGAATCCGGAGTCGATCAGCTTGTCGCCGTGCGCCCATGTGACGACGAGCAGACCGCCCTCGGTGAGTACCTTGCCCGCGATTCCCTTGTCGAGGCGGGCGCCGCGCAGCTGCGCGGCCGGTACGAAGAAGTCGGTTGCCCCCGGACGGACCACGTCGAGGCCCGCGTCGGTGAGGGTGAGCTCGATCCGGCTGCGGACTCCGAGCCCGTGGGCGACGATCCGGTCGAGCCACTGGCCGGCGGTGGTGGACCCGTGGTACCGGCCGGTCAGGGCCAGCCGGTGCTCGGGGAGACCGCCGGGGGCGGCGGGCAGCTCGGGCAGATCACTCTGCAGAGCGCCGCGCCATTTCCAGCCCTGCCGCATCAGCCAGTACACGAACGCGATGAAGACGAGCAGACCGATGACCCACGCGACGCGGGCGCCCCAGTCCGTCACCTCCGCCGACTGTCGTTCGGCGGCCTCGGCGGCCAGTTGGATTACTGCAGGTGTCACGCCAGTTTCCCGTCCACGACCGTTGCCCGGCCCCGCAGGAAGGTGTGAGTGACGCGTCCCGGCAGCTCACGGCCCTCGTAAGGCGTGTTGCGGCTGCGGGAGGCGAAGTGTGCGGGGTCCACGACACCACGGTACGAGGTCTCGACCAAGGTCAGGTTCGCGGGTTCACCTGCCGAGACGGGCCGGCCGTGCCCCGCGAGGCTGCCGATGCGCGCCGGAGCGTGCGACATCCGCTCCGCGACGCCCGCCCAGTCGAGCAGTCCGGTCTCCACCATCGTCTGCTGGACGACGGAGAGCGCGGTCTCCAGGCCCACCATGCCCATGGCGGCGGCGGCCCACTCGCAGTCCTTGTCCTCGTGCGGGTGCGGGGCGTGGTCGGTGGCGACGATGTCGATCGTGCCGTCGGCGAGCGCCTCGCGCAGGGCCATCACGTCGCGCTCGGTGCGCAGCGGCGGGTTGACCTTGTAGACCGGGTTGTACGAGCGCACGAGCTCGTCGGTGAGGAGCAGGTGGTGCGGGGTGACCTCGGCGGTGACGTCGATGCCGCGGGACTTGGCCCAGCGGACGATCTCGACGGAGCCGGCGGTGGAGAGGTGGCAGATGTGCACGCGGGAGCCGACGTGCTCGGCGAGCAGGACGTCGCGGGCGATGATCGACTCCTCGGCGACGGCCGGCCAGCCGCCCAGTCCGAGCTCGGCCGAGACGATGCCCTCGTTCATCTGGGCGCCCTCGGTGAGGCGGGGCTCCTGGGCGTGCTGGGCGACGACGCCGCCGAAGGCCTTCACGTACTCCAGGGCGCGGCGCATGATCACGGCGTCGTCCACGCACTTGCCGTCGTCGGAGAAGACGGTGACGCGGGCGGCGGACTCGTGCATGGCGCCCAGCTCGGAGAGCTTCTTGCCCTCCAGACCGACGGTGACGGCGCCGATGGGCTGCACGTCGCAGTAGCCGGACTCCTTGCCCAGGCGCCAGACCTGCTCGACGACGCCGGCGGTGTCGGCGACCGGGAAGGTGTTGGCCATGGCGAAGACGGCCGTGTAGCCGCCGGAGGCGGCGGCGCGGGTGCCGGTGAGGACGGTCTCGGAGTCCTCGCGGCCGGGCTCGCGCAGGTGGGTGTGGAGGTCGACGAGGCCGGGGAGGAGGACCTGGCCCTCGGCCTCGATCACCTGGGCGCCCTCGGCGGACAGGTTCCGGCCGACCTCGGCGATGGTCTCGCCGTCGATCAGGACGTCCTGCGCCTCGCCGCCGAGGACCTTCGCGCCGCGGATAAGGATCTTGCTCATGGTTACTTGTTCTCCTCGGTGCGGGCGGTGGTGCTGGTGGTGACGGCGGGCTCGGAGCCTCCGAGCAGCAGGTACAGGACGGCCATGCGGATCGAGACGCCGTTGGTGACCTGCTCGACGACCGTGCAGCGGTCGGAGTCGGCGACCTCGGCGGTGATCTCCATGCCGCGGACCATGGGGCCGGGGTGCATCACGATGGCGTGCTCGGGCATCCGGGCCATGCGGGCGGCGTCCAGGCCGTAGCGGCGGGAGTACTCGCGCTCGGTCGGGAAGAAGGCGGCGTTCATCCGCTCTCGCTGCACACGCAGCATCATGACCGCGTCGGACTTCGGCAGCACCTCGTCGAGGCTGTACGAGATCTCGCAGGGCCAGGTCTCGACGCCGACCGGCACCAGGGTCGGCGGGGCCACCAGGGTGACCTCGGCGCCGAGCGTGTGCAGCAGGTCGACGTTGGACCGGGCCACGCGGCTGTGCAGGACGTCGCCGACGAGGGTGATCCGGCGGCCGTCGAGGCCCTTGCCGAGCCCGGCGTCCCGGCCGACCAGGCGGCGGCGCATGGTGAACGCGTCGAGCAGGGCCTGGGTGGGGTGCTGGTGGGTGCCGTCGCCGGCGTTGATCACCGGGGCGTCGATCCAGCTGGAGTTGGCGAGCCGGTAGGGGGCGCCGGAGGCGTGGTGGCGGATGACCACGGCGTCCACGCCCATGGCCGCCAGGGTCTGGGCCGTGTCCTTGAGGGACTCGCCCTTGGAGACGCTGGAGCCCTTCGCGGCGAAGTTGATGACGTCGGCGGAGAGGCGCTTCTCGGCGGCTTCGAAGGAGATCCGGGTACGGGTCGAGTCCTCGAAGAACAGGTTGCAGATGGTGAGGCCGCGCAGGGTGGGCAGCTTCTTTATCGGCCGGTCGGCGACCCGGGCCATCTCCTCGGCGGTGTCGAGGATCAGGACGGCGTCGTCGCGCGTGAGGTCGGCGGCCGAGATGAGGTGGCGCTTCATCTGGGTGCTCCGTAAGTCGGGAGGGCAGGCAGGCGGGGCTGACGGGTGTGCGGGCAGGGCAGGGCTCGGCACGGGCCCCCGCGAGGGGTCCCGTACGCGCGGGGTCTACTGCCCTGCTGCCTGGGCGGTCCGCTGGCCGAGCAGCACGGCGTCGCGGCCGTCCTCCTCCTGGAGCTGGACCTTGACGGTCTCGCGCAGCGAGGTGGGCAGGTTCTTGCCCACGTAGTCGGCGCGGATCGGAAGTTCGCGGTGGCCGCGGTCGACGAGGACCGCGAGCTGGACGGCGCGGGGCCGGCCGATGTCGCCGAGCGCGTCGAGGGCGGCGCGGATGGTGCGGCCGGAGAAGAGGACGTCGTCGAGGAGGACCACCAGGCGGCCGTCGATGCCGTCGCCGGGGATCTCGGTGCGGCCGATCGCCCGGGCGGGCTTCAGGCGCAGGTCGTCGCGGTACATGGTGATGTCGAGGGAGCCGACCGGGATCTTCGTCCCGGTGATCTCCTCCAGCTTGGCTGCCAGCCGGCGGGCCAGGTACACACCGCGGGTGGGGATGCCGAGGAGCACCACGTCGTCGGCGCCCTTGGCGCGTTCGACGATCTCGTGGGCGATACGCGTCAGGACCCGGGCGATGTCCTGCGCCTCCAGAACGGGGCGCATCTCGTCGGCCGAGACCTGGGAAGTCTTGCTGTCCATGAAAAGGACCTCCTTCTCCGCCTCACGGGACGGACCTTAAAGGACGTCTGATGTACGCCGTCCACGGTACCAGGGGCGGGCGGGGACCCTCGCACCGGGGCCCGGCGGCACCCCTCGTAAGAGGGCGTGGAAGAGCATTCGGCTTGACGCATCCAAGTAACGCTGCGTAACCTCACAGTGAGTTACCAGCCGCGCGGCGGAGCCGCATGGTCTCCATGTAGTCACAGCGTCACAGCGTCCGGGAGCGTTATGTCCAGCGAATACGCCAAACAGCTCGGGGCCAAGCTCCGCGCCATCCGCACCCAGCAGGGCCTCTCCCTCCACGGTGTCGAGGAGAAGTCCCAGGGCCGTTGGAAGGCCGTGGTGGTCGGTTCCTACGAGCGCGGGGACCGCGCCGTGACCGTCCAGCGCCTCGCCGAGCTGGCGGACTTCTACGGGGTTCCGGTCCAGGAACTGCTGCCGGGCACGACCCCCGGCGGTGCGGCCGAGCCGCCGCCGAAGCTGCGCCTCGACCTGGAGCGCCTGGCGGGCGTCCCCGCCGAGAAGGCCGGCCCGCTCCAGCGCTACGCGGCGACGATCCAGAGCCAGCGCGGCGACTACAACGGCAAGGTGCTGTCGATCCGCCAGGACGACCTGCGCACCCTGGCCGTCATCTACGACCAGTCCCCCTCGGTCCTGACCGAGCAGCTCATCAGCTGGGGCGTCCTCGACGCCGACGCGCGTCGCGCCGTGGCCCACGAGGACATCTAGTCCCAGGGGATCCGTCCCAGCTCAGCAGAAACGTTACCGGCGGGTGCCGGTGCCCCAGGGCGCCGGCACCCGCCGGTTTTTCGTCGGTCGGCCGGCAGGAGTCCGCGCGCGACCGGACGACGGCCGGAAAACGGCGGAGGGGGCGGGGGGGGGGGGGGGGGGGGGGGGCTCGCCCCCTCCCCCCGGCCCCAGCTGCTTTTCCCCGCATCGGACCCGGTTCCGGGCCCTTAAGGAGGGCCGCCAGG
>NZ_JBVJWV010000007.1:126055-287396 GCF_055602105.1 Streptomyces sp. NPDC037421
CCCGGGCACACACCCCCCCTTGTTTTCTTTAGGCGTGAGAGCGACAGGATCCCCGCCACACCCGAAGGAGGGAAGAAAGGGGGGGGCGCCCCGGGGCCCCCCCCCCCCCCCCCCCCCCCCGCTCAGCCGTCCGGCTCCGGGCTATTCGCCCCGGCGCAGACTCGGCTTCAGGTCCTTGAAGCGGGCCAGCAGGCCGTTCACGAACGCGGGCGAGTCTTCCGTGGAGAACTCCTTGGCCAGCTGCACGGCCTCGTCGATCGCCACGATGTCCGGGGTCTCGTCGACCCAGATCAGCTCGTAGGCACCCAGCCGCAGGATGTTCCGGTCGGCGACCGGCATGCGGTCGAGCTCCCAGTCCACGGCGTAGGTGACGATCAGGTCGTCGATGCGGTTCACCTTGTCGGCGTAGCCCTCGACGAGGTCCATCGTGAAGGCGTTGACCGGCGGCTGCCGGTCGTCCGACCGCGAGTGGCGGATCCAGTCCGCGAGGACCTCGCGCACGGGCACGCCGCGCTGGTCGGCCTCGAAGAGGATCTGGAAGGCGCGCTTGCGCGCGTTGCTCCGGGCAGCCACGGTTAGCTGTTCACCCGGCCGAGGTAGGCGCTGGTGCGGGTGTCGACCTTGATCTTCTCGCCGGTGGTGACGAAGAGCGGGACCTGGATCTCGTGGCCGGTCTCCAGCTTGGCGGGCTTCGTGCCGCCGGTGGAGCGGTCGCCCTGGACGCCCGGGTCGGTGTGCTCGATGGTCAGCTCGACGGCGGCCGGCAGCTCGACGTAGAGCACCTCGCCCTCGTGCTGGGCCACGGAGGCGGTGAAGCCCTCGATGAGGAAGTTGGCGGCGTCGCCGACGGCCTTGCGGTCGACCATCAGCTGGTCGTAGGTGCTCATGTCCATGAAGACGAAGTAGTCGCCGTCCATGTACGAGAACTGCATGTCACGCCGGTCGATCGTGGCGGTCTCGACCTTCGTGCCGGCGTTGAAGGTCTTGTCGACGACCTTGCCGGAGAGCACGTGCTTGAGCTTGGTGCGCACGAAGGCCGGGCCCTTGCCGGGCTTGACGTGCTGGAACTCGACGACGGACCAGAGCTGGTCACCGTCGAGCTTGAGCACCATGCCGTTCTTGAGGTCGTTCGTGGAAGCCACGGTTGCGGAATCTCCTGCACTGGAAGACCACGGATGCGCGCACGGTCCGGCGGTGCGGACTAGAGCGCGAGCAGCTCCTTGGTCGTAATGGTGAGTAGCTCGGGACCGCCGTCCGCCTCGGGGCGCACGACGAGCGTGTCATCGATCCGGACACCTCCCCGGCCGGGGAGGTGAACCCCCGGTTCGACGGTGACCGGCACGCAAGCGTCCAGTTTACCCATTGCCGTAGGTGCAAGCTGCGGGTCCTCGTCGATTTCCAGGCCGACCCCGTGTCCCATCCATCCCGCCAGGGCCTCACCGTGCCCCGCCGAGTCCAGTACGGAACGTGCCGCGTGGTCCACGTCGCGGTACGCGGCGCCGGGCACCAGGGCCTGGCGGCCCGCCCGCTGGGCGGCGAAGACCAGGTCGTACAGCTCGATCTGCCAGTCGGCCGGAGTGGTGCCGATCACGAAGGTGCGGCCGATCTCGCAGCGGTAGCCCCGGTAGTTGGCGCCGAGGCAGACGGAGAGGAAGTCGCCCTCCTCCACCCGCCGGTCGGAGGGCCGGTGCCGGGAGCGGCCCGAGTGCGGGCCGGTGCCCACGGAGGTCGGGAACGCCGGGCCGTCCGCGCCGTGGTCGACGAGCCGGCGCTCCAGCTCCAGGGCGAGGTGGCGTTCGGTCCGGCCGACGAGGATCGACTCCAGCAGCTCGCCGAGAGCCTGGTCGGCGATCTCGGCGGCGATCCGCAGACAGGCGATCTCCTCCTCGTCCTTGACCAGCCGCTGCTGCTCCACCGCCGTGCCGAGGTCGGCCAGCCGCAGCCGGGGCGCGACCGAGTGCACGGCCCGGTGCCGGCCGACGGTGAGGTGGTGCTCCTCGACGGCGAGGGAGTCGGCCCGGCCCGCCGCGGCCAGATCGGCGGCGGCCACGGCCGGATCGGCGCCGGGGGTGGGCAGTACGGAGACCCGCAGCCCCTCCGCGAGCCGCCCCTCGTCCGCCTCGCCGGTGGGCGCCCCGGGGCAGAACAGCACGTCCTCGGCGGGCCCGACCAGCAGGACGGCGCCCAGCGGGGACGCCCCGGCGAGGTAGCGGACGTTCGCCGGACGCGTGACCAGGGCGGCGGAGTTGCCCGCGGCGGCGCAGCGCTCGCGGAGCAGGCCCCTGCGGGACTCGTACACGTCTGACATGTCTTCGAGCCTACGAGCGCCCCGCGCATCCGGCCCGGCGAGCGCGTCCGGACGGGGCCGGGACGGCCTCGGGGCGTCCCTACCAGCGGGGCGGGCTCGTCAGCGCCCGCGCGAGGGCCTCGTCCAGGGCCCTCGCGGTGCCCTCGACGTCGAGGTGGGAGTTGTCGATGATCGGCAGCCCTGAGCCGTACCAGCCCGCCATCCGGCCGTGGATGCGGGCGACCTCCTCGTCGGAGAGCCGGCGGTTGCCGGAGCGGGCCGCGTTGCGGTCGAGGACGACGTCCAGGCCGGGCAGCAGCACGACCGGCAGCAGGGCGGGCCCCACGTGGCGCTTCCAGCCGCCGAGGCCCACCACGGGCCGGTCCGGGAAGACGGCGTCGTCGAGGATGCAGGAGATCCCGTTGGCCAGGAAGTTGCGGGCGGCGAAGCCGCAGGTGCGGCGGGCGAGGCGGTACTGGGCCTCGGAGTGCTCGTTCCAGCCGGCCTGCGGGTCCGCGAAGCCCGAGCAGACCCATTCGCGGACGTCGTCCAGGCTGATGTGCGCGGTCGGCACCGGGCGGGTGCCCGCCCAGTGCCGGGCCACGGTCGTCTTGCCCGCGCCGGCCGGGCCGATGAGCAGTACGGCGAGCACGGCCCCGCCGGTACCGGGCGCGGGCGCCGTCACGGGGGCCGCGGCGGGAGGCAGCGGGATGTGCCCCGTCGCGTCGGGGACCGGCGCCACGGGCCAGCCCTGCGCAGGGGGTATCGGCGGCTGCGGGGGAACCGCCGGGTGCTGTCCCGGCGGACCCCAGCCCCCCACTCCGTGCTGCATCCGCGCCACTCCGTCTCGTTCAGGCGACTGATGCGAGAACGTTATCTCAGGCCGTGACCTCTTCCGCCAGCGCACGCAGCGCCAGCCGGTAGGAGCCCAGTCCGAAGCCCGCGACGGTACCGGTCGCCACGGCCGCGATGACCGAGGTGTGCCGGAACTCCTCCCGGGCGTACGGGTTCGAGATGTGCACCTCGATCAGCGGCGCGGTGCGCTGCGCGGCCGCGTCCCGCATGGCGTACGAGTAGTGCGTGAAGGCGCCCGGGTTGATGACGACCGGGATCTTGCCGTCCGCCGCCTCGTGCAGCCAGCGCACCAGCTCGCCCTCGTCGTTGGTCTCGCGGACCTCCACGTCGAAGCCGAGCTCGGCGCCCAGGGTGCGGCAGCTCTCCACGAGGCCCGCGTACGAGGTGGCCCCGTACACGTCGGGCTCGCGGGACCCGAGCCGGCCCAGGTTCGGGCCGTTCAGGACCAGCACCCGGCGGCTCACGCGGAGACCTCGCCGTACGCGGCGACCAGGTGCGCCGGGTCCGGGCCCTCCAGCACGGTGGGCTTGGCCAGGCCGTCCAGGACGATGAAGCGCAGCAGGTTGCCGCGGGACTTCTTGTCGACCTGCATGGTCTGGAGCAGCTTGGTCCACTGGTCGCCGCGGTAGGTCAGCGGCAGGCCCACCGAGGCCAGCACCGCCTTGTGGCGGTCGGCGGTGGCGTCGTCGAGCCGCCCGGCCAGCCGGCCGAGCTCGGCCGCGAAGACCATGCCGACGGAGACGGCCGCGCCGTGCCGCCACTTGTAGCGCTCGTTCTTCTCGATGGCGTGCGCGAGGGTGTGGCCGTAGTTGAGGATCTCCCGCAGCCCCGACTCCTTGAGGTCGCTGGAGACCACGTCGGCCTTGACCTGGATGGAGCGGACGATCAGCTCGGCCGTGTGCGGGCCCGCGGGCGTGCGGGCCGCCGCCGGGTCCTCCTCGATCAGGTCGAGGATCACCGGGTCGGAGATGAACCCCGCCTTGATGATCTCGGCGAGGCCGCTGACGTAGTCGTTGACCGGCAGCGACTCCAGCGCGGCGAGGTCGCAGAGCACCCCGGCCGGCGGGTGGAAGGCGCCGACGAGGTTCTTGCCCTCGGCGGTGTTGATGCCGGTCTTGCCGCCGACGGCCGCGTCCACCATCGCGAGGACGGTGGTCGGGACGGCGATCCAGCGCACCCCGCGCAGCCAGCTGGCCGCGACGAAGCCCGCCAGGTCGGTGGTGGCGCCGCCGCCCACGCCGACGATGACGTCGGTGCGGGTGAAGTTGGACTGGCCGAGCGCCTTCCAGCAGTACGCGGCCACCTCGACGGTCTTGGCCTCCTCGGCGTTCGGCACCTGGATGGCGACCGCCTCGTAGCCCTGCTCCGCCAGGTCCGCGCGCAGCGCCTCGCCGGTCTCGGCCAGCGCCTCGGGGTGGATCACGGCGACCCGCTGGGCCTTGTCGCCGATCAGGCCGCCCAGCTCGCCGAGCAGCTGCCGGCCGACCAGCACGTCGTACGCGTCGTGTCCGGCGCTGGCGCCGACGTTGATCCGCGTCACCTGGTCTGTCATACGTCCTTCAACTCCAGAGCGTCGAGGACCGCCTGGGCGACCTCTTCGGGGGTGCGGTCGTCGGTGGCCACGACGACGCGCGCGACTTCGGTGTACAGGTGGCGCCTGGCCTCCATCAGCTCGCGCCACTGGCGGCGCGGGTTGACGGCGAGCAGCGGGCGGGCGGCGCCGAGCCCGACGCGGCGCACGGCCTCCTCGACGTCCATCGACAGGTAGGCGACGGGCAGCCCGGCCAGCAGGGCGCGGGTGCCCTCGTCGAGGACGGCGCCGCCGCCGAGGGCGAGGACTCCGGTGTGCTCGGCGACGGCGGCCGCGACGGCCTCGCGCTCCAGCTCACGGAAGTACGGCTCGCCCTCGTCGACGAAGATGTCGGAGACCTCCCGGCCCTGGGCCGCGACGATGTCCGCGTCGGTGTCCCGGTAGGGGACGCCGAGCCGGCGGGCGAGCAGGCCGCCCACCGTGGACTTGCCGGAGCCCATGGGGCCGACGAGTACGACCAGGGGGCCGCCCGTCACCGGATCTGCAGGTTGTCGAGGTAGGACCGCACGTTGCGGCGGGTCTCGGCGACGGAGTCGCCGCCGAACTTCTCGACCACGGCGTCGGCCAGCACCAGCGCGACCATGGCCTCGGCGACGATGCCCGCGGCGGGCACGGCGCAGACGTCGGAGCGCTGGTGGTGGGCCACGGTGGCCTCGCCGGTGGCCACGTCGACGGTGGCCAGGGCACGCGGCACGGTCGCGATGGGCTTCATCGCGGCGCGTACGCGCAGCAGCTCGCCGGTGGTCAGGCCGCCCTCGGTGCCGCCGGAGCGGCCGGAGGTGCGCTTGAGGCCCTCGGGGGTGGAGACGATCTCGTCGTGCGCCTGGGAGCCGGGCACCCGGGCCAGCTCGAAGCCGTCGCCGACCTCGACGCCCTTGATGGCCTGGATGCCCATGAGCGCGGCGGCGAGGCGGGCGTCGAGGCGGCGGTCCCAGTGGACGTGGGAGCCGAGGCCGACGGGCACGCCGTACGCGAGGACCTCGACGACGCCGCCGAGGGTGTCGCCGTCCTTGTGGGCCTGGTCGATCTCCGCGACCATCGCCTTCGACGCGTCCGCGTCGAGGCAGCGCACCGGGTCGGCGTCGAGCTTGTCGACGTCGGCGGGGGTCGGGTAGACGCCGTAGGGGGCCTTGGCCGAGGCCAGCTCCACCACGTGCGAGACGATCTCGATGCCCGCGACCTCCTTGATGAAGGAGCGGGCGACGGCGCCGAGGGCGACGCGGGCGGCGGTCTCACGGGCGCTGGCGCGCTCCAGGATCGGCCGGGCCTCGTCGAAGCCGTACTTCTGCATGCCCGCGAGGTCGGCGTGGCCGGGGCGGGGACGGGTCAGCGGCGCGTTGCGGCCGGTGTCCTTGAGCAGCGAGGGGTCGACCGGGTCGGCCGACATGACCGTCTCCCACTTGGGCCACTCGGTGTTGCCGATCATGACCGCGACCGGGGAGCCCTGGGACAGCCCGTGGCGGACGCCGCCGAGGAAGGTGATCTCGTCCTGCTCGAACTTCATGCGGGCACCGCGGCCATAGCCGAGCCGGCGCCTCGCCAGGTGGTCGGCCACCAGCTCGGTGGTGACCGGAACGCCGGCGGGAAGACCCTCCAGCGTCGCGACCAGTGCCGGTCCGTGCGACTCTCCTGCGGTCAGCCAACGCAACCTGCTCAACGATGCTCCTCATGCTCGCGCCTGGCACTGCGACGGCCCGTCCGGCTGCGCGGACCGGACGGCCGTACCCGAATCCTCCCACGTCCGGGCCGTCCCGCGGATCTCGGTCCAGCTGACGGACGACCCGGGCGAGCCGGACGTGCGCGATGGTGCCGGGTACGGCTATCGGCTTCCTACGCGCGGGGCGTCAGTGCCGGGCGCGCAGGGCCGCTTCGCCGGCGGTCCGCATGGCGGCCAGGGGGCCGGGGGTGCGTCCGGTCATCTGCTCGACCTGGAGCACGGCCTGGTGGACGAGCAGGTCGAGGCCGCCGAGGAGGGTGCCTCCGCGCCCGGACCAGGCGGCGGCCAGGGCGGTGGGCCAGGGGTCGTAGAGGACGTCGAAGAGGGTGCCGGGCGCGTCCGGGACGGCGCGGGCCAGCTCGTCCGTGGCGCCGGCCGGGGTGGTGGCGATGACGAGCGGGGCGTCCAGGGCGTCGGCCGCCCGCGACCAGTCGGCCGTACGGACGTCGACGCCGAGCCGCTCGCCCCACTGGCGCATCTCGTCGGCGCGGGCGGGCGAGCGGACGTACGCGGTCACCTCGCCGGTGCAGATCCGGGCGAGGGCGGCGAGCGCCGAGGAGGCGGTGGCCCCCGCCCCCAGGATCGCGGCGGCTGGCACCTTCTCGACGCCGCGCTCGTGCAGGGCGGCGACGATCCCCGGGATGTCGGTGTTGTCGCCGACGCGGCGGCCGTCCTCGGTGAACACCACCGTGTTGACGGCCTCCACCGAGGCGGCGGTGTCGCTGATCCCGTCGAGCAGCGGGATGACCGCCCGCTTGAGCGGCATGGTCAGCGAGAGCCCGGCCCACTCGGGGCCGAGGTCCGCCACGAACGCGGGCAGCGCGGCCTCGTCGATCTCGAACCGGTCGTAGGACCAGTCGAGGCCGAGCTCCCGGTACGCGGCGCGGTGCAGCACCGGTGAGAGGGAGTGCTCGATGGGCGAACCCAGCACCGCGGCCCGTATCCGTGACATGTCCTGCCTACCCGCCGTTCTTCTGCTTCTGCCGTGCCTGGAACTCGTCGGCGAGCTTCATGTGCTCTTCGTAGGTCTTGGTGAAGGTCGTCTTGTTGCCGTCGACCGACACGAAGAACATCCAGCCGCCGTGGTCGGGGTTGAGCGTAGCGGTCAGCGCGTCCGCGCCGGGGTTCCCGATCGGGCCGGGCGGCAGTCCCTTCACGAAGTGCGTGTTGTACGGGTTGTCGAAGGCCTGGGCTTCCTTCAGATTGAAGTTGATCTCGCTCTGGTTCTTGACGTAGTTGTACGTCGAGTCGAACTGGAGCCTCTGGTTCGTGACGTCGTTGGTCTTCTTGAGGCGGTTGTAGACCACCTCGGCCATCTTGCGGAAGTCGTCGTGGTTCTTGCCCTCGGCGTTGACGAGGCTGGCGACGGTGATCACCTGGATCGGGTTCTCCAGGTTCAGCTCCTTGGCCTTGCCCTCGATCCCCATCTCCAGGTACTTGTCCGCCGAGTGCTTGACCATCTGCCGGAGCAGGGACTCCGGGGTGCTGTCCTTGCTGAGGTCGTAGCGCATCGGGAACAGGAAGCCCTCGAGCGGATCGACGGCCTTCGGGTTGTTGGCGGCCCACGCCGGCAGGCCGAGGTTCTTGGCCTCGCGCTGGGCGATGTCCTTCGTGGTGCCCTCCGGCTTGCCGAGCTTCTTGTCGATCGCCTCGTACACCTTGGAGTTGCGCATGCCCTCGGTGACGGTGAGGACGCTCAGCTTGCTGGGGTCGATCATCACCGCGACGGCCGCCGCGGCCGACATCTTCTTCTTCAGCGGGTAGATGCCGGGCTGGATCGACTGGCCCCCGGGCTTGGCCTTGGCGGCGTCGACGAAGGCCTGGGCGCTGGCGACCACGCCGGCTTCCTTGAGGATCCGGCCCATCTGGCCCAGGCCGGCGTTCTTGGGGATCTCGACCTCGACGGTCTCGCCGCTGCCCTCGCCGGCGAAGTCCTCGGCCGGGGCGAAGCGGTCGTGGAGGTAGTTGTAGCCGTAGTAGCCGCCACCGCCGACCACGCCGATGATCACCACGGCGGCGATCAGGCAGGCCATGCCGCTGCGTTTCTTGGGTTTGCCGCCCTTGCCGCCCTTGGCGCGGCCGCCGGCGCGGCGCCCGTGCGCGGGCGCCTCCTCGTCGGCGTCAGTGGCGCGGCCGCCCTCGGGGAGGAGCTCCTCATCGGGCTCCTCGACGAGCGGCTCCTCGACCGGTTCCGGTTCGAGGTGGCGCAGGCCGGGCGGCTGCGGCGGCGGGTAGGCCTCGGCCGTGGTGTACAGGTCGGGGGCCTCGCCGGGGTAGGCCCCGGCCGTCTGCTGGGCGTACGGGTCCCCGCCGGCGTACGGGTCGACCTGTACGGCCGCGGCCGCGTACTGGCCCTGGCCGGTGTCCCAGCCCTGGCCGTTGCTGCCGTCGTACACCGGCTGCGGCGCCATGGGCTGGGCCATCTGCTGCTGGACCATCTGCTGCTGGGCCGCCTGCTGGTACTGGACCTGCTGGGCGTAGGCCTGCTCGTCGTACTGCTGCGGGTACTGGCCCGCGTACTGCTGCTGGTACTGCGGCTCCTGCGGATGCGGGTAGTACTGCTGCGGGTCCCCGCCGTAGGGCACCTGCGCCTGCTGCGTCTGGTGCGCGGTCCACCCCTGGTCCCCGTAGAGGGGGTCCTGGGGGTTCCACGGTTCGGAGCCGTGGCCCCGGCCATAGTCAGTCATCGGTCCCCTAGAGCCGCGAGACGAAGGTCGCTGCTTACGTCGGCCGCGACACCCGGTTCCGCCTCTTTGGTGGTGAGCGACGGCTGTTCGAATGCCGTCTCATCGCGCGGAACGTTACCGTATCGCGATCAGACAACCACTTCGACGCACTCACCGGGCGGATTACCTGATACCCGTTCGGTCTCAAGAGCGTTCTGGAGGATGATCACGGCGGCCGCCTGGTCGATGACCGCACGGCCCTTCTTCGCGTTCTTCCCGGAGGCCCGCAGTCCCTGGGCGGCGGTGACCGTGGTCATCCGCTCGTCCACCAGACGGACCGTCACCGGCTTGATCCCCTTGGCCAGTTCGTTCGCGAATGCGCGCACCTTGGCCGCGGCCGGCCCCTCCCGCCCGCTGAGCGAGCGGGGGAGGCCGACCACGACTTCGAGGGGCTCGTACTCCTCGACGAGCTGCCGCAGCCGCCGGTGGGCGAAGGGGATGTCCCGGCCCGGGACGGTCTCCACCGGCGTGGCGAGCACCCCGTCGGGGTCGCAGGACGCGACCCCGATCCGGGCGTCTCCGACATCGATGGCCAGTCGGCGGCCGCGGCGCAGGGTCATCGTCAGGCCGTCTCTGCCACGAGGCGCTCGACGGCGGCGATGGCCTCGGGCACGGCGCCCGGGTTCTGGCCGCCGCCCTGGGCCACGTCCGGCTTGCCGCCACCGCCGCCGCCGAGGGTCTTGGCGGCGGTGCGGACCAGGTCACCGGCCTTGAGGCCGCGCTCGCGGGCCGCCTCGTTGGTGGCGATGACGGTCAGCGGGCGGTCGTTCGCCACGGTGAACAGGGCGACGACGGCCGGGCGGTCGCCCTGGATGCGGCCGCGGACGTCGAGGACCAGCTTGCGCAGGTCGTCGGCGCCCGTGCCGTCCGGCACCTGGCCGACGACGAGGGCGACGCCGCGGATGTCCTGGGCGTTCGAGGCGAGACCGGCGGCGGCCTGGAGGACCTTCTCCGCGCGGAACTTCTCGATCTCCTTCTCGGCGTCCTTCAGCTTGCCGAGCATGGAGGCGATCTTCTCCGGCAGCTCCTCCGGACGGCCCTTGACGAGCTCCTGGAGCTGGGCGACGACCGTGTGCTCCTTGGCGAGGAAGTTGTACGCGTCGACGCCGACCAGGGCCTCGACACGGCGCACGCCGGAGCCGATGGAGGACTCGCCGAGCAGCTTCACCAGGCCCAGCTGGGAGGTGTTGCCGACGTGCGTGCCGCCGCACAGCTCCTTGGAGAAGTCGCCGATGGTGACGACGCGGACCCGCTCGCCGTACTTCTCGCCGAACTCGGCGATGGCGCCCTGCTTCTTCGCCTCGTCGATGCTCATGATCTCGGCGGTGACGTCGAGCTCGCGGGAGAGCACGTCGTTGATCTTCTGCTCGACGTCGGTGAGGACCGAGCCGGGGACGGCGTTCGGCGAGCCGAAGTCGAAGCGGAAGCGGCCGGGGCTGTTCTCGGAGCCGGCCTGGGCGGCCGTCGGGCCGAGGGCGTCGCGCAGCGCCTGGTGGGTCAGGTGCGTGGCCGAGTGGGCGCGGGCGATGGCCCGGCGGCGCTTGACGTCGATGGCGGCGTACGCGGAGGCGCCCACCGTGACCTCGCCGACCTGGACGGAGCCCTTGTGCACGGAGACACCGGGGACCGGCTGCTGGACGTCGCGGACCTCGATGACGGCACCGGTGTCGAGCTTGATGCGGCCCTGGTCGGCGAGCTGGCCGCCGCCCTCGGCGTAGAAGGGGGTGCGGTCGAGGACGACCTCGACCTCGTCGCCCTCGGAGGCGGCGGGCGCGGAGACGCCGTTGACCAGGAGGCCGACGATGGTGGACTCGCCCTGGGTGGTCGAGTAGCCGGTGAACTCGGTGGCGCCGGCGCCGTCGGCGATCTCCCGGTAGGCCGACATGTCGGCGTGGCCGGTCTTCTTGGCCTTGGCGTCGGCCTTGGCGCGGTCGCGCTGCTCCTGCATCAGGCGGCGGAAGCCGGGCTCGTCCACGGTGAGGCCCTGCTCGGCGGCCATCTCCAGGGTGAGGTCGATCGGGAAGCCCCAGGTGTCGTGGAGCAGGAACGCCTTGTCGCCGGAGAGGACCGTGCCGCCGGCGGCCTTGGTCTCGGTCACGGCGGTGTCGAGGATGTTCGTGCCGCCCTTGACGGCCTTCAGGAAGGCGGCCTCTTCGGCGAGGGCGACGGTCTCGATGCGCTTGCGGTCGGTGACCAGCTCGGGGTACTGCTGCCCCATCGTGTTGATCACGACGTCGATCAGGTCCTGCACGACCGGGCCGGTGGCGCCCATGAGGCGCATGTTGCGGATGGCGCGGCGCATGATGCGGCGCAGCACGTAGCCGCGGCCCTCGTTGCCGGGGGTGACGCCGTCGCCGATGAGCATGACGGAGGTGCGCATGTGGTCGGCGACCACGCGCATCGAGACGTCGGTGTGCTGCGCGGCGCCGTACTGGACGCCGGTCAGCTCGGTGGCCTTGTCCATGACCACGCGCAGGGTGTCGGTCTCGTACATGTTCTGCACGCCCTGCAGGATCATCGCGAGGCGTTCGAGGCCGAGACCGGTGTCGATGTTCTTCGACGGCAGGTCGCCGAGGATCGGGAAGTCTTCCTTCCCGTCGCCGGCGCCGCGCTCGTACTGCATGAAGACCAGGTTCCAGATCTCCACGTAGCGCTCGTCGT
The DNA here is from genome assembly GCF_055602105.1 of Streptomyces sp. NPDC037421. Classification (NCBI taxonomy): domain Bacteria; kingdom Bacillati; phylum Actinomycetota; class Actinomycetes; order Kitasatosporales; family Streptomycetaceae; genus Streptomyces; species Streptomyces sp. NPDC037421. Next base: position 137,893 of record NZ_JBVJWV010000007.1, read on the forward strand.
TGACGGCCGGGCCGCCCTCGACGCCGAACTCGGGGCCGCGGTCGTAGTTGATCTCGGAGCAGGGGCCGCAGGGGCCGGGGACGCCCATGGACCAGAAGTTGTCCTTCTTGCCCAGGCGCTGGATGCGCTCGGCGGGAACGCCGATCACGTCGCGCCAGATCGTCTCGGCCTCGTCGTCGTCGAGGTAGACCGTGATCCAGAGCTTCTCGGGCTCCAGGCCGTAGCCGCCGTCCGCCACGGGGCTGGTGAGCAGCTCCCAGGCGTACTTGATGGCGCCTTCCTTGAAGTAGTCCCCGAAGGAGAAGTTGCCGCACATCTGGAAGAACGTGCCGTGGCGGGTGGTCTTGCCGACCTCTTCGATGTCCGGCGTACGGACGCACTTCTGCACGCTGGTGGCGCGGGGGGCCGGGGGCTTGGTCTCGCCGAGGAAGTACGGCTTGAAGGGGACCATGCCCGCGTTGACCAGCAGCAGAGTCGGGTCGTCCGCGATGAGCGACGCCGAAGGGACAACGGTGTGACCGCGCTCCTCGAAGAAGCTCAGCCAGCGGCGGCGGATTTCAGCCGACTCCATCAGTGGTCCTCATTCCGGTTGTGCGTGACCGTCGAGTTGTTCGAACGGTAGGTGGTCTTGTCGTTCTGGTGGTACTCGATGGCCCGCAGCCGCCGCGGCCCGGGGAGGGCGGTGACGTTGTCGGGCCGGGCTGTGTCTTCTTCGGACCGGCACAACCCAAGTGCGTCGTTCAGCTCGTCCTCGCGCTGCGTCATTCCCGCCTTGACGTCGAGGGCGAATTCCTTGAGGCGGTGCCCGGCCTCCACGGCCTTGTCGGCCGCCTGGGCGGCGAGGCTCTCCGGGGTCAGCTTCTTCAGCTGGCGGTTGACCTTGGTGGTGGCCCACACGCCGGCGGCGGCGCCTGCGGTGAACCAGAAGGCTCGGCGGAACATCGGCGGTCTCAGCCCTTCTGCTTCCGGCGCCGGGCCGGCGGCACCGTACGGCCGACGATCACGGTTCGCCGGGTGGTCTTCTGCGGGGCGTCCTCGGTGCGGCCCAGCGCCTTGCGGACGCCGTAGCCGAAGGCCGCGACCTTGACCAGGGGTCCGCCGAACGTGGTGGCCACGGTGGAGGACAGCGCGGAGGCGTTGGAGGTGACCTCCTGGACGTCGCTCGCGATCGCGTCGACCCGGTCGAGCTGGGTGCGCGCGGAGCGGACGGTGGTCGAGGCGTCCGCCAGCAGCGGGACGGCCTGCTCCGTGACGTCGGCCACGAGCTTGGTGGTCGCGCGGAGCACCTGCGCGAGCCGCACCAGCACCACCGCGAGGAAGGACACCAGAATGGCCCAGAAGACGGCCACGAGGATGCCGGCCACCTCTCCACCGGACACGTTGCACCGCTCCCTGATCTGCTTGCCTACGGTTTCACTACGGATCGACTACGGAGAAAAGTCTTCCTCCGACCCTATCGCGCCGGAGATCCGCCGCAGTACCGGAATTCCGGGTCCGGTGCACGCCCCCGCCGACCCGCCTTGTACGCGGCGCGTCCGGAACAGTACTCTCCGTGTCCCATGCGACAGCGACCCACCCGACGAGCGCCGTCGGGCAATCTTCCCTCGGAGCTGAGTTCCCTCGTCGGGCGGGGTGCCGAACTCGCCGGGGTGGCGCGGCTCCTGGACTCCTCCCGGCTGGTCACGGTGACCGGGGTGGGCGGGGTGGGGAAGTCCCGGCTTGCGCTGGCCGCGGCCCGGGCGGCCGCCGAGGAGCCGCAGGAACGCTACTGCGACGGCGTCTGGCTGGCCGAACTGTCCTGCGTACGCGATCCGGCGCTGCTGGAGTTCACCCTGGCCGAGGCCCTCCACCTCACCGACCACACCGTCCGCCCGCCCCGCACGGTGCTGGCCGAGCACCTGGCCGGACGCCGTCTCCTGCTGGTCCTCGACGGGTACGAGCAGCTGGTCGACGAGACGGCCGCCCTGCTGCGGGAGCTGCTGCTCCGCTCCCCCGGCCTGCGGGTGCTCGCGGCCGGGCGGTGCCCGCTCGGCCTGGACGGGGAGTCGCTCTTCGCGCTGGCCCCGCCCGCCCCCGCCGAGGCCCTGGCCCTGCTGGCCGAACGGGCCGCGGCAGCCGACCCGGCCTTCGCGGTGACGGCGGCGAACCGCCCCGCCCTGACCGAGCTGTGCGCCCGGCTCGACGGGATCCCGCTGGCCCTGGAGCTGGCCGCGGCCCGGCTGCGGATGCTGTCCCCGGAGCAGGTACTGGCCCGGCTGGAGGACCGGTTCGTCCTGCTGACCGGCGGTGCGCGCGGGGCACTGCCCCGGCACCGGGGGCTGCGGACGGCGATCGGGTGGAGCCACGAGCTGTGCACCCCGGCGCAGCGGCTGCTGTGGGCCCGGCTGTCGGTGTTCGCCGGGCGCTTCGACCTGGACGCCGCCGAGTACGTGTGCGCGGGTCCCGACCTGCCGGCGGACGACGTGCTCGACCTGGTCGGGGAGCTGCTCGCGCAGTCGGTGCTGGCCCGGGAGGAGACGGCGGCGGGGGTGCGCTACCGGATGCTGGAGACCGTACGGCTGTACGGGGCGGGGTGGCTGGAGTCGCTGGGTGACGCCCGGCGGCTGCGGCGGCGGCACCGGGACTGGTACGTGGGGCTGGCCACGTGGTGCGAGCTGGACTGGTTCGGCCCGCGCCAGCAGGAGGTGGCCGCGCTGGTGGAGGCGGAGCTGGCGAACCTGCGCCTCGCTCTGGAGTTCTGCCTGGAGGAGCCCGGGGAACAGCACCTGGGGCAGTACCTGGCGGGCACCCTGTGGTTCTACTGGGCGGGCTGCGGCCGGCTCACCGAGGGCCGGCACTGGCTCGCCCACAGCCTGGAGTCCGCCCCCGAACAGGCCGGGGACGGAGGGGAGGCCGAGGAGTACGAGGGCTCGCGGCTGAAGGCGTTGTGGGTGCTGGGGTACGTGGCGGCGCTCCAGGGTGACGCGGTGGCCTCGGCGGGGGCGCTGCACGAGTGCCGGGACGGCGCGGAGCGGACGGGGAACCGGGTGGCGGCCGCGTACGCGGTGCACCGGCTGGGGTGTCTGGCGCTGGTCTCGGACGAGATGGTCCGGGCCGGTGAGCTGCTGGGCGAGGCGCTGGAGCGCTACCGGGAGACCGGGGAGCTGAACAGCAACGTGCTGATGTGCCAGGTGGAGCTGGCGATGGCGCTGGCCTTCCAGGGCGATCTGGCGGGCGCGGTCTCGCTGTGCGAGGAGGTCCGGGACATCTGCCTGGAGCGCGGGGAGCGCTGGACGAAGGCGTACGCCCTGTACGTACTGGCGTACGCGGCCCTGGACGCGGGGGACCCGGCGCGGGCCCGGCGGCTGCTCACCGAGTGCGTGATGGTGAACCACACGTTCCGGGACCTGGTCGGGCTGGTGCTGGCGGTGGAGCTGCTGGCGCTGGTCACGGTCACCGAGGGCGCGGCGGCCGAGGCCGCGGTGCTCCAGGGCGCGGCGGAGCCGATGTGGGACGGGGTCGGGCTGCGGCTGTTCGGGTCGGGGTACTTCAACGCGCCACGCCTGGCGTGCCAGGAGCGAGCCGGGGAGGCGCTGGGCCCGGAGCGGTACGCGGCGCACGCGGCCGAGGGGAGGCAGCTGACGGTCGAGGCGCTGGTGCTGCGGGCGCAGTGGGTTCCCGGCCGGCGCCCGGCAACGCAAAGGCCCGCCGCCCCCCGGAGGGGACGGCGGGCCGATACCAGCCTGTGAGGGCTACGGCCGCCGGATCAGCGGGCGTAGTACTCGACGACGAGCTGCTCGTCGCAGATGACCGGGATTTCCTTGCGGTTCGGGTCGCGGTCGAGGCGGAAGGCCAGGGCCTTCAGGTTGACCTGCAGGTAGCGCGGGGTCTCGCCCTCACCGGCGTAGCCACCCTCGCGGGCAACCTGGAAGGGGTGCTTCTCGCGGCTGCGCTCGCGGACCGTGATGACGTCGTCGGGACGCACGCGGAACGACGGCTTGTCGACCTTGCCACCGTTGACCTCGATGTGGCCGTGGACGACCATCTGGCGGGCCTGGTAGATGGTGCGGGCGACGCCGGCACGCAGGACCAGGGCGTCCAGACGACGCTCGAGCTCGACGACCAGCGCCTCGCCCGTCTTGCCCTCGGCCTTCTTCGCGCGGTCGTACGCGCGGGCCATCTGGCGCTCGGAGATGTCGTACTGGGCGCGCAGACGCTGCTTCTCGAGCAGACGGACCTTGTAGTCCGAGTTCTGCTTGCGGCCACGGCCGTGCTCGCCCGGCGGGTAGGGGCGGGCCTCGAAGTACTTGACGGCCTTCGGCGTCAGGGCGATGCCGAGGGCACGAGACTTCTTGACCTTGGGTCGCTTCTGGTTCACGGGGAACCTACCTCCATGTAAGTTAGGTGAGGCTTACCTTAGCGAGGAGGACGTAATGTCTCGACCACATGGGATCCCCCTGCCCAGTGCGCGCCGCAGTTCGGATTTCAACGAAACGAAATCCGCTTCCGACGACGATAAGCAAGGTCAGCCGCGTCCCAGGGAAGGCGTTCGGCAGCTCACCGGAGCCGAACGCGTACGAACCCTCGTAGAGTCCAACGCCTCAGTATCCCTCACCCTGCCAGGTGCTTCCGACCAGGCCGAGTGGTGGACAGGGGTGCCGGCCGCGCGGACCGTCACCCCGGACGGGGACGTGATTCTCCTGGTACCAGGGGAATCCGCGGCTGCCAGGGCTGCCGCTCACGCCCAGGACGACGACCTCACCGCCGTGATCGAGATCACGGATGTGGCGCCGGTGTCCGTGCCACATCGTATCCGAGCCCGCGCCCGCCTCGCCGGGTGGCTGACCCCGGTCCGCGGGGACGACCGCGCGGTCTGCGCGGCGCTGCTCGCGGAGCGGCACCCGGTGGGCGAGCTGCTGGGCCTGGCCGAGTCGCAGGACCCGCCGTACGCCGGCCGCCCCGCCTGGATGATGCTGCGCCTGGAGGTCGGCGAGATCGCGCTGGAGGACCTGTGGGGCGCCGGGCCGGTGGACCCGGACGAACTGGCGGCCGCCGAGCCCGACCCGCTCATCGCCCACGAGACGGAGCTGCTCCAGCACCTCGCCTCCGCCCACGCCGAGCGCGTCGCCGACCTGTGCGGGCTGCTGGGCTCCCGGAAGACGGCCGGGATGACCGCCGTCCCGCTGGCCCTGGACCGCCTCGGACTGCGCGTGCGCTTCACCGGCGGCCCCGGCCGGCCCTCCTTCGACGCCCGGTTCGACTTCCCGGAGCCGGTGGCGGACGTCTGCGGCCTGCGCCGCGCCATGCGCGCCCTGTTCGCCGCCGCCGCGCACTGAGGTCTCACCGGGGGCAGGCGGCCGGCAGTTCCCGGAGCGCGAGCTTCTCGGGCGGCGTGACGGACAGCCGGTACTTGGCCTTGATCCCGGTGTAGCGGCGCCCGTACTCGCACCAGTAGGCCCGCCGCGGCGGCCGCCACTTGTCGGCCGTCCGGCTGCCCTTGTCCTGGTTGGTCTGCTTGTCCACGGCGAGCAGCACGTCGAGGTCGTTGGCGTACTCCAGCCTGCGCTGCGGCGTCCAGGCGTACGCGCCCGCCCGCCAGGCCGCGCCCAGCGCGACGACGTGGCCGGCAGGAGTACGGGAGCGCCTTGCCGGTGTACGGGTCGTGCAGCACCCCGGAGACCACCACGCAGGGGTTGCGGTCCCCCTCGCGCAGCTCGGAGAGGTCCCTGCGCAGCACGTCGTCCCGGGTGTCGCAGCCGTTGCGCCCGCCGACGCCGTCGGTCTCGTCCGACCAGTACCGGCCGAACTCCTCCCTCTTGTACGTCTGCCGGTTCTTGCCCCACCCGACCGGCAGCCCGGCGAGCTGCACCTCGGCGGTGGTCCTGTCCGGCGGAAAGCCCGCCCCGGTGAGCGGCACCGGCCGGTGGGCCGCGCCCGGGTGCTGGCGCCCGGCGGCGAGCAGCGCGGCTGCGACGACGAGCCCACGGCATCCCATGCCCGGACCCTAGGCCCCGCCCGCCGCTGACCGGGCCGGTTTCAGCCCCGCCGGCGTTTGAGGGGCGGGGGTCCGGGGACGGAGCCCCCGGGGAACGGAGGAAGGGCGGGGCTGGGAGCGGCGCCGCGGGCATCCGCACGCCGCCCGGCCGGGGAAGGGCTCAGCCGGAACCCCGCAGCCGCTCGCGGACCTTGTCCACCACGTCCGCGTACCGCGCCTCCGCCCCGTACCGCGTCGGCTCGTAGTACCGCTTCCCGTGGATCTCGTCCGGCGCGTACTGCTGCGCCGCGATCGCGCCCGGCACGTCGTGCGGGTAGACGTAGCCCACCGCGTGCCCCAGCTTCGCCGCGCCCTTGTAGTGCCCGTCCCGCAGGTGCGCCGGCACGGCCCCGGCCAGCCCGGCCCGTACGTCGGCCAGCGCCGCGCCGATCGCGGTCGTGGCGGTGTTCGACTTCGGGGCCAGCGCCAGCGCGATGGTCGCGTGCGACAGGGTCAGCGCGGCCTCCGGGAAGCCGATCATCGCCACGGCCTGCGCGGCCGCCACCGCCAGCGGCAGGGCCGTCGGGTCCGCCAGGCCGATGTCCTCGCTCGCGGAGATCATCAGGCGCCGCGCGATGAACCGGGGGTCCTCGCCGGCCTCGATCATCCGGGCCAGGTAGTGCAGCGCGGCGTCCACGTCCGAGCCCCGGATCGACTTGATCAGGGCGCTGGCCACGTCGTAGTGCTGGTCGCCGTCCTTGTCGTAGCGGACCGCCGCCCGGTCGACGGCCTCCTCAAGGGTCTGGAGGGTGATCTCCTCCTCGCCCTTGGCGATGGCCGAGCCGGCCCCCGCCTCCAGCGCGGTCAGCGCCCGGCGGGCGTCGCCGCCGGCGATGCGCAGCAGGTGCGCCTCGGCGTCGGCGGGCAGGGACACCACCCCGCCGAGGCCCCGCTCCTCCGTCAGGGCGCGCCGCATCAGGGCCCGCAGGTCCTCGTCGGTCAGCGGTTCCAGGGTGAGGAGCAGCGAGCGCGACAGCAGCGGGGAGATGATCGAGAAGTACGGGTTCTCCGTGGTCGCCGCGATCAGGGTGACCCAGCGGTTCTCCACGGCGGGCAGCAGCGAGTCCTGCTGCGCCTTGCTGAAGCGGTGGATCTCGTCGAGGAAGAGGACGGTCTCCTTGCCGTAGCCGCCGGCGGCGCGCTTGGCGCCCTCGATGACGGCCCGGACCTCCTTGACGCCCGCCGTGATCGCGGACAGCTCGACGAACCGCTTCCGGGTGGCCTGGCTGACCACGTACGCGAGGGTGGTCTTGCCGATGCCGGGCGGTCCCCAGAGGATCACCGACGAGGCGCCGGCCGGTCCCCCGGCGCCCTCCCCCACCAGCCGGCGCAGCGGCGAGCCCGGCTTCAGCAGGTGCTGCTGGCCGACGACCTCGTCCAGGTTGCGCGGGCGCATGCGGACGGCGAGCGGGGAGCTCGCGGGGTCCTTCTCCTGGCGGTCCTCGGCTGCGGCGGTGAAGAGGTCTGGTTCCACACCGGAAGCCTAAGCGAGCCCACCGACAGCGCGGCCCGGCTCAGGAGGTCCAGAAGTCCCACCAGCGGGTCAGGACCAGCATGCCGATGATCCCGATGTGCAGTACGGGCAGCACCCACGTGAACTCGTCCAGGAAGCCGCGCAGCCAGCCGGGGGCGGGCAGCAGGCCCTGGCGCACGTTGTGCGAGGTGACGTACCAGAACATCAGGATGGTGGCGACCCAGGCCAGGCAGCACCACAGGCAGAGCGAGTTGATGTTGTACAGCGACTGGTACGTCAGCCAGGCGCAGAATCCGACGCCGAAGAGGGTGCCGGCGTTGAGGGTCAGCCAGTACCAGCGGCCGAACCGGGCCCCGGCCAGCAGGCTCATGCCGACGCAGACCACGATGCCGTAGGCGACCAGGCCGAGCATCGGGTTGGGGAAGCCGAAGACGGCCGCCTGCTCGCTCTTCATGATGTTGCCGCAGGAGACGACCGGGTTCAGGGAGCAGCCCGGGACGAAGTTCGGGTCCTCCAGCAGCTTGAACTTGTCGATGGTGATCACCCAGGCGGCCAGCAGGCCGGCCGCTCCGGTGATGACCAGCAGCAGGGCCAGCGCCCGGCTCCCGCCGAAGGTCCGCGGAGCGGTGTCCGCGCCTGCGCCTGTTGTCGTCATCCCGATCCCGCCGCTCCGCTTCCGCAAGGTCATCAAGCAGGGGCCATTGTGCCGTACGGCGGCGGGCGCCATCCGTTCGCAGGAGATAAGGACGGCCCGGAAACACCCCGGGCGGCACCCCGGAAAACACCGGGGGCGGGGGGGGGGGGGGCCCCCCCCCCCCCCCCCGGCGGACGGCACTGGTGTCAGGCCAGACGGGCCCGTACCTCGGCGACCACGTCGGCGACCGCCACGGCGGCCTGCTCGCCGGACTCCATGTCCTTGAGCTGGACCACGCCCTCGGCGAGGTCGCGGTCGCCCGCGACGATCGCGAAGCGCGCACCGCTGCGGTTGGCGTCCTTCATGGCGCCCTTGAGGCCCTTTCCACCGTAGGACATGTCGGCCGCGACCCCGGCCTTGCGCAGCTCGGTCACCAGACCGAAGACGGCCGGCTTGGCCTCGCCCAGCGCGACCGCGAACACCGACGTCGAGGCCGGGACGTCCAGCTCCACGCCCTCCGCTTCGAGGGCGAGGACGGTGCGGTCCACGCCGAGCGCCCAGCCGACCGACGGCAGCGCCGGTCCGCCGATCATCTCGGACAGGCCGTCGTAGCGGCCGCCGCCGCCCACCGCGGACTGCGAGCCCAGGCCGTCGTGGACGAACTCGAAGGTGGTGCGGGTGTAGTAGTCGAGGCCGCGCACGAGCTTCTCGTCGTCCTCGAAGGCGACCCCGGCGGCCGTGACCAGGGCCCGGACCTCCTCGTGGTACGCCTTGCACGCGTCGCACAGGTGGTCGCGCAGCACGGGCGCGCCCACCAGCTGCTTCTGCACCTCGGGCCGCTTGTCGTCGAGGACGCGCAGCGGGTTGATCTCGGCCCGGCGGACGGTCTCCTCGTCGAGGTCGAGGCCGCGCAGGAAGCCCTGGAGCGCCTCCCGGTACACCGGGCGGCACTCCTTGTCGCCGAGCGAGTTCAGCAGGATGCGGAAGTTGCGCAGGCCCAGCGAGCGGTACGCCTGGTCCGCGAGGATGATCAGCTCGGCGTCCAGCGCCGGGTCCTCGGCGCCGATGGCCTCGGCGCCGACCTGCGAGAAGTGGCGGTAGCGGCCCTTCTGCGGCTTCTCGTAGCGGTAGTACGAGCCCGAGTACCAGAGCTTGACCGGCAGGTTGCCCTTCTTGTGCAGGCTGGCCTCCAGCGCGGCGCGCAGGACGGAGGCGGTGCCCTCGGGGCGCAGCGCGAGCTGGTCGCCGCCCTTGGTCTCGAAGGCGTACATCTCCTTGGAGACGATGTCGGTGGACTCGCCGACGCCGCGGGCGAAGAGGCCGACGTCCTCGAAGCCGGGGGTCTCGATGTAGCCGTAGCCGGAGTTGCGCAGGGGCGCCGAGATGGCCTCGCGCACCGCCAGGTACTTCACGGAAACCGGCGGGATCAGGTCGTACGTGCCCTTGGGGGCCTGAAAAGTAGCCACGAAACTCTCGTCACATTCCTCGTCGTGGGGCGGCGGTGCCGTCCCCCAGGCCGGCGGCGACTTCCCGGAGGTACGGGTTGGTCGCGCGCTCACGGCCGATGGTGGTCTGGGGACCGTGGCCGGACAGCACCACCGTCGAGTCCTCCAGCGGCAGGCACACGCGGGCCAGCGACTGGAGCATCTCGGCGTGGGAGCCGCCGGGCAGGTCGGTGCGTCCGATGGAGCCGGCGAACAGCAGGTCGCCCGAGAAGAAGACCGGCGGGACGTCGGCCTGCTCGGGCATCCGGAAGGTCACCGACCCCTTGGTATGCCCGGGCGCGTGCGCCACCGAGAACTCCATCCCGGCCAGCTTCAGGGCGGCGCCGTCGGTGAGCTCGCGGACGTCGTCCGGCTCGCCCACGGTCAGCTCCCCCATGAGCGGCATGCCGATGGAGCGGCCGAGCGCCTTCTCCGGGTCGCTCATCATGTAGCGGTCCTCGGGGTGGATCCAGGCCGGTACGTCGTGTGCTCCGCACACCGGGACCACCGAGGCCACATGATCGATGTGGCCATGGGTGAGGACGACGGCGACGGGCTTGAGACGGTGCTTCTTCAACGTCTCCTCGACGCCCTGGGCGGCCTGGTGGCCCGGGTCGATGATGACGCACTCCTCACCGGCGGCGGGGGCGACCAGGTAGCAGTTGGTGCCCCAGGCCCCGGCGGGGAATCCGGCAATCAGCACGTTCGTCCTCAATCGTCGTCCGGCGGGAGGCAGCAGATCGGAATCTGCTGCTCAGAGCCTACCGGCGCCCCTCATTACACAGCGAACCCATATACGGTACGGCCTAACCCAGCCCGGACAGCGGTACCAGAGACGCACAAGGAGACGACCCGGTGGTCACGAGCGATCAGCGTCGGCGACAGCTCGCCAGGGAGAAGTACGAGCGCCAGCAGAAGCGCCGCGCGGAGGCCCGGCGCAAGTCGCGGCAGCGTCTGGCGGTCATCGGCGCGGCCTCGGCCGTGGTGATCGCCACGCTGGTCGGCCTCGTCGTGGCCGGCGTCTTCGACGGCGGGGACACGAAGGACTCGGCGGCCGCCCCCTCGTCTTCGCCGTCGGCGCCCACGCCGAAGAAGTCCCCCTCCCCCGCCATGGCGATCGACGACAAGGCGAAGTACACCTTCGACCTGAAGACCAGCGCGGGCGACGTGAAGTTCGAGATGGACGCCGCGAAGACCCCGCAGACGGTCAACTCGTTCAAGTCGCTCGCCGACAAGGGCTTCTTCGACAAGACCAAGTGCCACCGCCTGGTCACCGGCGGGATCTTCGTCCTCCAGTGCGGCGACCCGGAGGGCACCGGCATGGGCGGCCCCGGCTACAACGTCCCGGACGAGAACCTGGACTCCCTGGGCAAGCCGAACGAGCAGGGGCAGGTGGTCTACCCGGCCGGCACGGTGGCGATGGCCAACACCGGCCGCCCCGGCACCGGCGGCAGCCAGTTCTTCCTCGTCTACAAGGACAGCCCGCTCGCCCCGTCCTACACCCCCTTCGGAAAGATCGACGCGGCCGGTCTGAAGGTGCTGGAGGAGGTGGCCAAGACCGGGACCGCCGACGGGGCCCAGGACGGGGCCCCCAAGACCCCGGTGACCATCGAGAAGGGCACCGTCACCAAGAACTGACGGGGCACCGCGGCCCCGGGCCCGGCCGGCCCGCCGCCCCTACGTCGATATTCCGTCGTGCGGGATGCGGACAGCCGGCCCGGCGGTCGCCTATGTTGGCGTTGTGCAGGGCGGGCGCTGCCCGCCCCAGGAAACTGTGGACGATGCCCGGGGGTCCACCCCCGGCGGGCATCAGGTGGAGGAGGCGCTGTGAGCAGCGACCCGTGGGGCCGAGTCGACGAGACCGGCACCGTGTACGTGCGTACTTCCGAGGGCGAGCAGGTCGTCGGCTCGTGGCAGGCGGGCACCCCCGAGGAGGCCCTGGCCTACTTCGAGCGCAAGTACGAGGGCTTGGTGGTCGAGATCGGCCTCCTCGAACGGCGGGTTCGGACCACCGATCTGTCCGCCAAGGACGCCCAGACGGCGATCGAGCACCTGCGTACCCAGGTGGACGAGCACCACGCCGTGGGCGACCTGGAGGCGCTGCGCGTCCGGCTCGACAAGCTGGTGGCGACGGTCGACTCGCGGCGCGAGGAGCGCAAGGTCCAGAAGGCCAAGCAGGCGGACGAGGCCCGTACGGCCAAGGACGCCCTGGTCACCGAGGCCGAGCAGCTGGCGCAGAGCGACCAGTGGCGCAGCGCCGGTGAGCGGCTGCGCGCGCTGGTGGACATCTGGAAGGGCCTGCCCCGGCTCGACCGCAAGTCGGACGACGAGCTGTGGCACCGCTTCTCGCACGCCCGCTCCGCCTTCTCCAAGCGCCGCAAGGCCCACTTCGCCGCGCTGGACGCGCAGCGCGAGGACGCCCGCAAGGCCAAGGAGAAGCTGGTCGCGGAGGCCGAGTCGCTGTCGAAGTCGACGGACTGGGGTCCGACGGCGGCCCGCTACCGCGAGCTGATGGACAGCTGGAAGGCGGCGGGCCGGGCGCAGCGCGAGGCCGAGGACGACCTGTGGAACCGTTTCCGCGGTGCCCAGGACGTGTTCTTCGCGGCGCGCGGCGAGGTCTTCGCGGAGCGCGACGCCGAGCAGGTCGAGAACCTGAAGCTGAAGGAGGAGCTGGCCGTCGAGGCGGAGAAGCTCGTCCCGGTGACGGACCTGAAGGCGGCCCGGGCCGCGTTCCGCTCCATCAACGAGCGCTGGGAGGGCATCGGCCACGTGCCGCGCGACGCCCGTCCCAAGGTCGAGGGCCGGATGCACGCCGTGGAGCGGGCCATCCAGGAGGCCGAGGAGGGCGAGTGGCGCCGTACGAACCCGGAGGCGCGGGCCCGTGCGGCCGGCCTGACGGGGCAGCTGCAGGCGGCCGTCGACAAGCTGCGTGAGCAGGTCGACGCTGCGCGCGCGGCCGGCAACAACGCGAAGGCCGACAAGCTGGCCCGTGAGCTGGAGGGCCGGCAGGCCCTGCTGGACCAGGCGCTGAAGGGCCTGGAGGAGTTCGGCGGCTGACGCCGCCGCGGCCTTCCGTCCCGGAGGGCCGAAACCGATGGGCACCGCCGGTTCCGTCCGGTGGTGCCCATCGGCCGTCGCGGGGCGGGCGCCGCGCGGGCGATCTTCGTACGCGGTTCCCCGGCCCGGCCCGCACTCGTCCCATTTGTGCGTCCCATTCGTTACGTGGCCCGGACACAGGGTGCGCGCTGGCAGCACCTGTCACCTGTGTACCGTTGTACGGTGCCGCCTCGGCGGCCTTCTGCCGGGCAACGACCAGGATCGAATGTGACGCATACCCAGATACGCGCTGATGTCCCAGACTCACTTCTCGTTGCCCGGCCGGTCACCAGCAAGAAGGACTCGGGACTCCGGGGCGTCGGGCGGCGCGTACTCGCCAGTCTGAAGCGTGCCCGGAAGGCGCTGCTGGTCCACATCGCGCTGCGTGCCACCGGGCTCGCCGTCATGGCGCTCTGGGCGCACCGCAAGAACGTACAGCCGCTGGAGATCCTGGGCGGGCGCTGGGACTCCGTCTACTACCTGCACATCGCCGAGAACAGCCTGACGACTCCGCTGGCGACCCCCTCCCCCTGCGCCTTCGCGGGGCCGAGCTGCCAGATGGCGTTCTTCCCGGTCTACCCGACGCTGGTGCGGTGGATCTCCTACGTCACGCACCTGCCCATGAACTGGGTGGCGATGGGGCTGGCGCTGTTCGCCTCGGTGATCGCCGCGTGGGGCATCTTCGCCGTCACCGACAAGATCTACGGACGCCGGGTCGCGCTCTTCACCTGTGCCCTGTTCGCGATCGTGCCGGCGGCTCTGGTCCAGTCGATGGCGTACACCGAGCCGCTGTTCCTCGCCCTTTCGGTGTGGGCGATGTACGCGGTGATGACGAAGTCCTGGCTGACGGCCGGCGTGCTGGCCTTCTTCGCCGGGGCCACCCGCCCCTCCGGTTCGGCGATCGTCGCGGCCGTGGTGCTGGCGGGCGTCTGGGAGTACGTGCAGTGGCGCCGGAAGCGGCGTTCGCAGCGTCCGGCCGTGGGCCGGATCGTGGCGGCCTCGCTGATCGCCCCGCTGGGCTGGTTCGGGTACGTGGGCTACGTCGGCTGGCACTTCGGCCGCTGGGACGGCTACTTCGAGCTCCAGCGCCGGTGGGGTTCGGTCTACGACGGCGGCTTCGACACCCTCAACGAGCTGAAGAAGACCTTCACCGAGGTGCACACCACCCTCAACCACGTGGTGGTCTCGCTGACGGTGGTCACGGCCGTGGTGCTGTTCGTCCTCATGACGCGCAGGCGCCGGCCCCCCATGGTCGTCTGGATCTTCGCGGCCATGATCATGCTGATGGCGCTGGGCGGTGCGGGCTTCTACTTCTCGAAGATGCGCTTCATCATGCCGGCGTTCCCGCTGCTGTTCCCCTTCGCGCTGGCCCTCGCCCGGGCCCGCAGGAGCACCGTGGTGTGGATCCTCGGTTCGGCCACCGCCGTCTCCGCGCTCTTCGGAGGCAACCTCAACTTCGTCTGGTGGGGCTGCCCCTGATCCGGCCGTTCCCCGACGCGACAGTGGGCGCCACCCCCTCGGGGGCGGCGCCCACTGTCATGTCCGGGGCGCCCCGGCCTAGGGGCGGCGGGCCGAGGTGACGCGGTAGACGTCGTAGACGCCCTCGACGCCCCGTACGGCCTTCAGGACGTGGCCCAGGTGCTTGGGGTCGCCCATCTCGAAGGTGAACCGGGAGGTGGCCACCCGGTCGCGGGAGGTCTGCACGGCCGCGGAGAGGATGTTCACGTGCTGGTCCGACAGGACCCGGGTGACGTCCGACAGCAGCCGGGACCGGTCCAGCGCCTCGACCTGGATGGCGACCAGGAAGACGGAGGACTGGGTCGGCGCCCACTCCACCTCCAGCATCCGCTCGGGCTGCTGGGAGAGGGAGTCGACGTTGACGCAGTCGGCGCGGTGAACCGATACGCCACTGCCGCGCGTGACGAAGCCGATGATCGGGTCGCCCGGCACCGGGGTGCAGCAGCGGGCCAGCTTCACCCACACGTCCTCGACGCCCTTGACGACCACGCCCGGGTCGGCGTTGCCGCGCCGCTTGGCGCGGGCGCGCGACGGCGGGACGCTCTCCTCGATGTCCTCGTTGGCGGCCTCCTCGCCGCCCAGGGCCTGCACCAGCTTCTGCACGACGCCCTGCGCGGCCACGTGGCCCTCGCCGATCGCCGCGTACAGGGAGGAGATGTCCGGGTAGCGCATCTCGTGCGCCAGGGTGACGAGGGAGTCGCCCGTCAGGATGCGCTGGATCGGCAGGTTCTGCTTGCGCATGGCCCGCGCGATGGCGTCCTTGCCGTGCTCGATGGCCTCGTCGCGGCGCTCCTTGGAGAACCAGGCGCGGATCTTGTTGCGGGCCCGCGGGGACTTGACGAAGCCGAGCCAGTCGCGGGACGGGCCCGCGCCCTCGGCCTTGGAGGTGAACACCTCGACCAGGTCGCCGTTGTCCAGGGTCGATTCGAGCGGTACGAGCCGCCCGTTGACCCGCGCCCCTATGGTGCGGTGGCCGACCTCGGTGTGGACGGCGTACGCGAAGTCCACGGAGGTCGCGCCGGCGGGCAGCGCGATGACGTCGCCCTTGGGGGTGAAGACGAAGACCTCGTTGCGGGAGAGGTCGAAACGCAGCGAGTCGAGGAACTCGCCCGGGTCCTCGGTCTCCTTCTGCCAGTCGAGCAGCTGGCGCAGCCAGGCCATGTCGTTGACCGTGTCCTGGCCGGCGCTGCCCTTGGCGGCCTGCGGGACGTCGGTGCGGACCTTGGAGGCGCCGGCGACGGTCTGCTGCTTGTACTTCCAGTGCGCGGCGATGCCGTACTCGGCGCGGCGGTGCATGTCGAAGGTGCGGATCTGGAGTTCGACCGGCTTGCCGCTGGGCCCGATGACCGTCGTGTGGAGCGACTGGTACATGTTGAACTTGGGCATCGCGATGTAGTCCTTGAACCGGCCGGGGACCGGGTTCCAGCGCGCGTGCACCGTGCCGAGGGCCGCGTAGCAGTCCCGGACGGTGTCCACGAGGACGCGGATGCCCACCAGGTCGTAGATCTCCGCGAAGTCACGGCCGCGGACGATCATCTTCTGGTAGACGCTGTAGTAGTGCTTGGGTCTGCCGGTGACGGTGGCCTTGATCCGGGCGGCCCGCAGGTCGACCATCACCTCGTCCGTGACGACGGCGAGGTACTCGTCGCGCTTGGGCGCCCGCTCGGCGACGAGCCGCACGATCTCGTCGTACATCTTGGGGTAGAGGATCGCGAAGGCGAGGTCCTCCAGCTCCCACTTGATCGTGTTCATGCCGAGGCGGTGGGCCAGCGGCGCGTAGATCTCGAGGGTCTCGCGGGCCTTCTTCTCCTGCTTCTCCCGCTTGAGGTAGCGCATGGTGCGCATGTTGTGCAGACGGTCGGCGAGCTTGATGACCAGGACGCGCGGGTCCTTGGCCATGGCGACGACCATCTTGCGGACGGTCTCGGCCTGGGCCGCCTCGCCGAACTTGACCCGGTCGAGCTTGGTGACGCCGTCGACGAGGAGGGCGACCGCGTCACCGAAGTCGCGGCGGAGCTGTTCCAGGCCGTACTCGGTGTCCTCGACGGTGTCGTGCAGCAGGCCGGCCATCAGGGTGGCGGGGTCCATGCCCAGCTCGGCGAGGATGGTGGTCACCGCGAGCGGGTGGGTGATGTACGGGTCGCCGCTCTTGCGCTTCTGGCCGCGGTGCCAGCGTTCGGCGACCTGGTAGGCCTGCTCGATCTGGCGCAGCGTCGCCGTCTCGATCTTCGGGTCGTTGCTGCGGACTATGCGGAGCAGGGGTTCCAGTACCGGGTTGTACGGGTTGGAACGCTGCACGCCGAGGCGTGCCAGCCTGGCGCGCACCCGGTTGGAGGACCCGGCCGGCCTGGCCGGGACGGGCTTGACCGGCGGAGCCGGCGGGGGCGTGGCTGCGGCCGCCGCGGCCGGGTCGGCCTTCGGGTCGGGCTGTGCGGCGGAGAGTGGCTGGACCTCGTCTGGCAAGAGCGCTCCTCATGCGGATCCGGGGCCCCGGTCAGGTCCGGATAACCCATGGTAGCGAGGGTTCCGCCGCCCCGTTCTCCGTGGTCGCTCCCCGGGACGCGACCCCAGGCCCGCTCCGCCCCGCCCCCAGCGGTGGCCCTTTCCGGCCCCGCCCGCGATCGGGGCGGGCCCCGCACGCGAAGACGGCGGGTACCCGGCGATTCCCGGGTACCCGCCGCTTCGGCAGAGCAGGGGTCAGACCACGATCAGCGCGTCCAGCGGGGCACCCGCCAGGGCGGGGGCCAGCTTGGCCCGCCCCGGGAGGAAGGACAGCTCCATCAGGACCGCCACCCCGGCGACCTCGGCACCGGCCCGCCGGATCAGCTCCAGCGACGCCTCGGCGGTGCCGCCGGTCGCGAGGACGTCGTCGATGACCATGACCTTGTCACCGGCCGACAGGTCCTCCGCGTGGACCTCGATCTCGGCGGTGCCGTACTCCAGCTCGTACGACTGCGCGAGCGTGGCGCCCGGCAGCTTGCCGGCCTTGCGTACGGGGACGAAGCCGATGCCCGCCTGGACGGCGACCGGGGCCGCGAGGATGAACCCGCGCGCCTCCAGGCCGACGATCTTGGTGGCGCCGTACCGGACTGCCAGCTCCACCAGCGCCTCCGTCAGCGCCGCGAAGGCCTTCGGGTCGGCGAGCAGCGGGGTGATGTCCTTGAACATCACGCCGGGCTTCGGGTAGTCCGGGACGTCCTTGATCCGGCCGAGCAGCAGCTCGCGGAGTTCGGGGGTGGAGGAGGGCGCGGTCACCGGCGCCGCCTCCCCTGGCCGCCCTGGGCCACGACCTGCGGGGCGTCGCCGGCGTCGGTGCCCTCGGCGTCCTCGCCCTTGGCCGCCGCGGCGGCGCGCTTCGCGAGCACCCGCTTGGTCAGCGCCTTCATCGCCGGCTCGCGCTCCTTCAGGTCCACGACCAGCGGGGTCGCGATGAAGATCGAGGAGTACGCACCGGCCGCGAGGCCGACGAACAGCGACAGCGAGATGTCGTTGAGCATGCCCGCGCCCAGGAAGCCGCCGCCGATGAACAGCAGGCCCGCGACCGGGAGCAGTGCGACGACGGTGGTGTTGATCGAGCGGACCAGCGTGCCGTTGATGCTGCGGTTGGCGATCTCGCTGAAGGTGTAGCGGGTCTGCTTGGTGATGTCCTTCGACCCCTCCTTCAGACCGTCGAAGACGACGACGGTGTCGTAGAGGGAGTAGCCGAGGATGGTGAGCAGACCGATCACGGTGCCCGGGGTGACCTCGAAGCCGACCAGCGCGTACACGCCGACGGTGATGGTGAGGTCGTGGATCAGCGCGATCAGCGCGGCGACGGCCATCCGCCATTCGAAGGCGATGGCGAGGTAGATCACCACGAGGACCATGAAGACGCCGAGGCCGGTCCAGGCCTTGTTCGCGATCTGCTCGCCCCAGCTCGGGCCGACCAGGTCGGCGTTGATCTGGTTCGCGTCGACCTTGAGCTCGGTGCCGAGCTGCTTCTTCACGGAGGCGGCGGAGTCGGTGTCCAGACCGGAGATCTGGATGCGCAGGCCGCCGGTGCCGAGCTCCTGGACGATCGCGTCGTGCCCCGAGGCCTTCTCCGCGCTCTCGGTGGCCTTGGCGACGGAGACGGCGGTCTTCGGGGTGGTGAAGACGGCGCCGCCCTTGAACTCGATGCCCATGTTGAGGCCCTGGACGGCCAGGGCCACGATCGCCGTGATGGTGATCAGGATGGAAACGCCGTACCAGAGAAAGCGCTTGCCGACGAAGTCGTAGCCGACCTCACCGCGGTACAGCCTGGCGCCGAGATCTCCCAGCTTCGACATCTCTCACGCCTCCTTTGCGTCGACGGGGGCGGGGACGGGCGCGCCGCGGCGGGACCGGCGCAGCGGCGGCTTGGCGCCCAGCCGCTTCGGGTCCAGCCCGGACCACGGGTGCCCGCTGGAGAAGAACTTCGTCCGGGCCAGCAGGGTCATGACGGGCTTGGTGAACAGGAACACCACGACCACGTCGAGGAGGGTGGTCAGACCCAGCGTGAAGGCGAAGCCCTGGACCTTGCCGACGGTGACGACGAAGAGCACCGCGGCGGCGAGGAACGACACGAAGTCGGAGACCAGGATGGTGCGGCGGGCACGCGGCCAGGCGCGCTCGACGGCCGGACGCAGGGTGCGGCCCTCGCGGATCTCGTCGCGGATCCGCTCGAAGTACACGATGAACGAGTCGGCCGTGATGCCGATCGCGACGATCGCGCCGCAGACGGCCGGCAGGTTCAGGGCGAAGCCGATGCCCTTGCCCAGCAGCGCCATGATCGTGTACGTGAGGATCGCGGAGACCAGGAGGCTGACGATGGCGATGAAGGCCAGGCCCCGGTAGTACACCAGCAGGTAGATCACCACGAGCGCGAGGCCGATGGCGCCGGCGATCAGGCCGGCCTTCAGCTGCTCGCCGCCGAGCGCGGCGGTGACGGTGGTGACGCTGTCCTCCTGGAAGGACAGCGGCAGGGCGCCGTACGAGAGCATGTTGCCCAGGTCCTGCGCGGACTGCTGGGTGAAGCCGCCGGAGATCTCGGCGTTGCCGCCGGTCAGCGCCTGGCTGACGGACGGGTCGGAGATGACCTCGCCGTCGAGCACGATCGCGAACTGGTTCTGCGGGGACTGCTTGGTGGCCAGCTCACCGGTGATCTTGGCGAACTTGTCGGCGCCCTTGTCGGTGAACTGCATGGTGACGATCCACTGACCGCGCTGCTGGTCGATGACGCCCTTGGCGTCCTTCACGTCCTGGCCGTCGACCTGGGCCGGACCGAGGACCCACTTGCCCCAGGCGTTGCCGCGCTGGCCACAGGCGATCATCGGGTCCGTGGGCTTCACGCCCTTGCCGGCCGAGGCGCGCTGGTCCTCCTTGGTGCAGTCCAGCGCGGCGAACTTCGCCTGCAGGTCCGCGACGGCCGGGTCGGCCGACGGGGTCGGAGCGGGGGCCGGGGCGGAAGGCGTGGCCTTGCTGTCGTCTGCCTTCTTCGACTCGCTCGCCGAGGGCGAGGGAGTGGGGGTGCCCGGGGCCTTGAGGGCCTCGCTGAGCACACGGCCCTGGGAAGTGGCGCTGGACGACGGGGTGGCCGACGCGGAGGGCTTGGAGCCATCGGCCTTCGGGGCACCGGAGCCGCTCGCGGAGGGGCTCGGAGACGTACCCGGGGACGTGCTCGGCTTCGGCTCCGGAGCGGCGGGGGCGCCGTCGGCGAAGGCCAGCACGGGGCGGAAGTACAGCTGGGCGGTGGTACCGACCTGCTGGCGGGCCTGCTGCTCGTTCACCCCCTTGGGGATGTTCACGATGATGTGGTCGCGGCCCTGCGTCTGGACCTCGGCCTCCGAGACACCGAGACCGTTGACGCGGCGCTCGATGATGCCGACCGCCGTGTTCATGTTGGTCTCGTTGACGGCGTCCGGCTTGCCGGGCTCGCTCTTGGCCTTGAGCGTGATGCTCGTACCGCCGGCGAGGTCGATGCCCAGGCGGGGCGTCGTCTGCTTCGTGAGGAACATCCCCGCGGTGAGCGCCACCATCGCGATCAGGATGAAGGCCAGGGCGCGCCCCGGCCTCCCCTGAGCCCCCGTGGGCCGCCGGCCCTTCTTCGGTGCTGCCACCTTGTCGTTTCTCCCTGTCCAACCGTCCCGCGCCGGGTCAGCGCGCGGACGGCCACGAAATGTGTGGTGGGGACCCCTGCCCCCCGCAGAAGTTCACTGCGGGAACCGCGGCGGATGCCGGTCGGACACCGCCGCGGCTCCTGCCGGACGCTACTTGGCGCCGGGCTCGCCGTCGGTCTTGCCGTCCTTCGGCTCGTCGTCGTCCTTGGGCTCGTCCTTCTTGCCCAGGTCGAGCTTGGGGGCGTCGCCCTCGGTCAGCGAGGAGGCGTCGTCGGGGACGACCGGCGCGCCGTCCTCCGGGGCCTCGGAGAAGCCGTGGACGATCCGGTTGTACTCGGCGTCCTCCAGCACGGCACCGATGGCGTTCTTCGCGTAGACCGCGTGGACACCCGGGGCCACCTCAAGGGTGACGGTGTCCTCACCGATCTCCTTGACCGTGGCGTACATGCCGCCGATGGTGCGCACGCCGGTGCCGGTCGTCATCTGGTCACGCATCGAAGCGGCCTGGGCCTGCTTCTTCTTGGCGGACCGGGTCATCAGGAACATCGCCCCGATGAGCACGATGAACGGGAGCAAGAAGCTGATGTTGTTCACGGGACGAGGATCCTTCGCACGGCCGCGCCGGGGAGCGGCCATTTCTACGGGGGTGGGCACGCCGACCCGAAGGGTCGGCATCGGCGGAGTCTAGGCGAGTCCGCACCGATGGAACAACGCCCAGCATGGCACCGCAGTTCCTGACCGGTCGAACCTCCGCGCCGTCAGGCCCCGAACAGGCCCTGTTGTCCGCTTGATCCGCCGCCGCCCTGCTGCGGCGGGACGAGCCCCAGGTGGGCCCATGCGGCGGGGGTCGCGATCCGGCCGCGCGGGGTACGGGCGAGCAGCCCTTCCCTGACCAGGAAGGGCTCGGCGACCTCCTCGACCGTCTCGCGCTCCTCCCCCACGGCGACGGCGAGGGTCGACAGCCCGACGGGTCCGCCGCCGAACAGCTTGAGGAGCGCCTCCAGCACGGCCCGGTCCAGCCGGTCGAGCCCGCGCGCGTCCACCTCGTACACCTGGAGGGCGGTGGCGGCCACCTCACGGGTGATCACCCCGTCGACCTTCACCTGCGCGTAGTCGCGCACGCGGCGCAGCAGCCGGTTGGCGATGCGGGGGGTGCCGCGGGAGCGGCCGGCGATCTCGGCGGCCCCGGCGGTGTCGATCTCGACGTCGAGGAGGCCGGCGGAGCGGTGGACGACGCGTTCCAGCTCGGCGGGGGCGTAGAACTCCATGTGCCCGGTGAACCCGAACCGGTCGCGCAGCGGCGGCGGCAGCAGGCCGGCCCGGGTCGTCGCCCCGACGAGGGTGAACGGCGGCAGCTCCAGCGGGATGGCGGTGGCGCCCGGGCCCTTGCCGACGATCACGTCGACGCGGAAGTCCTCCATGGCCATGTACAGCATCTCCTCGGCGGGCCGGGACATGCGGTGGATCTCGTCGAGGAAGAGCACCTCCCCCTCCTGGAGGGAGGACAGGATCGCGGCGAGGTCCCCGGCGTGCTGGATGGCGGGGCCGGAGGTGATCCGGATGGGCGCGCCCATCTCGGCCGCGATGATCATGGAGAGGGTGGTCTTGCCGAGTCCGGGTGCGCCGGACAGCAGCACGTGGTCGGCGGTGGCGCCGCGCTGGCGGGCGGCCTTCAGCACGAGGTCCAGCTGCTGGCGGACCTTCTCCTGGCCGACGAACTCGCCGAGGTCCTTCGGGCGCAGCGCCGCCTCGACGGCGGTGTCCTCCCCGTCGGCGGCCGCGGCCACGATCCGGTCGTCGCTCTCGTCGTCCCAGTTCACGGTGTTCAGTCTGCCTTCTACGTCGTTGCGGTGGTCACCCGGGTGCGGGGTCCCGCTGCGCGGTGGCTCCCCGCCCCGCCCTTCCCCCGTTCCGCGGGGGCCCGCCCCGGACCCCCGCGCCTCACTCGCCGGCGGGGCTGAATCAGCCCCGCCGGCGAGTGAGGCGAGAACGGGGGGAAGGGCGGGGAGGGGCAGCCCCGCGCAGCGGGACGGGGCCCGTCAGCGGGCACGGTTGAGGGACTGGAGCGCGGCCCGCAGCAGCTGCGGAACGGGCGCCGAACCGCCGGAGGCAATGGCCGCCTCGGCCTGCGGCGCCACGGCCGAAACCGCTTCCTCCGCGTCCCGCGAGGCGTACCCCAGCCCGATCAGCGCGGCGGTGAGCTGCTCCGTCCAGGGCGCCGGCCCCGCCGCGGCGGGCGCACGCTGGACGCCCACCACGGCGGCCGGGGACCCCAGCTTGCCCTTCAGCTCCAGCAGCAGCTTCTGCGCACCCTTCGGCCCGATCCCCGGCACCGCCGTCAGCGCCTTCGCGTCCCCCGCGGCGAAAGCCACCCGCAGCGCGTCCGGGCTGTGCACCCCGAGCATCGCCTGCGCCACCCGGGGACCGACCCCGCTCGCGGTCTGGAGCAGCTCGAAGACCTGCCGCTCGTCGTCGTCCGCGAAGCCGTACAGGGTCAGCGAGTCCTCCCGCACGACCAGCGAGGTGGCCAGCCGCGCCTGCTCGCCCACCCGGAGCCCCGCGATGGTGCCCGGCGTGCACTGCACCGCCATCCCCACTCCCCCGACCTCGATCACGGCCAGGGTGGGGGCGAGCGCGGCGACCTGGCCGCTGACGAAGGCGATCATCGGGTACGGCCTTTCAAGGCTGGGGCAGAGGCGGCGGCAGAGGCGGCGGCAGAGGCGGCGGCGTGCTGGGCCACCGCCTGCTGGAGGCGGTTCTGGGCGGGGGCCCGCCAGATGTGGCAGATGGCGAGGGCGAGGGCGTCTGCGGCGTCGGCCGGTTTCGGCGGTTCGGCGAGCCGCAGCAGCCGGGTGACCATCGCCCCGACCTGCGCCTTGTCGGCGCGGCCGCTGCCGGTGACTGCGGCCTTGACCTCGCTCGGGGTGTGCAGTGCGACCGGTATCCCGCGGCGCGCGGCGCACAGCATGGCGACGGCGCTGGCCTGGGCGGTGCCCATCACGGTGCGCACGTTGTGCTGGCTGAAAACCCGCTCCACGGCGACGAACTCCGGCCGGTGCGTATCGAGCCATTCCTCGATGCCGGCCTCGATCGCGACGAGCCGGTGCCCGAGCTCGGCGTCGGCGGGCGTCCGCACGACCCCGACGCCGATCATGGTCAGGGGCCGCCCGGCGACTCCCTCGACCACGCCGACACCGCACCTGGTCAGTCCCGGGTCCACACCCAGTACGCGCACTCCGCCCCCTCTTCCGACACCTGTCCGTGCAGGCTATCCGCCCCCGCCGACAATGCGACGGCGGGCCGACAGGGTGTGTCCTGTCGGCCCGCCGAAGGGAAAGCGGTAGGTGCGGCGCCGGTCAGGCGTCGACCTTCTCCATGACCTCGTCCGAGACGTCGAAGTTGGCGAAGACGTTCTGCACGTCGTCGCTGTCCTCCAGCGCGTCGATCAGCTTGAAGATCTTGCGCGCGCCCTCTTCGTCGAGCTCGACCTGCATGGTCGGGACGAAGCTGGAGTCGGCGGAGTCGTAGTCGATGCCGGCTTCCTGGAGCGCGGTGCGGACCGCGACCAGGTCGGTGGCCTCGCTGATGATCTCCCAGGTCTCGCCGTTGTCGTTGACCTCTTCGGCACCGGCCTCCAGGACCGCGCCCAGGACGTCGTCCTCGGAGAGCTCGGCCTTGGGCAGCAGGATGACGCCCTTGCGGTTGAACAGGTACGAGACCGAGCCCGGGTCGGCCATGGAGCCGCCGTTGCGGGTCATGGCGACGCGGACGTCGGAGGCGGCACGGTTGCGGTTGTCGGTGAGGCACTCGATGAGCACCGCGACACCGTTGGGGCCGTAGCCTTCGTACATGATCGTCTCGTAGTCGGCGCCGCCGGCCTCGAGGCCGCCGCCGCGCTTGACCGCGGAGTCGATGTTCTTGTTCGGGACCGACTGCTTCTTGGCCTTCTGAACGGCGTCGAAGAGCGTCGGGTTGCCGTCGATGTCGGCGCCGCCCATACGGGCCGCGACCTCGATGTTCTTGATCAGCTTCGCGAAGAGCTTACCGCGCTTGGCATCGATCACGGCCTTCTTGTGCTTCGTCGTAGCCCATTTAGAGTGGCCGGACATCCGCCTGTCTCCTTCGCGTAACCAACAGTGTTCACCAACGATCCTACCGGGACCTCGTCACAGCCCCGCGCGCACCATGTCGACGAAGTACGCGTGGACGCGGTCGTCGCCGGTCAGTTCGGGGTGGAACGAGGTCGCGAGGACGTTGCCCTGGCGCACGGCGACCGTGTGGCCGTCGTACGTCGCGAGCACCTCGACGCTGCCGCCGACCGACTCGACCCACGGGGCGCGGATGAAGACGCCCTCGACGGGGCCGCCGTCTATGCCCGCGAAGTCGACCTGCGCCTCGAAGGACTCGTTCTGGCGGCCGAAGGCGTTGCGGCGCACGATCATGTCGATGCCGCCGAGCGTCTCCTGGTCCTCACGGCCGTCGAGCAGCTTGTCGGCGAGCATGATCATGCCGGCGCAGGTGCCGTAGACGGGCATGCCGGCGCGCACGCGCTCGCGCAGCGGCTCCAGCATGCCGAACAGCACGGCGAGCTTCGACATGGTCGTGGACTCGCCGCCGGGGATCACCAGGGCGTCGACCTCGGCGAGCTCCTCGGGGCGCCGGACCGGCCTGGCCACGGCGTCCGCCGCGGCCAGGGCGATCAGGTGCTCCCGTACGTCGCCCTGGAGGGCCAGGACACCAATGACGGGGGTGGTCATGACAGTGACTACCAGCCGCGGTTGGCGTAGCGCTCGGCCTCGGGGAGGGTGTCGCAGTTGATGCCGACCATGGCCTCGCCCAGGTTGCGGGACGCGTCCGCGATGACCTTCGGGTCGTCGAAGAAGGTGGTGGCCTTCACGATGGCGGCGGCGCGCTTGGCCGGGTCGCCGGACTTGAAGATGCCGGAGCCGACGAAGACGCCCTCGGCGCCGAGCTGGCGCATCAGGGCGGCGTCGGCCGGGGTGGCGACACCACCGGCGGAGAACAGCACGACGGGGAGCTTGCCGAGCTCGGCGACCTCCTTGACGAGCTCGTACGGGGCGCGCAGCTCCTTGGCGGCGGCGTACAGCTCGTTGTTGTCGTAGCCGCGCAGCTGGGCGATCTCGTTCTTGATCTGGCGCAGGTGGCGGACGGCCTCGACGACGTTGCCGGTGCCGGCCTCGCCCTTCGAGCGGATCATGGCCGCACCCTCGGCGATGCGGCGCAGGGCCTCGCCCAGGTTGGTGGCGCCACAGACGAAGGGGGTGGTGAAGGCCCACTTGTCGGAGTGGTTGATCTCGTCGGCCGGGGTCAGGACCTCGGACTCGTCGATGTAGTCGACGCCGAGGGACTGGAGGACCTGGGCCTCGACGAAGTGGCCGATGCGGGACTTGGCCATGACCGGGATGGAGACGGCCTCGATGATCTCTTCGATCATGTTCGGGTCGGACATGCGGGCCACGCCGCCGTCCTTGCGGATGTCGGCGGGGACCCGCTCCAGGGCCATGACGGCCACGGCGCCGGCGTCCTCGGCGATCTTCGCCTGCTCGGCGTTGACCACGTCCATGATCACGCCGCCCTTGAGCTGCTCGGCCATGCCGCGCTTGACGCGGGAGGTGCCGATCGCCGACTCAGCGGACTGGGAAGAGGTGGGAAGCGTGCTCACGGGTTGACCTCACTCGAAACGAACGCGAAGGGAAAGACGGGCGGTACTCGGCTGAGAAAACCCCACCGACCAGTCCACTACAAGGGCCAATGTGGAGCCGGTGGCTCTTTCATTTGTCCCCCGCGGCCCTATGAACCTCAGGCGGGGCGGTCCGCGAGATCCACCGGAGGCTCATCGTCCATTTCGAAGGCCAGCGGGAACGGCGCGTGTCCGGCCAGTCTGAACCACCGGACCTTCCGGTGGCGGCGCAGCGCGCGGGCGGCCCGTACGGCGTCGTTGAGGAACCGGCGCGCCATGGGCACCCGGCGCACCGCCGCGGCCAGCTCCTCGGCGGCCTCCACCCCACCCGGGGCGGCCTTCAGCACCTCCACCTGGTCCGCGTCGGCGAACACCGCCCGCAGCGCCTGGCTGAGCTCGCTCTCGGCGACCTCCCGGTGCTCCTCCTCGGCCTGCCGCGCCGCGTGCGCGGCCTCGTACAGCACGAGCGAGGAGGCGGGGTCGAGCGCCCCGGAGGTGGCCACCTCCAGCACCACGGAAGCCCGCCGCACGAGCTGCGCGTCGAGGGCGGCCCGGGCGGCGTCCATCCGCGTGTGCAACCGGTCCAGCCGCCCGGCGGTCCAGCTGAGGTAGACCCCGACGACGGCGAGCGCCACCGCGATCCAGACAAGGTTTTCGATCACGGGCGGCGACACTACCCGCTACGGGCGCCTACGTGTCCCGCGTGAAGCCCAGGCGGGTGCGGAGGGGGACGCGTTCGTCGGTGGCGACGGCCGCCGCGCCGGCGGTGACCGTTTCGTAGACCGCCAGGATGTCCGCGCCCACCGTCGACCAGTCGAAGCGGCGTACGTGCGCCGAGCCGCGGGCGCTCAGTTCCGCGCGGCGGGCCGGGTCGCGCAGGAGGGCGGTCGCCGCAGCGGCCAGGGAGGCGGCGTCCTCGTTGGCGAACAGCTCCCCCGCCGCGCCCTGGTCCAGGACCTGGGCGAAGGCGTCGAGGTCCGAGGCCAGGACGGCCGCGCCCGCCGAGAGGGCCTCGACCAGGATGATGCCGAAGCTCTCGCCGCCCGTGTTGGGGGCGACGTAGACGTCCACGCTGCGCAGCAGGCGGGCCTTGTCCTCGTCGGAGACCATGCCGAGGAACTCCACCCGTGAGCGCAGGTGCTCCGGGAGGGAGGCGACGGCCTCCTGCTCGTCGCCGCGGCCGGCCACGAGCAGGCGTACGTCCGGGCAGGCCTCGACGATGGCGGGGAAGGCGGCCATGAGCACCGGGAGGCCCTTGCGGGGTTCGTCGATGCGGCCGATGAAGCCGAGGGTCTGTCCGCCCCATTCGGCCTTGGGGTCGGCCCGGGCGAAGAAGTCGACGTCGACGCCGTTGGGGATGACCACCGCGTCCCCGCCGAGGTGTTCGACGAGGGTGCGGCGGGCGTACTCGCTCACCGCGATCCGGGCGCTGATCTTCTCCAGCGCCGGCTGGAGGATCGGGTACGCGGCGATCATCGCGCGCGAGCGGGGGTTGGAGGTGTGGAACGTCGCCACGATCGGGCCCTGGGCCGCCCAGCAGGACAGCAGGCCCAGGGAGGGCGAGGCCGGCTCGTGGATGTGGATCACGTCGAAGACGCCCTCGTGCAGCCAGCGGCGTACCCGGGCGGCGGAGAGGAAGCCGAAGTTCAGCCGGGCGACCGACCCGTTGTAGGGCACCGGCACCGCCCGCCCCGCCGAGACCACGTAGGGGGGCAGCGGGGTCTCGTCGTCCGCCGGGGCCAGCACCGACACCTCGTGGCCCTGGCGGATCAGGTGCTCGGCCAGGTCGCGGATGTGGAACTGGACGCCGCCCGGCACGTCCCACGAGTACGGGCACACGATGCCGATCTTCACTACGGGCGCTCCTCCAGGTCGTCGAGCCACAAGCGCTGCAACATGTGCCAGTCCTCCGGGTGCTCCGCGATGCCCGACGCGAAGGCGTCCGCCACCGCCTGGGTCATGGCGGCGGTCTTCTCGGTCCGTGTGCCCTGCTTCGGCACTTCCACCTCGGGGTGGAAGCGGCCGTACATCTTCGGGGTGTCGCCGTAGTACAGGGTGACCGGCAGCAGCACCGCCCCGGTCTGCTGCGCCAGCAGCGCCGGCCCGGCGGGCATCCGGGCCCGGGAGCCGAAGAAGTCCACCTCGACCCCGGAGGCCGACAGGTCCCGGTCGGCGACCAGGCAGATCAGCCCGCCGGAGCGCAGCCGGCGGGCCAGGGTGCCGAAGGAGGAGCCGCCGGTGTGCGGCAGGACCTCCATGCCGAGGCTCTCCCGGTAGGCCACGAAGCGGTCGTAGAGGGACTCGGGCTTGAGCCGCTCGGCGACGGTGGTGAACGGGACGCCGAGGTGGCCGGTGACCCAGGCGCCGGCGAGGTCCCAGTTGGCCAGGTGCGGCAGGGCGGCGATGACCCCGCGCCCGGAGGCGATCGCCTCGCGCAGGAGGTGGTCGTCCTCCAGCCGGACGTCCTCGCCGAACCGCTTCGGGTCCATGGCCGGCAGCCGGAAGGACTCCATCCAGTAGCGCATGTACGAACGCATGCCCGCGTGCGACAGCTCCCGCAGCCGCTCGGGGGTCGCGTCGGGCACCACCCGGGCCAGGTTGGACTCCAGCCGCAGCACGCTCTTGCCGCGCCGCTTCCACGCCACGTCCGCGATCTTGCGGCCGAGGGCCACCGCCGCCGGCTCGGGCAGCTTCTTCACGCCCGCCCAGCCGAGCCCGTACAGCCCGTCGACCAGCTTGTCCTGTGCCTTGCCCATCAGGCCGCCCCGTCCTCGACGCCGGCGGCCGCCGCGTCGGCCTCGGCCGCCTCACGGCGTACGGTGACCACCCGCTGGATCAGCGTGACCAGCGAGCCCGCCGCCACGATCCACAGCGCGACCGGCAGCAGTACCCCGATCCACGACGGGACCCCGAAGGTCTGCAGCCCGGACAGGCCCGCCGCGACCAGGGAGATCACCAGGCGTTCGGCGCGCTCGACGAGCCCGTTGACGGCGACCGGCAGCCCGATCGCCTCGCCGCGGGCCTTCGTGTACGAGACCACCTGCCCGCTGGCCAGGCAGAAGATCGCCACCGCGCACAGCACGTTGTCGTCGCCCAGCCCCGCGTACCAGAGCGCGAGGCCGCCGAAGATCGCCGCGTCGGCCACCCGGTCGAGCGTGGAGTCGAGGAACGCCCCCCACCGGCTGGAGGTCCCGGCCTGGCGGGCCATGTTGCCGTCCACCAGGTCGGAGAAGACGAAGAGGGTGATGGTGATCGTTCCCCAGAAGAGCTCGCCCCGGGGGAAGAAGACCAGCGCTCCGGCCACCACTCCGGCGGTGCCGATGAGGGTGACGGCGTCCGGGCTCACCCCCCGGCGCAGGAGAAATGCGGCGAACGGCGTGAGAACACGCGTGAAGAACGCACGCGCGTACTTGTTCAGCATGGCCTTCCCAGAGGGTCGCTGGGCCGAACGGCCACATCGGCCACCGGCTGGCCCATCGTAGCCAGCGCCCCGCGCCCGCAGCGCCGCGCACCCACCGGTTCGCTCCGGCTGCCTACCCGCCACGGGCCCTCGTCACCCTCCCGCCGTGCACCCGACCGTGGCCGGTACCACGTATGGACGCAGTGTGACGGCAGTGCAAAGCTCGAAGGACCCCGATCACCCTCCTCACCGCGACACCAGGAGGCACGAGAAGCATGGGAGCCACATCACACCAAGCCGGAGCCGCCGGCAGGGCACTGACGGCCGACCGCCCCGATTCCGTACGGAACGTCGTGCTGGTCGGCCACAGCGGCGCCGGGAAGACCACGCTGGTCGAAGCCCTGGCCCTGACCGCGGGGGCCGTGAACCGGGCCGGACGGGTCGAGGACGGGGGCACGGTCTCGGACTACGACGAGATCGAGCACCGCCGCCAGCGCTCCGTCCAGCTGTCCCTGGTCCCCGTCGAATGGGCCGGAATCAAGATCAACATCCTGGACACCCCCGGATACGCCGACTTCGTCGGGGATCTCAGGGCCGGTCTGCGCGCCGCGGACGCGGCCCTCTTCGTCGTCTCCGCCTCCGACGGGATCGACGGAGCCACCCGGATGGTCTGGGACGAGTGCGAGGCCGTCGGCATGCCGCGCGCCATCGTCGTCACCCATTTGGAGGCAGCCCGCGCCGATTACTCCCAGATGACCGCCGTGTGCGGAGAGATCTTCGGAGCCGACGACCCGGACGCCGTCATCCCGCTCTACCTCCCGCTGCACGGACCGGCCGGACCCGACGGCCACTCCCCCGTGACCGGCCTGCTGGGCCTGCTCTCCCGGCGCGTGTACGACTACACCTCCGGCGAGCGCGCCGAACGAGACCCGGACCCCGCCGAGCTCTCCCTCATCGACGCCGCCCGCTCCCGCCTCATCGAGGGGATCATCGCCGAGAGCGAGGACGAGACCCTCATGGACCGCTACCTCGGCGGTGAGGACATCGACGTCAAGACGCTGATCGACGACCTGGAGCGGGCCGTCGCCCGGGGCACCTTCCACCCCGTCCTGATGGCCGCCCCCGCCGCCGAGGGCGCCCGCCAGGGCCTGGGCACGGTGGAACTCCTCGAACTGATCACCGGCGGCTTCCCCACCCCCGCCGAACGCGCCCCCGTAGCCGTCACCGCGCCCGACGGCTCCCCCCGACCCGACGTCACCTGCGATCCGGCCGGGCCGCTGCTCGCCGAGGTCGTCAAGACCTCCTCCGACCCCTACGTCGGCCGCGTCTCCCTGGTCCGCGTCTTCTCCGGCACCCTGCGCCCCGAGGAGACCGTCCACGTCTCCGGGCACGGCCTGGAGGACCGCGGCCACGAGGACCACGACGTCGACGAGCGGATCGGCACCCTCACCTCCCCCTTCGGCAAACAGCAGCGCACCCTGGGCACCTGCATCGCCGGCGACCTCGCCTGCGTGGCCAAACTCACCCGCGCCGAGACCGGCGACACCCTCTCCGCCAAGGACGCCCCGCTCCTCATGGAGCCCTGGCCGATGCCCGAGCCGCTGCTCCCGCTCGCCGTCGAGGCCCACAGCAAGGCCGACGAGGACAAGCTCTCCCAGGGCCTGGCCCGCCTCGTCGCCGAGGACCCCACCCTGCGGCTGGAGCAGAACCCGCACACCCACCAGCTCGTCCTGTGGTGCCTGGGCGAGGCCCACCAGGACCTCGTACTGGAACGGCTCAAGACCCGCTACGGGGTCCAGGTCGACCCCGTCCCCCACAAGGTCAGCCTCCGCGAGACCTTCGGCGCCAAGGCCGCCGGACGCGGACGGCACGTCAAGCAGTCCGGCGGCCACGGCCAGTACGCCATCTGCGAGATCGAGGTCGAACCCCTCCCGCCCGGCAGCGGCATCGAGTTCGTCGACAAGGTCGTCGGCGGCGCCGTCCCCCGCCAGTTCATCCCGTCCGTGGAGAAGGGCGTACGGGCCCAGGCCGCCCGCGGCATCGCGGCCGGCTATCCGCTGGTCGACATACGCATCACCCTGCGCGACGGCAAGGCGCACTCGGTGGACTCCTCCGACGCCGCCTTCCAGACGGCCGGCGCCCTCGCCCTGCGCGAAGCCGCCGCCGACATCCCGATCCACCTGCTGGAGCCCGTCGCCGAGCTCGACGTCGAGGTGCCCGACGAGTACGTCGGCCCGGTCATGAGCGACCTCGCGGGCCGCCGCGGCCGCGTCGTCGGCACCGAGCAGGCCGGCCCCGGCCGGTCCCGGGTGCGCGCCGAGATCCCCGAGATCGAGATCGGCCGCTACGCCGTCGACCTGCGCTCCGTCTCCCACGGCACGGGCCGCTTCAGCCGCGCGTACGCCCGGCACGAACCCATGCCGGCCCATCTCGCGGACAAGATGCGCGAACAGGCCGAGAAGGGAAGCCAGTTGACATAGCACACCGGTTACCGCCCACCCAACCAGCTTGCGGTGGGCGGTATTTCCCTGTCCCATGACCATGGGGGCGGGTGCGCATATAGGCTCTTCGCCGCGACGGAGAGCACAACGGACCACAACAGAGCGCGACACGACCGAGCGCGACACGCCGCGAACGGCGGCGGCACGACTAGCACGACGGCACCACGGGCAAAGAGCACAGTGGCACGGCGATGGGGGCAGCGGTGGCGGACGACGGTTTCGACTTCAGGCCCGGAGCACAGATTCCTCTCCAGGGGGGCGGCGGCCAGACCGCGGCGACCAACGCCCTCGCCTCCGCCGCGTACCGCGACGGCGGCAAGGACACCGCGCTGTCCTCCATACTCGGGGCGAACAGCGAGAACCACCCGGCCTCGGTCAAGGCCCCGAAGATCTCCCTCCTCGAACCCAACCTCGGGGAGGCCTTCTGCCGCGCCGTCGAGGCCCGCACCCTCGGATCCGGCCGCAAACCGCTCATCCAGTCCTTCGGCGCCGACCCGCAGACCGTCGTCGAGCACTGCCTGGCCGCCTCCCGCATCCGCAAGGAACGCGACCGCAAGCTCCGCCTGATCATGCTGGTCAGCGGTGTGGTGTTCCTGCCCGGGCTGCTGCTCTGGCTCGGCCTCTTCCAGCTGCGCAAGACCCTGTCCAAGGGCGAGGGCAAGAAGAGCACCTGGATCGGCACCGCCCTGCTGGTCGGCGTGGTCCTCGTCGGCGCGGTGCTGCTCTACCGGGTGGTGTACCGCCAGCCCGGCAGCGGCCTGCTGGAGCTCTACCTGCTCGGCGCGCTGATCGCCCCCGTCCTCGGCTGGTACCTGGCCCGCCGGATCTGCGAGGGCACCGCCGCCGACCTGCGCTCCCGCTGGGACGGCCTGCTCGGGGGCGGCGCCCCCGTCGCCGCCAAGATCCCGGAGGCGGTCCCCGGCAACCCCGACGAGAAGGCCCGCGAGGACCTGCGCCGCCAGCTGGCGAAGCTGACCGCCGAGGACCGCAGCAACTCCGTCTTCTACGCCGGCCCCAAGGGCATCCTCGGCATGGGCACCCGCTGGGGCAGCTGGCAGATGGCCGAGGAACTGAACCCCAAGGCCGACGGGCACGAGATCCACCCCTTCCGCAGCTGGGACGTCATACGCGCGATCGACTCCCAGCTGCGCAAGCTGGAGCGCGGCCCCCTGCACACCGGCGGCTTCCCGCCCGCCTCCATCCAGCACTGGATCGTCACCCCCGTCGGCGAGGGCGCCGCCGAGGTGGCCCGCCCGAGCGGCGAGGACGTCGACACCTTCCTCGTCAAGCCGCACGAGATCACCCGGATCTGCAACGAGCAGCAGTTCAGCGCCGGCAACCGGCACTACCTCGGCATCCAGTACCCGCTCTGGGACGGCCAGCTCGTCATCACGATGCTGGTCACCGTCACCGTCCTCTACAAGACCCTGCGCGTGGACGTCACCGCCCACGCCCTCGGCCCGGTGCACGGCCTGTTCACCACCAAGTCCAAGCCCCCGGTGGTCGAGGTGCCCAAGTCCATCCGCTTCTGGGAGACCGTGGAACGCCCGCTGCCGCTGGTGGACACCATGGAGGTGGTACGCCTCGCCGCGCGCGCCCCGCTGACCTGGTACCCGCCGCTGCTGGAGTACTTCGGCGGCAAGCTGGTCCTGCCCGAGCCCTTCGGCCTGCGGCACGTCTGGGCGGGCTCCATGTGGCGCCACCGCTTCATGGCGGACGACGCCCTGCGCACCGTGGCCCCGGTGCTGCGGTCGGTGCACACGGCGACGTTCAAGGTGCTGGAGGAGAACGGCGTGGACACCGCGGCCTTCACCAACCGGTCCTCGATCATGAACGGCCTCATCCAG
The DNA here is from genome assembly GCF_055602105.1 of Streptomyces sp. NPDC037421. Taxonomy (NCBI): domain Bacteria; kingdom Bacillati; phylum Actinomycetota; class Actinomycetes; order Kitasatosporales; family Streptomycetaceae; genus Streptomyces; species Streptomyces sp. NPDC037421. The sequence continues at coordinate 171,677 of NZ_JBVJWV010000007.1, forward strand.
GAACCGGCCCCGCGCAAGGCGGACGTCTACGACGCGTAGGTACGCTGGAGGAGTCCCAGCCGCCCCGGGGAGGAGCCGTCATGACCGAGCGCAAGCCGCCGGGGGTCAGCTTCGAGTCCTTCGTGGACCGGCAGATCAGAGAGGCCGCCGACCGGGGCGAGTTCGAGAACCTGCCGGGCTGGGGAAAGCCGATGGCCTCGCTGGACGCCCCGTACGACGAGATGTGGTGGATCAAGCGCAAGCTGCACGGCGAGGGCTTCGCCACGCTGCCGCCGTCCCTGGCACTGCGCAAGGAGGCCGAGGACGCCCGGGAGGCGGCCCTGGCGGCCGGGACGGAGCGCCGCGCCCGGGAGATCCTGGCAGAGGTCAACGAGAAGATCCGGACGGCCCTGCGCCGGCCCCCGCCGGGCCCGCCGCTCGGCCTCGCCGAGTTCGACGTGGAGGCGGTCCTGGCGGAGCGGCGCGAGGGCCGTACGGACTGATCAGTCGTTCGGCCAGGCGTCGGCGAGCATCTGGCGGGTGTCCGCGAGCAGTTGCGGCAGCACCTTGGTGTGTCCGACGACGGGCATGAAGTTCGTGTCCCCGCCCCAGCGGGGCACGATGTGCTGGTGCAGGTGCGCGGCGATGCCGGCGCCGGCGGCCTCGCCCTGGTTCATGCCGATGTTGAAGCCGTGCGCCCCGGAGGCCTTGCGCAGCGCGACCATGGCCCGCTTGGTGAGGTCCGCCAGCTCCGCCGTCTCCGGCCCGTCGAGCTCCGTGTAGTCGGCGACGTGGCGGTACGGGACGACCATCAGGTGGCCGCCGTTGTACGGATACAGGTTCAGCACCGCGTAGACGTGCCTGCCCCGCGCCACGACCAGACCGTCCGTGTCGGACATCTCCGGAATCCCGCAGAACGGACAGCCGTCCCCGGCTTCCGGGCCGGTCGGCTTGTTCTCGCCCTGGATGTAGGCCATCCGATGGGGGGTCCACAGCCGCTGGAATCCGTCGTGCGTGCCCACACCGTTCTGCCGCTCCGGCTCAATCGTCATGCCATGCAGCATATGACCTCGTCCGGACGAACGAGCGGGGCCCCCGGAAAGTGATCGCTTTCCGGGAGCCCCGCTCGTGGGCCGGTCTGGCCTGGATCAGACCTGGATCAGACCTGGACGCGGTCGGCGACGACCTTGGCCAGCTTCGCCAGTGCCTCGTCCTTCGGGATGCCGTTCTCCTGCGAACCGTCGCGGTAGCGGAAGGAGACGGTGCCCGCGGCCATGTCCTCGTCACCGACGATGATCATGAACGGGACCTTGAGCTTCTGGTGGTTGCGGATCTTCTTCTGCATCCGGTCGGAGGAGGCGTCCACCTCGACGCGCAGGCCCTGCTTCTTCGCCGCGGCCGCGAACTCCTGCAGGTACTCCACGTGCCCGTCGCCGATCGGGATGCCGACCGCCTGGACCGGGGCCAGCCACGGCGGCATGGCGCCCGCGTAGTGCTCCAGCAGCACCGCGAAGAACCGCTCGATGGAGCCGAACAGCGCGCGGTGGATCATGACCGGGCGTTGGCGGGAGCCGTCCGGGCCGGTGTACTCCAGGTCGAAGCGCTCCGGCAGGTTGAAGTCCAGCTGCACGGTCGACATCTGCCAGGTGCGGCCGATGGCGTCGCGCGCCTGCACGGAGATCTTCGGGCCGTAGAAGGCCGCGCCGCCCGGGTCGGGGGTCAGCGGGAGGCCCTGCTTCTCGGCGACCTGCTGGAGGACCGCGGTGGCCTCCTCCCAGACCTCGTCCGAGCCGACGAACTTCTCCGGGTCCTTGGTGGACAGCTCCAGGTAGAAGTCGGTCAGACCGTAGTCGCGCAGCAGGTTCAGCACGAAGGTGAGCGTGCGGTCGAGCTCCTCGGCCATCTGCTCGCGGGTGCAGTAGATGTGCGCGTCGTCCTGGGTGAAGCCCCGGGCGCGGGTCAGGCCGTGCACGACGCCCGACTTCTCGTACCGGTACACGGTGCCGAACTCGAACAGGCGCAGCGGAAGCTCACGGTAGGAGCGGCCGCGCGCGTCGAAGATCAGGTTGTGCATCGGGCAGTTCATGGGCTTGAGGTAGTAGTCGGTACCACCGTCGAGCTGCATGGGGGGGTACATGCCCTCCGCGTACCAGTCCAGGTGGCCGCTCTTCTCGAAGAGGGCGCCCTTGGTGGCGTGCGGGGAGTAGACGAACTCGTAGCCCTCCTCCTCGTGCCGGCGGCGCGAGTAGTCCTCCATCACCCTGCGGATGATGCCTCCGCGCGGGTGGAAGACGGCGAGGCCGGAGCCGATCTCGTCCGGGATGGAGAAGAGGTCGAGCTCGTTGCCGAGCTTGCGGTGGTCGCGCTTCTCGGCCTCGGCGAGGAAGTCGAGGTGCGCCTTCAGCTCCTCCTTCGAGGGCCAGGCGGTGCCGTAGATGCGCTGGAGCATCGGGTTCTTCTCGCTGCCGCGCCAGTAGGCGGCCGCGTTGCGCATCAGCTTGAACGCCGGGATGTTGCGGGTGGTGGGCAGGTGGGGACCGCGGCAGAGGTCCTTCCAGCACAGCTCGCCGGTCTTGGCGTCCAGGTTGTCGTAGATGGTCAGCTCGCCGCCGCCCACCTCGACGTTCGCGCCGTCGTCGGTCGACGCGGAGCCCTTGATGCCGATGAGCTCCAGCTTGTACGGCTCGTCCGCGAGCTCCTCGCGGGCCGCCTCGTCGGAGACCACGCGGCGGGCGAACCTCTGCCCGCGCTTCTGGATCTCCTGCATCTTCTTCTCGATGGTCTTCAGGTCATCGGGAGTGAAGGGCTTGGCGACGTCGAAGTCGTAGTAGAAGCCGTCGCGGACCGGCGGGCCGATGCCCAGCTTGGCCTCGGGGAACAGCTCCTGCACGGCCTGCGCCATGACGTGCGCGGTCGAGTGGCGCAGGATGTTGAGGCCGTCCTCGGAGGAGATCTCCACCGGCTCGACGGTCTCGCCGTCCCGCACCTCGTACGAGAGGTCCTTCAGCTCACCGGCGATGCGCGCGGCGACGATGGTGCGCTCGCCGGCGAAGAGCTCCGCCGCCGTAGTGCCCGTGGCCACCACGCGCTCGTCCCGCTCGGAATCGCGTTGGATGATCACACGGACGTCTGACACCGGTCTCTCCTGACTGAAGGGATGCGCGAGCGAACGCCGCGCGCCTGAATCGTACCGAGCCGAGTGGCCGCGCCGCGAAACGGTTAAACCCCGGGACCGGGGACGGCCCCCGGCCGGCCCGGAAATTCCCCCGGCCCGCCCCCGCTGCGCGGGTAGCGTGGGCCGTTCCCGCCCGACCCCCGAAAGGACCGGCCCGCGATGCCGCACCCCCGCCCGCTGGACCTCGCCGACGACGCGACGGCCGCCGCCGTGCACCGCATCGGCCGGGCCGCCTACGCGGTCGAGGCGGAGCTGATCGGCTTCGACGGCATCCCCGCGCTCGGCGAGAGCCCGGAGGCGATGCGGGCGCGGCCGCTGCGCTGGCTGGGCGCGGTGACGGAGGCGGGCGCGGTCGCTGGCTTCCTGGCCTGGGAGGAGACGCCGGACGGCGTGTCCGTCGACCGGCTGTGCGTGGACCCGGCCTGGTTCCGCCGGGGCATCGCCTCGCTGCTGGTGCGCCACGCCCTGGCGGAGCTCTTCCCGGGCCGCCCGGTCGAGGTGACCACGGGCGCGGACAACACCCCGGCGGTCGCCCTGTACGAGCGCCTCGGCTTCACCCGGGGCGCGGACTTCACCCCCGTCCCCGGCCTGCGGATGGCGTCCTTCACCCTGCGCGGCACCGCTTAGTCCGGCGGGGGAACCGGCGGGTGGCCGGGTACGTCCCAGGGACGCCCGAGCCACAGGGGACCCAGGGGGATCGAGGAAACATGCGCCGTACCGCCGTCACGCTCACCTGCATCGCCGCCGCGCTGCTCACCGGCTGCGGGGCCGCCGCCGGTTCCGGCCCGGCGGCCGAGCCGCCCGCGCCGCCCGTGCCGGCGTCCGCACCGCCGTCCGCGTCCGCGGGCGGGGCGCCGGCCTGCCCGGGATCCGACCGCTCCGAGCCCGGTGCCCCGCCCACCACCATCGACGGGACTCCCGCGAACACCCCCGAGGCCCTGAGCCTGTCGCAGGCCGTCGGCGCCCAGGGGTACGGGGCCTTCGCGGACGTCTACGGCACCCACACCACCGACCGGCCCGCGGGCCGGGTCGCGGTGTGCGTGACCGACCTCGCCCGGGGCCGCCTGCTGCTGGAAGCCGCCCGGAAGGCCGACCCCTCCGTCGACCCGGGCCGCGCCGACCTCTACCTGAGCCGCTACACGCACCGCGCGCTCATGGCCGCCGTGGACCGGCTCACCGCCGACCAGGGCCGGCCGGCCTTCCCGCTGTACAGCTTCTCGGCGGCCCGGGACGCGTCCGGGGTCGTGGTGACGAGCACCGAGGCGGGGGCCGCGTCGACGGACTTGAAGGCCCGTCTGGAGAAGATCACCGGCGGCGTCCCGGTCACGGTCGAACGGGGCGACCCCGCGACCCCCCTCGTGGGCGGCAAGCCCCCCAAGAGCCCGGACACCGCCTCACCGGTCGCCCCCTGATCCGGACAGGACCTAGTCGTCGGACGGGAGCACGTCCTCCGGGTCGAAGGCCGCGTCCAGGGACTTCATCAGCCGGTCCCGCTCCATCTCGTCGAGCGGGACCGGCGTCACCCCCGAGGCCCGGGACAGCCTGCGGAAGCCGCCCCGGCGGGAGAGCCGGCCGCTGACCCGGACCGGCATTCCGGCGAGGTGGGCGTGGACGGCGATCCGGTAGCCCTCCTCGTCGAGCGCGGCCCGTACGTACGGGACCTCCGCGCCCGACAGCACCCGCAGCCGGACGGTCCCCCCGCCGCCCGACGCCGAGCGCCGCATCCGGACCACGGCCCCCGCGAGCCGGACGGCGACGGCCGGCTCGGCCCGGGTGTAGCGGGCGGCGGCCTCGCGCAGCACCGGCAGGTCGCCCGGGGAGAACTCCACCGGCTCGGGCCGTGCCGCGCACCCGGCCGGGACCCCGGCCGCCGGGGCCCAGGCGAGTTCGATCCGGGCCCCTTCCGAGCCCCGGACCAGGGAGATCAGCGCCTCGGCGAGTTCCCGGCTGGCCCCCGCCGCCACCGCGGCGTCGAAGGCCTCCATGCCGCCGGTCGCCCTCTGGTAGTCCACCGCCTCCCGCGCCGCGTGCAGCGCGTGGTGCAGCCGCGTCACCGCCCCGCGCCCCCCGGCCACGGGTACGTACGCGGCGAGCCTGCGCCCGCCCGGGGCGGGTCCCACCAGCACCCCGTCCAGGAAGCGCTCGGCCTGTGCGCGGTGGCGGGCGCCGTAGTACCCGGCGCGGGCGCGGTCGGCGAGGGCCCCGGCCAGCAGCAGCCGGCGGGCGGCCGAACGCAGCCGCTCCTGCGCGGGCCAGGCGGCCTCGCCCTGGAAGCCGTACGGCCCCTGCGGTACCTCCCGCTCCCAGCGGACCTCGTCGCTGGGGACGCTCAGCCCGAGGAGCACCTCCCGGGCGGAGGGCACCCCGCTGCGGGCCAGCGCGGTGAGCGCTTCCTCCAGCAGGTCGGCGCAGTCGGGGAAGCCCCGGTTCTCGGGGACGAGCAGGCTGGTCCCGGCCCGGTCCGGCGGGGTCCAGCGCCCGTAGCGGCCCGCCGCTCCGCCGCGCCGCAGCCAGCCGTGCCGGTGCAGCAGCGCCCCGAGGACCTGCGGGTCGACCTGCCCGGGGTCCGGGGCGCCCGGGGCGAGCCCGGGGCGGGGCAGCGGTTCGAGGTGCGCTGGGTACCGGTCCATCAGGGTGTCCCTCCCGACCCGACCCGGGTCATGATCTCGCACAGCGCCCGGTCGTCGAAGATCCGCTCGGTCGGGATCCGTACGGTGGTGCGGCGCCGGCCGGTCACGGGGTGACCGGCGAGGTTGGTCCAGTAGCAGCAGTGCCGCAGGTCGAGCCGGTCGTGCCCGGCGCTCAGCCACTGCTCCCGCTGCCGCGGTACGAGCATCACCACGAGGATCTTGTGGACGGCGACCGGTGTCCGCGCCAGCTTCACCAGGTGCTCGTTGTCCAGGGTGAAGCCGAAGCTGGCCCCGGCGGGGCGGGGCGGTACCTGGTAGGTCGCCTTCAGCTGCACCTTGATGGTCACCTCGTCGTCGACGACGTGCTCGGGCGCGCCGTGGCTGACGTGCCAGTCGACGCCGTTGTCGGGGAAGGGCTGGGAGAGCGAGCAGCCGGCCGCGGCCGCTACGGCGTGCAGGTAGCCCACCTGGAGGGTCTCCATGCAGGCGGTGGTGGCGAGTGTGCCGCGCAGCGGTCCGGTCGGCGGATCGCCCTGTCCGTGCAGCACCCCGCCCGGTTCGGGCTGTGTGAGCGCCATGGCCGGCTCCCCATGCCTTCCGGGCTCTGCCGTGAACGGTGAACGGGAGTCGAGGGGTGACGACCGGTCATGCGTGCGACCCCCCGAGGGAGTTGTCTCCGTACCCGGCCGCCCGCAAACGGCGTACGGGGCAAACAGCCCGGGTATCACGGATTCGGCGGGGTCGGCGCGTCATGGGGCGGAGGTGCCCGGTGCGGCCCATCCGCCGACCGGGGACGAGGAGTTCGCCATGACACGCTGGTACGAGGGGCCGCTGGCCGCATTCGACACGGAGACCACCGGGGTGGACGTCGAGCAGGACCGGATCGTGTCCGCCGCGCTCGTCGTGCAGGAGTGTGCGGGCGGCCGGGTCCGCTCCACGCGGTGGCTGGTCAATCCCGGCGTCCCGGTGCCGCCGGGCGCCACGGAAGTGCACGGCCTGACCGACGAGCACCTCCAGCGCAACGGCCGGTGGCCGGCGCCGGTGGTGGAGGAGATAGCCCGTGCGCTGGGCGAGCAGCAGGTGGCGGGGCGGCCGGTGGTGGTGATGAACGCGCCGTTCGATCTGACGCTGCTGGACCGGGAGTTGCGCCGGCACCGGGCGTCGACGCTGGCGCGGTACCTGGACAACAGGCCGCTGACGGTGCTGGATCCGCGGGTCCTGGACAAGCACCTGGACCGCTACCGCAAGGGCCGCCGCACGCTGACGGACCTGTGCGCGCACTACGGGATAGAGCTGGAGGGGGCGCACGACGCCTCGGTGGACGCGCAGGCGGCGCTGGAGGTCGTACGGGCGGTCGGGCGCAGGTTCGCGGCGAGGCTGGAGCGGCTCACCCCGGCGGAGCTGCACACGCTCCAGGCGGTGTGGCACGCGGCACAGGCGCGGGGCCTGCAGGCGTGGTTCGCCCGGCAGGGCACTCCGGAGGCGGTGGATCCGCACTGGCCGCTGCGCCCGGAGCTGCCGCAGGCCGCCTGACCGGCTCGGAACGGGCCCGGGAAATGCGGAAGGCCGGTCCGTCATCAGACGGACCGGCCTGTCCCGGTGGGCGATACTGGGATCGAACCAGTGACCCCTTCGGTGTGAACGAAGTGCTCTCCCGCTGAGCTAATCGCCCGGGAACGCACTGAACAATACAAGAGCCTCGGGGCCGGATCAAACCGCTTGGGGCGGAGCGGCCAGCAGGGCCCGCAGGCCGCGCCGCCCGGCCCGCATCATCAGCGCGTGGTTGAGCCGGAACAGCGGCCGCCCGGCGAGCGCGAACCTCCGCAGCAGGGCGGCCCGCACCTCGACCTCCTGCTCGTAGACCGCCCGCGTGCCGCCGGCGCCGGCCGCGCCCCGGGGGCGTACGGTCCACCGCGCCCAGCCCTCGATGTCACCGCTCAGGGCCGCTTCGAGTACGCCCCGCGCGGGGTCGCGGAGCAGGTCGGTGAGGGTGACCCGGATCCCGTACGGGAGGGCCGAGCGGATCAGCGCGGTCCCGGTGCGGTCGTCGATCCGCTCGGCCCGGCGGACCTGGGGCCACCAGTCCGGGTAGCGCGCGGGGTCGGCGAGCAGGGAGTAGACGAGCGCGGGCGGGGCGTCGAGGTCCCACACGCTGCGGAAGCGGTAGTGCGTCCAGCGCGGCATGGCTCCAGTCTGGCCCGCCGGGGCGCGTCGGCGCGGGGCCTTCCCCGATCTGCCACCCTCCCGCTCTCCCGCTCTCCCGAGTAGGTACTCACGGTTCATCTGAGTACGCACGCCCATGTCCTGATGGCGTGACGGGCGCCACACTCCGACCATGGACTCCCCCCTGCCGCCGGCCCACGAGCTGGCGCTCATCGACGGCGAGCTGGCCCAACTGGAGGCCCGGCGCGGCTACTTGCTGGCCCGGCGGGACTGGCTGCTGCGCCTCCTGGCGGCGCAGCCGGCGCCGGCGGCGCAGTTCGGGCCGGGCACGCGGTTCGGGCCGGCCGCGCCCGTCGCCCCGGCGTCGAAGCCGAGCGCCCAGAACGTGCTGCTGACGCTGGGCGCGGTGCTGCTGGCGGTGGCCGCGCTGGCGTTCACCCTGGTCAGCTGGGGCTCCCTGGGGATCGGGGGGCGCTCGGCGGTGCTGGCGCTGCTGACGGCGGCCGCGCTCGCCGCGCCCGCCGCGCTGCTCCGGCGCGGGCTGCGGTCGACGGCCGAGGCGGTCGCGGGGGTGGGGCTGCTGCTGACGGTGCTGGACGCGTACGCGGTGCGCGCGACCGGGCTGTCCGGTGCCGACGGGGTCGCGTACGCGGCGTGGGCGTCGGCGGTGCTGGCGGGGGTCTGGGCCGGGTACGGGGCGGCCCTGGGCCGGCTGCGGCTGCCGCTGCTCGCCGCGGTGGGGGCCGCGCAGCTGCCGTTGCCGCTGGCGGCGGCCGCCGCGGGGGCGGGCCCGCTGGGGGCCGGCGCGGCGCTGCTGGCGACGGCGGCACTGGACGCGGCTCTGGCGGCGGCGGTGGCGCGCCGGGCGGTACGGGTGCCCGCGTGGGTGTGCTCGGGGGTGCTGGGCGGGACGGCGCTGGCGGTGGGGCTGGCGCGGTCCCTCGCGGAGCCGGGTGCGGCCGGGCCGGCGCTGCTGCTGGCGGCGGGGGGCCTGCTGGGCGTGGCGGTGGCCTGGCGCGAGCCGCGGGCTTCGGCGGCCGCCCTGGTCGGGGGCCTGGCGGCGGTGTCGGCGGCCGGGGCGCTGGTCCCGGCCGGGGCGGGCTCCGTGTGGTGGGCGGTCGCGGCGCGGGTGGCGGCGGCGCTCGCGCTGTCGGCGGTGGCGGTGCGGGCGGGCGCGGACGCGGTCCCGGGGGCGGTGCGGCGCGGGCTGCTGCGGGCCGGGGCGGCGGTGGCGGCCCTCGGGGCGCTGGCGGGGCTGTCGGCGGTGGCGGTGGCGCTCGTGGCCCGGGCCGCGGTGCTGCGCGAGGTGTGGGCGGCGACGGCCCCGCAGCAGGGAGGGCCGGGTGCGGGGCTCGCGGTGGCGCTGCTGCTCGCGGCGGGCGCGCTGTGGCTGCCGGGCGGGGTGCTGCCGCGGCCGGCGGCGGGGGCGGCGGCGGTGGTGTGCGGCTGGGCGGCGGTGTTCGCGGCGCCGATGCGGCCGGGCCTGCCGGCCTGGGCGGTGTTCGCCGCGCAGCTCGGGGTGGTGGCGGCGGCCGGGGTGGCGGCGTTGCGGGCTCCGGTGCGCGCGGTGGCGTTCGCAGCCGGGGGGTGCGCGGCCGTCGGGGCCCTCAGCGCGTCCCTGGCCGCCCTGGACGGCCGGGCGGCGACCTTCGCGGTGTTCGGGCTGCTGGGCGCCTGCTGCGCCCTGGGGGCCGCCCACAGGGCCGCCGCGGTGCCGGTGCGGGCGGGCTGCGCGGTGGGCGCCGTCGGGTACGCGGCCGCCCTGGCGGTGGCGCTGGGCGCGGTGGCGGGGCTGCCCTGGTCCTGGCGGGCGGTGGCGGTGCTGGCCGTCCCGGCGCTGGTGGTGGCGCTGGCTCCCCGGCTGGGCCCGGTGCGGGTCGCGGCGGAGGCGTCGGCGGCCGGGGCGGGGGTGGTGGCGGTGGCGCTCGCGGCGGGTGACACGCCGGTGCTGGCGCTGGTGCTCGGGCTGGCCGGGGCGGTCTGCGCGGGGGCGGCGCTGCGGGCGGAGCGGCGTGCGCCGGGCTGGGCGGCGGGGGCGCTGTTCGTGGCGGCCGCCTGGGTACGGCTGGCGGCGTGGGGGGTGGCGGTGCCCGAGGCGTACACGCTGCCGGTGTCGGTGCCGTTGCTCGCGGTGGGGCTGCTGCGCCGCCGCCGGGATCCGGGGGCCTCGTCCTGGTCCGCGTACGGGCCGGGCCTGGCGGCGACCCTGCTGCCGAGCCTGGTGGCCGCCTGGGGCGACGCGTACTGGCAGCGGCCGCTGCTGCTGGGGACGGCGGCGCTGGCCCTGACCCTGGCGGGGGCGCACCGCCGGCTCCAGGCGCCGCTGCTGCTGGGCGGTGCGGTGCTGGCGGCGGTGGCCCTGCACGAGCTGGCCCCGTACGTGGTGCAGGTGGTGGGCGTGCTGCCGCGCTGGCTTCCTCCGGCGCTGGCGGGCCTGCTGCTGCTGGTGGTGGGCGCGACGTACGAGAAGCGGCTGCGTGACGCGCGCCGCCTGCGGGAGGCGATCGGGCGGCTGCGCTGAGGGCCGGCCGCGGAGGCGGCTCCGGGGACGGGTACGACAGAGGCCCGGAGACTCTTCCGAGTCTCCGGGCCTCTGCTCCGGGTGGGCGATACTGGGTTCGAACCAGTGACCCCTTCGGTGTGAACGAAGTGCTCTCCCACTGAGCTAATCGCCCGGACGCACCGCAAACATTACCGCATGTCAGCGGTGCTCCGTGACCACCCTCGGGCGGGCGGCGGACCGGCTCACTGGTCCTTGATGTTCCACGGCATGGTGAGGCCGTACTTCCACAGGTAGAACCCGATCAGCGCCGCCGCGATGGCGAGGCCGACGCTGGTGAGGATGATGTTGCGGCGCCGGACCTTCGGGTCGAGCGCCTTCTGCGCGGCCTCGGTGACCTTGCGCTTGGTCCAGCGCAGGACGAGGGAGGCCCAGGCGAACTCGGTGGCCCAGATCGCGAGGCCCGCGAAGATCGCGACCCAGCCGGGGCCGGGCAGGACGAGCATGGCGACGCCCGCGCCGATGACGGCGAGGCCGACGATGAAGACGCCGACCTGCCAGCTCAGGTGCAGGCTGCGGTTGGCCTTGATGAAGGCGGGCGCCTTCGACTCGTGCGGCGCCTCTTCGGCGGCCGGCTCGGTGTTGGCGGACTCGTTGGTTCCGCGGTCACTCCCCGTATTCATGGCTCGAATCTACCGGAGCCGGAAGCACACGTGAATGCCGGTTTGGATCCGCCGTCCGAGGGACCCAGAGGTCCGCAAAACGGTCAGAGGGGTTTACAACGGCACCGTAGGTGGCATGTCGATTTCGCCGACGTGCGAATCCCCGAGCGCACACTGAGCGAAAGGCCCTGGCGCTTATGAACACCACGGTCAGCTGCGAGCTGCACCTGCGCCTCGTTGTGTCGAGCGAGTCCTCACTGCCTGTTCCCGCGGGCCTGCGGTATGACACGGCCGACCCCTACGCCGTGCACGCCACCTTCCACACCGGCGCAGAGGAAACGGTCGAATGGGTGTTCGCCCGCGACCTCCTCGCGGAGGGCCTCCACCGGCCCACCGGTACCGGCGACGTCCGCGTCTGGCCGTCCCGCAGCCACGGTCAGGGCGTCGTCTGCATCGCCCTGAGCTCACCGGAGGGAGAAGCGCTGCTCGAGGCACCCGCCCGAGCCCTCGAGTCGTTCCTCAAGCGGACGGACGCCGCGGTCCCACCCGGGACCGAACACCGGCACTTCGACCTCGACAAGGAGCTGTCCCACATCCTGGCCGAAAGCTGAGCCAGGCCCCCAGCCCAGCACCGTCCGACTCGGGGCGACGGTGCGGGACGGACAACCACATACGGCAGTGCCGGCGCTGTCTCCGCGGAAGCCATCCGCGGGGGCGGCGCCGGTGTGCTCGGGTACCTTTCCCGCGGTAAGCGCTATTGTCGGCCCCCAGCGGGCGGCAGCGGCCCGCCGCCGCAAGGCCCGGCACCCAGGGAGCGACCCCGTGCAGATCCCCCACGACACCCGTCGCGCGCTCGACGTCGTCGTCGCGCTGGTGAACACCGCGGCCGAGCCGGAGCACCCCGACGGGCTGTCCGACATCGGGGCGCTGCGCGGCTTCGTCGAGGAGCACGCGATCAGCGACGTCGGCGAGCTGAGCGCCCGCGACCTCGCCGGGGTGCGGACGGTCCGGGGCAAGTTCGCCCAGGTCTTCGCGGCACCGAACTCCCGTGCGGCGGCCGCACTGATCAACGAGCTCGTGGCCACGGCCGGCACCACCCCGCAGCTGACCGACCACGACGGCTACGACTGGCACGTGCACTACTTCGCGCCGGGCGCCTCGGTGGGCGACCACCTGGCGGCGGACGGCGGCATGGCGCTGGCCTTCATCGTGGTCTCCGGCGAGCAGGAACGGCTGCGCCGCTGCGAGGCCCCGGACTGCCGGCGGGCCTTCGTGGACCTGTCCCGGAACCGCTCTCGCCGCTACTGCGACAGCCGGACCTGCGGGAACCGGCTGCACGTGGCCGCGTACCGGGCCCGCCGCAAGGAGGCGGACGGTCGGCCCGAGGTCTCAGAGCAGGTAGAGGTCGTGCAGGGCGGCGAGCAGCAGCAGGGTCCCGACCACCGCTAGGAAGATCATCAGCGGCGGCTGGGAGAGCGCGAAGAGACATCCGCGCGCCTCCGAAGCGGCGGAGGCCGTGGCGACGGTCGCGGCCTGGGGGGCCTCGGGAGCCAGAGTGGCGGCGGCCCGGGCGATGGGGGCCTCGGGGGCGGGAGCCGGCGGCTCACCCTGCGATGTGTCGAGCATGTCGGGGCGATGATCGCGCAGCGCGCCCCGGTCCCGCCCTCAACACGCCATGATCGCCCCGGCAGTTCGCCGTCTCTCGTCAGATCAGGTGGTTCCCCGCCGTTTCTCCCCCGCACCGGGCCCCGCATCCGCTACGAGGACCCGGTCGGCCGTGTGTCGGTCGCGGGCCCGGCCGCCGGTGTGCGGGACGGTGGGCGCGGTGGGCGGCCGTCCGCACGCGACGGCCCCGGGCGCACGCGCGAGAGGCTCCGCATGACCGACGAGGACACCTTCCCGACCAGCCGGCGGGCCCTCCTGCTGACCGCCGGATCCGCCGGGATCGCCGCGCTGACGGCGGCCTGCGCCCGCCCGGCCACTCCCGGCAGGGCCGCGCCGGCGCCGTCGGGCGGCGCCACACCCGGCTGCGTGCTGGCGGTGACGTCGGGCGCGGGCCCGAACTACGTCGGCCGGGGCCGGACCCGCTCGGACGTCACCGAGGGGCGCGAGGGCGTACCGCTGCGGCTGGAGCTGACGGTGGTGCGCGTGGAGGACGGCTGCCGGCCGCTCGCGGGCGCCGCCGTCGACATCTGGCAGGCCGACGCGTCGGGCGTGTACTCGGAGGGCGGGCAGACCTGGCTGCGCGGGGTCCAGGTCACCGATGCCTCCGGCCGCTGCGTCTTCGGGACGATCGTGCCGGGCTGGTACGCGGGGCTGGCGCCGCACATCCACTTCAAGGTCCGCCCCGACGAGCGCTCCGAGACCACCTCCCAGTTCTTCCTGCCGGACGCCTTCCTGAAGGAGGTCTACGGGCGGCAGCCGTACGCGCGCCGCAAGGCCCCCCGCGACCCGAACGGCCACGACGACCGCTACCGGGCCGCCGGCGGGAAGATGACCCTGAGCCCCGCCCCGGACGGCACCGGCTACCGCGCGGCGTTCACCGTGGGCCTCGCGTAGGGGGTCAGATCCCGTGCTTCTTGAGGATCGCCTCGATGTCGGAGAAGTCGTCCGCCGGGGCCGCCGCGGGGGCCGGCCCGGCGCCCTGGCGGCCTCCCGTGCCCAGGGAGGGGACCGAGGCGCCCGGGGCGACGGCCTCCCGGCCGGGGGCGCCCTTGGCCGCCTTCGGGGCCTTGGGGGCCCTTCCCAGGCCCCGGCGCTCCACGGCCCGGGTGGTCATGAACAGCACCCAGGCCAGCCCCAGCAGGCCGAAGCCGATCCAGACGGTCGGCTTGAAGACCATCCCGGAGACCCACTGCACCACGCCGGTCAGCACCAGGCCCACCGGCACCAGCGAGTACGCCGCGATCCGCGCCGCGGCGAGGAAGCGCTTGCGGTACGCGGTCAGCGCGGCGATGCCCAGGCCCGCCGCGGACACCGCGGAACAAATGGTCTCGGCGAGCATGCGGTCCTCCGGCGGTCGGCGGTGGGTGATCTGTCCCTTCCATCCTGCACCGGCCCCCGCCGCGGAGGCCATGTCCACGGGCCCGCGCAGGCGGATCTCCGGGACATCTCGGGGTCGGATCTCCTCCTCAGGGGGTCTGGGAGACTGTCCACATGACCGATTCCGTGATCCTCGAAGTCTGGTGCGAACTCCAGTGCCCGGACTGCCACAGCGCCCTGGACGACGTGCGCGCCCTGCGGGCCCGCTACGGCGACCGGCTGGACGTCCGGCTGCGGCACTTCCCGCTGGAGAAGCACAAGCACGCCTTCGCCGCCGCGCAGGCCGCCGAGGAGGCCGCGGAACAGGGCCAGGGCTGGCCGTACGCGGAGGCCGTGCTCGCCCGCACCGCCGAACTGGGCGAGCGGGGCGAGGCCGTACTGCTGGACGTGGCGCGTGAACTCGGCCTGGACGCGGAGGAGTTCGACACCGCGCTGATCGACGGCCGGCACATCCTGATCGTCGACGCCGACCAGGCCGAGGGCAAGGCCATCGGTGTGACCGGCACCCCGACGTACGTGATCGGCGGCGAGCGCCTGGACGGCGGCAAGAGCCAGGAGGGCCTGCGCGCCCGCATCGAGGAGATCGCGGACCGGCTGCTCGCGGAAGGGACTGCCTAGGACCCGTCCCGCGCCACGGCGGGCGCGCCCGCTTCCGCCGTGGCGGGCGCACGGCCCGCGAGCCAGGCGGCGATCCGCCGCCTGAACTCGGGGTTGCCGTAGGGGTGGTCCCAGCCCGCGATCCACTCCAGGTGCCGCAGGACCTCCGCCGAGCGGTACGGGTGGGCCACCGCGACCACGTCGACGCCCCTCTCGCCCGTCGAGCAGATGATGTACACGCTGCTGTCGAGCGCCATCATGCCGAAGCCCGGGTGGCCCGCGTGCACGCCGAGGAACGCCGACCCCGCGCCCCGGCCCATGACGTCCCAGCTCTCCAGCAGCCGCACCCGCGTCCAGAGCGCGGGCGGCGCCACACGGGAGCTCTCGTGCGCGTACCGCAGGGAGGCGCTGTGCGTCCGGGTGCCCTGCGGGAGCATGACGAGGAACTCGCGCCGGTGGTCGAAGAGGCCCGTGGAGGCGGCGAGCCCGTACCACTCCTCGTTGAGCCGCTCCACGAGCCGCGGGGTGTCGTACGGGAGGGAGAAGGCCCCGGCGACGTCCTCGGCCCCGTACGAGGCGACGAACGGCATCACACCGTCCGGCACGGCGTCCGGGACCACCTCCAGACCGGCCCGCCGCAGCGGCCGGTACACCTTGCGCTCACGCTCTTCGATACCCATCGGTCACCGTTCTAGCAGGGCCGCCGCGCCGAGCGGCCGCCGGCCTAGATCAGCTCCTTGGCGTAGTTGAGGTGGGTCGGCCGGTAGCCGAGGGACTCGTACAGGCGCAGGGCCGGGGTGTTGGCGGTGAACACGTGGAGCGCCAGCGTCCGGTGGCCGGCGGCGATGGCCGTGCGCTCCGCGAGCAGCATCAGGTCGCGGCCGTATCCGTGGCCGCGGTGCTCCTCGGCGACGGCGACGTCGTAGACGTACGCGCCCTCTCCGGCGGCCGCCACCCACACGTGGCCGACGGGGGTGCCGGCCGCCTCCAGGACGGCGAAGGTGACCCCCGGGGTGGCGAGTCCCCGGGGGAGCTGCGCGTCGTGGTCGGCCTGCGATTTGGCCCGGGCGGCCTCCTGGGGCATCCCCCGCGCGACCCAGCTCGCCGCGTAGTCGGCGCGGGCCCGTGCGTCCCAGGCCTCGTACTCGTCCGGCGCCATGGGCCGGCCCAGGACCCCCTCGGAGAGGGCGGGCGGGGCGGCGGGGAGCTCCTTGGCCATGTTCCGGCTGTACTCGGCGTACCCGAGGGCCGCGGCGAGCCGCAGCCCGCCCGCGGAGCCTGCCGGGACGCGGATCCCCACCCGGCGGCACCCCCAGCCGCGCAGCACCTCCTCGGCGGCGAGCGCCGCGACGGTGGCGCGGCCGCGGCGGCGGTCCGGCTCGTCGATGGCCAGGTCCCGGATCTCCCCCACCGTCGGCCCGAAGGGCGTGTCGGCGGCGATCAGCAGCGCCCCGACGCGCCTGCTGTTGACGCGGACCTCGTACGGGCGCGAGCGCGCGCCGGAGTCGCTCTTCTGAAGCGGCCCGCTCGGCCGCAGGGTGGTGGTCATCGTCGAGTTCTACCCGCCCCGCGCCGCCGTGACCACGGGGCGTGGGACGCTCAGGGGTCGATGTCGGACGCGGCGCGCTCGTCGAAGACGCGCATGGCCTTGGCCGTGACGGGGCCGGGAGCGCCGGTCAGGACGCGCCCGTCGACGCGGTGCACGGCCTGTACGTCGCGCAGGGTGGAGGTCAGGAAGACCTCCTCGGCGCGCTCCAGGACGTCGAGGGGCAGGTCGGTCTCCTTCGCGCCGGTCCATTCGACGGCCAGCGCGCGGGTGATGCCCGCGAGGCAGCCCGAGGCGACGGGCGGGGTGTGGAGCTCGCCGTCGAGGACGACGAAGACGTTGGAGCCGGTGCCCTCGCAGAGCTGTCCGACGGTGTTGGCGAAGAGTGCCTCGGAGGCTCCCGCGCTGTTGGCCCGGGCGAGGGCGACCACGTTCTCGGCGTAGGAGGTGGTCTTGAGGCCGGTCAGCGCGGAGCGCTCGTTGCGGACCCACGGGACGGTGATCACGGCGGTGGTGTCGGGGCGGCGGGCGGTCTCGCCGACGGCGACGACCAGGGTGGGTCCGGTCTCGCCGCGGTCGGAGCCGAGCGGGGAGAGTCCGCCCGTGTAGGTGATCCGGAGCCGGCCGAGCGGGACGGGGTTGGCCTCCAGTACGGCGGCGCAGGCGCGGCGCACCTCGTCGAGGTCGGGGTCCGGCAGGCCCAGGCCGCGCGCGGAGCGGGTCAGCCGCTCCAGGTGGCGGGTGAGGGCGAAGAGGGTGCCGTCCTGGGCCTTGAGCGTCTCGAAGACCCCGTCGCCCACGGTCAGCCCGTGGTCCAGTACGGACACCCTCGCGTCATCGGCGTCGCGCAGCGTGCCGTCGAGCCAGATCCTCACCGTACGGTTCCTCCACTCAGGTCGTGCGTCTCGTGTACGCCGGGCAGGGGCCCGCCGGAGGCCAGTGCGACCAGCCGGGCGGCCTTCAGCTCGGTCTCGGCCCATTCCCGTTCGGGGTCGGAGCCCCAGGTGATCCCGGCGCCGGTGCCGAAGCTCAGGCGGGGGCCGCCGGGTGCCTCGCGGTCGATCCAGAAGGTGCGGATGCCCACGGCGAGCGCGGCGGTGCCCCGGTCGGCATCGACCCAGCCGATGCCCCCACAGTAGGGGCCGCGGGGGGCGGTCTCCAGCTCTTCGATGATCCGCAGGGCGGAGGACTTGGGGGCGCCGGTGACCGAGCCTGGCGGGAAGGTGGCGGTGAGCAGCTCGGGCCAGCCGGCGTCCTCGGCGAGCTCGCCGCTGACGGTGGAGACCAGGTGGACCAGGCCGGGGTGCTCCTCCAGGGCGCACAGCTCGGGGACGGCGACGGAGCCGGTGGAGCAGACGCGGCCGAGGTCGTTGCGCACGAGGTCCACGATCATCACGTTCTCGGCGTGGTCCTTGGGCAGCAGGTCGGCGGCGGTGCGGCCGGTTCCCTTGATGGGGCCGGACTCGATGTGGCGGCCGTCGCGGCTCAGGTAGAGCTCGGGGGAGGCGGTGGCGATCTCGACGCCGTGGGCCCTGAGCCGAATCGTTCCTGCATAGGGAGCCGGGTTGCCGCGCGCGAGGAGCGAGGTCAGGGCGTCCACGTCGGCGGCGGCCGGGTCCGGCAGGGGCGCGGACATCACACGGCAGAGATTGGCCTGGTAGACCTCCCCCGCCGCGATGTACTCGCGGATCCGCCGGACGCCCGCGACGTACGCGGAGCGGTCGAGCGAGGAGGACCACCGGTCGGCGGCCGGTCCGCGCCAGGCCCCGGGCACGGGCGCGGGTACGGGGTCGGCGCGTATGTCGCCGAAGCGCGCGCAGACCAGCCGGCCTTCGAAGTCTGCGGTCACCGCCCAGAACCCGGTGGAGTCGAGGGCCGAGGGGTCGCTGGTGACGTCTCGGAGGTCGGTCGCGAGAAGGCCGCCGAAGCGGGCCAGGGGAGGCAGGTCGTGCACGGCTGCGAGTCTATGACCGGTGGCGCGACGGCGCCGGTGAGGTGACCGACGGGTGACCTCCGGTGATCGGGTGGCAGCACGCTGCGGAAACGCGTTTTTGAGCTGGCCCGGGAATCCGCTAGAGTTCAACACGTCGCCAGGGAGCGCCGGGAAAAACCCCGGAGCGAACACGGTGACACTGCGGACGTAGCTCAGTTGGTAGAGCACCACCTTGCCAAGGTGGATGTCGCGAGTTCGAGTCTCGTCGTCCGCTCTGAGTGGGGGATCTTCCCGAGAACCCCTGCGCACTCCGAGGTGGAGTGGCCGAGAGGCGAGGCAACGGCCTGCAAAGCCGTCTACACGGGTTCAAATCCCGTCTCCACCTCCAAGGACGATTAGCTCAGCGGGAGAGCGCTTCCCTGACACGGAAGAGGTCACTGGTTCAATCCCAGTATCGTCCACTGGTCCGCAAGGACCTGATCCGCAAGGATCCCCCGCGCGATTAGCTCAGCGGGAGAGCGCTTCCCTGACACGGAAGAGGTCACTGGTTCAATCCCAGTATCGCGCACGCAACACCTGCAACACCTCGTTTGACCTGCGGTTCTTTACCGCAACCCGCGCGATTAGCTCAGCGGGAGAGCGCTTCCCTGACACGGAAGAGGTCACTGGTTCAATCCCAGTATCGCGCACCGCACCGGAAGCCCCGGCCGTCACGACGGCCGGGGCTTCCGCGTTGCAGCGCTTCCGTCGGCGCCGGGGAACGCGAAAAAGGGTGCTGCCCGTCCGACTCCCCAGTCGTACGGGCAGCACCCTTCACCTGCCGTCCGTCGCGCCCCCGTCCCCACGGGGTGCGACAGGCCGATGGCCCGGCCCGGACCGCTCTTCCGGGCCCGGGGCGCCGCTCAGCGCCCCAGCATCACGCCCACGGACGACGCCTGCGCCGCCACCTGCTCGAAGCCTCCGAAGAGGAAGAGCAGGAGGGCGGCCAGGGGGAGGACCATGGCCGCGGCCACCAGCGGGTGGCGCGTACCGGACTCATGGCCGTTGAACGCGAATGCCTTGCGTCCCTGCCGTGCGATGTCCGCCATGGTCCTCTCCCTGTCGTCTGGCAGCGGCGGGCTCGTGACCTCGGGGGACGAGTGCGCCACCCGCCGCTTGTCTTCAACACTAGGCGGCCTGAAGGCTCCTGGCCTCATGCCCTCGTACCCATTGCCGGGCCTCCAGGAGGATGACGAGGCCGGCTCCCGCGTACTCCCCTGGGTGGAGATCCCTCCCCCGTAGTGGGGGTCCTCCCGGAGGGGATTATCGGAGGGTAGTGACTTCGCTCACTTCCGTCACTCCCCGCACACACGTGTCTTCTTACGGGGTGTTGACGGCCCCGCCCGCCGGACCGGGCCGACCCCTCGGAGACAGGGCCGGTCGCGGGACCGACGGGGACGCCAATCCCCTTGGCCCGAGGGCCGTTTGGGACGGAGCGCCGACGTCGGGCGTCGGGCGGGGCCGGGAGCTGTCACACCCTCAAGTGGCCTGCCCGCACTGACAATCGAATCCCTTCGGGAGGGCGCGGCCTCTGAGCGCTCGTGCCGGATGGTCCGTAAGCTGTGCCAGGTCAGCAGGACGACCGTCAGCGGGGTGGACATGGCGATGATGCGGCTCCGGCGCGAGGACCCGCGTGTCGTCGGCTCGTTCAGACTGCACCGGCGGCTCGGTGCCGGCGGCATGGGCGTGGTCTACCTGGGGTCGGACCGGCGCGGCCAGCGCGTGGCCCTCAAGGTGATCCGGCCCGACCTGGCCGAGGACCAGGAGTTCCGCTCCCGGTTCGCCCGCGAGGTGTCCGCCGCCCGGCGGATCCGCGGCGGCTGCACGGCGCGGCTGGTGGCCGCCGATCTGGACGCGGAGCGCCCCTGGTTCGCCACCCAGTACGTGCCCGGCCCCTCGCTGCACGACAAGGTCGCCGAGGAAGGGCCCCTGGCGGCAGCGCAGATCGCCGCGATCGGTGCCGCGCTCTCCGAGGGCCTGGTCGCCGTGCACGAGGCGGGGGTGGTCCACCGGGACCTGAAGCCCTCGAACATCCTGCTCTCCCCCAAGGGCCCCCGGATCATCGACTTCGGCATCGCCTGGGCCACCGGGGCCAGCACCCTCACCCACGTGGGCACCGCCGTCGGCTCCCCCGGCTTCCTCGCGCCCGAGCAGGTGCGCGGCGCCGCCGTCACCCCGGCCACGGACGTGTTCGCGCTCGGCGCCACCCTCGCCTACGCGGCCACCGCCGACTCGCCCTTCGGGCACGGGAGTTCCGAGGTGATGCTGTACCGCGTGGTGCACGAGGAACCGCACCTGGTCGGCGTACCGGACGCGCTCGCGCCGCTGGTGCGGGCCTGCCTGGCCAAGGACCCCGAGGAACGGCCGACCACGCTCCAGCTGTCGATGCGGCTGAAGGAGATCGCCGCCCGCGAGGCGCAGGGGCTGGGCGACGGGCGCCCGCCGGCTCAGCGGGCCCGGGTCGAGCGGCCCGCGGCGCGGCCGGACGGGCGGGGGCCGGGCCAGGCGGACCGCAGCACGGAGCGGCGTACCGGGGGCGCGACCCCCGTCGCCAGGCCGCAGGGGCCCCACAGCGGGCCCCAGTCGCGGCCCTCGTCGTCCCGCAACCCCGGATCCACCGCCGGGCGTACGGGGGGCCGCCCCGGCCCGCGTACGACCGGCACCGGGCGCCGCCCGTCGCGGCCGGACCCGAAGCTGCTGCGGCAGCGGCTGATCGTGTTCGTCGTGGTCACCCTGATCGTGGCGCTGGGCATCGCCCTCGCCCAGAAGCTCTGAGCCGGGACTCCGTGCAGGAACCCCGAAGGGGGTGCCCCGCCTCGTCGGCGGGGCACCCCCTTCGGTCCGTTCCGGTGACTACGCGCGGCCGCTGCCGGCCACCGCGTAGAAGGCGACGGCCGCGGCGGCGCCCACGTTCAGCGAGTCCACGCCGTGCGCCATGGGGATGCGCACCCACTCGTCGGCGGCGACCAGTGCCTGCGTGGACAGCCCGTCGCCTTCCGCGCCCAGCATCAGCGCGACCCGGTCCAGGGTCTGCGGGGCGGCCACGTCGATCGGCGAGGCCTTCTCGTGCGGGGTGAGGGCGAGGAGCTTGAAGCCCGCCTCCCGTACCGTGTCCAGGCTCTTGGGCCAGGCCTCCAGGCGGGCGTAGGGGACGGAGAACACCGCGCCCATCGACACCTTCACCGAGCGGCGGTACAGCGGGTCCGCGCAGTCGGGCGACAGCAGCACCGCGTCCATGCCGAGGGCGGCGGCGCTGCGGAAGATGGCCCCGATGTTGGTGTGGTCGTTGACCGCCTCCATGACGGCGACCCGGCGGGCCGAGGCCAGCAGCTCCTGCGCCGTGGGCAGCGGCTTGCGCTGCATCGAGGCGAGGGCCCCGCGGTGCACGTGGTAGCCGGTGACCCGCTCGGCGAGGTCCGGGCTGACGGCGTAGACCGGGGCGGGGAGCTCGTCGATGACGTCGCGCATGACGTCGACCCACTTCGCCGAGAGCAGCATCGAGCGCATCTCGTACCCGGCGTCCTTGGCCCTCCGGATGACCTTCTCGCCCTCGGCGATGAACAGGCCCTCGGCGGGCTCGCGGCGGCGCCGGAGCTCGACGTCGGTCAGGCCCGTGTAATCGCGCAGGCGCGGGTCGTCGGGGTCTTCGATGGTGATGAGATCAGCCACAGGGTGATACTGCCTTGTCCTGGGTGCGGTGCCAACGGCCTGTCAGGCGCCGGCGAGGGGTGCGTTGACGCGGACGACGTCGCCGATCACGATGACGGCGGGCGGCCGGACCTCCTGCGCCTTGACCGTCTCGCCGACGGTCGCGAGGGTGGCGTCCACCCGGCGCTGGGTGGCGGTGGTGCCTTCCTGGACGACCGCGACGGGCGTGTCGGCGGAGCGGCCGTGGCGGACCAGGGCCTCGGCGATCAGGCCGATCTTGTCGACGCCCATGAGGATGACGATCGTGCCGGTGAGCTTGGCGAGGGCCGCCCAGTCGACGAGGGAACGCGGGTCGTCCGGTCCGACGTGACCACTGACCACGGTGAACTCGTGCGCCACCCCGCGGTGGGTGACGGGGATGCCGGCGGCGCTCGGCACCGAGATGGAGCTGGAGATGCCGGGCACGACGGTGCACGCGATCCCCTCCGCGGCGAGGGCCTGCAGCTCCTCCATGCCGCGGCCGAAGACGTACGGGTCCCCACCCTTGAGCCGGACCACGGCCTTGCCGGCCTTGGCGTGCTCGATCAGGGCGTTGTTGATGGCCTCCTGGGCCATGAAACGGCCGTACGGGATCTTCGCGGCGTCGATCACCTCGACGTGCGGCGGGAGCTCGTCGAGCAGGTCGCGGGGGCCGAGCCGGTCGGCGATGACCACGTCGGCCTCGGCGAGCAGGCGGCGGCCGCGCACGGTGATCAGGTCCGGGTCGCCGGGCCCGCCGCCGACGAGGGCGACACCGGGGACGCGGGGACGGGCGGCGGTGAGGGAGCCGTCGCGCAGCCCCTCGACGACCGCGTCGCGCACGGCGGCGGAGCGGCGGGGGTCGTTGCCGCTGAGCACCGCCACGGTGACGCCCTCCACCCGGCCGGTGGCCGGGGTCCAGGCGGTGGCGGCGTCGGCGTCGTCGGCGCGCACGCACCAGACGCGGCGGCTCTCGGCCTCGGCGGAGGCGGCGTCGTTGGCGGCCCGGTCCCGGGTCGCGATCAGCGCGTACCAGGCCCCGTCGAGGTCGCCGTCCTGGTAGCGGCGGCGCTCCCAGCGGATCTCGCCGGTCTCCGCCATCACGTCCACGGAGGGGGTCGCGGAGGGGGAGATCAGCAGCACGTCGGCACCGGCCGCGACGAGCGCGGGCAGCCGGCGCTGGGCGACCTGCCCGCCGCCGATGACGACGACGCGGCGCCCTGCCAGACGGAGTCCTACGGGGTAGGCGGGGTGTGCCGGGTTTGCCATGGCGGTTGCGGCTCCTGATGCGGCGGGTGTGGACGGCGGCGGCCGCTGCTGCGCTGGAGCGGCTGGTCGGGCACGCGGTGCGGGGCGCCCGTCCGGGACCACGATACGACCCATCGGCGCTGCTGGTACCTGCGGGGGCGAAGTTCGGGGAGGGGGTTTCGGCTGGTCGGGACCACGGGCACGGGATCCCCGCCGGCCCGGATCGGAGAAGGTCCGGGGGGTTCCCGTCAGTCCCATCGTCCTTCCGTGTCGTGCCGGCCTGTCAAGGGCGCTCCTTCGTCGCGTCGCTCCGCGATGGCCTTCGGCCACCTTTGACAGACCGTCCCGCCCCGGAAAGACAAGGACTGCCGGGAACCCCCCGAAGGAACGGTCACGGTCCAAGGGGGAGGGACGGCCCCTCAGCGATGAGGCGAGGGCCCGGGCGTCGGCCGGCCGGGCATCCGGGCCCCTGGATCCCTGGCCCGGGGCCGGGGCCGGGGGCCGGGGCCGGGGGCCGGGGCCGGGGGCCGGGCCCAGGGCCGGGATCGGGGCCGGGGCCGGGGCAGTCTGCTACCCGCGCCAACTGCCGACCGGATCCCCCTGCGGAGCACCCAGGCGCAGCAGATCGCTACGCGCTCCTCATTGCCTGGCGTCCGACGGCCGTCTTGTGCCGATACCCGCACGAGAGGACGACGAGACGGACCGCCGGACCCGACAGGCGCGGCGAAGGCTGTCCGGTTTGGCGTCCGAAAGCCCCTCCCGCTCCCTACCATCAGGGGCATGGCCTCTGAGTGGGAAGTTCGGTTCCGGTCGCTCGACGGTACGGAGCTGGAGGGGACGGTGACGGCTCCGTCCACGGCGGAGACGGCGGGGCTGGCCGTGCTGGTGCACGGCGCCGGTGTGACGAGAGAGGAAGGGGGCTTCTTCGGCCGACTGGCCAAGGGCCTCGCCGCAGTTGGCGTGCAGTCCCTGCGGTTCGACCTGCGAGCGCACGGGGCGAGCGGGGGCCGGCCACAGGACATCACCATCGCGGGGGTCGCCAACGACATCAGAGCCGCCGGAGATCACCTTCGCCGGGAAACGGGAGCAGCCGGCCCGCCGCACGTGATCGCAGCGTCCTTCTCCGGTGGAGCGGCCGCGCTGCACGCGGCGTGGCGGCCGCAGGACGTCGAGCGGCTGGTGCTCTTGAACCCTCGCCTGGACTACCGGGACCGCTACGTCGACAGCCGCCCGTACTTCGACGGTGACTACATCTCCGCCACTGCCGCCCGTGATCTGAACGCGCACGGCTATACCGAGAAGTCGCCGTTCGAGCTGGGCCGGGCCCTGCACAACGAGGTGTTCTACCTGGATCCGGAGGTCTACCTGAAGACGGTCCGAGCGCCCGTCCTCCTGGTGCACGGGACGAAGGACACCTTCGTCCCGGTGGAATCCTCCCGACGGTACCTGCCCGTCTTCGCGGCGGCCGAGCTGCTGGAGCTGGACGGTGCCCAGCACGGCTTCGCGATCCACGACGACCCCGGGTACGCCCACCCGCAGACGCAGATCTGGCAAGCCCAGGTCATCGACCGGGTGAGCGGATTCCTGTCCGCCTAGACGGTCACTGCTGTCAACGCCTGCCGGAGTTCTCGTACGGCGGGTCGTCGTGCGTGGGGGCGTAGCTGGGCGGCAGCGCGGCGAAGCTCGCCGAGGGCTTGTCCAAACCCAGGAGCGGCGGCGAGACGGAGCGCGGACATCCCGATGGCGGCTGCCTGGTCGGGTTCGCCTGCGGCAGCAAGGGCGCCGGAGAGGTGGGCGGTGAAGAACGCGCGGTCCCTCGGGGCGAACGCGCCATGGGCGAGGTGCTGTTGGAGGAGGTCGACGGCGCGGCCGGGCTGCCCGGCTTCGCGATGACTGATCGCGCTCTGCGCCATGAGCCGGTCCCGGGTGTATCCCGCGCACAGGGGTCCGGTGCAGCTCGCGGGTTCGGCTTCTCCTGCTTGGTCAAGCGCCTGATGGGCTCGGTCGAGGGTACGGGCGACGGTGTCCGGCGGC
This sequence comes from Streptomyces sp. NPDC037421, assembly GCF_055602105.1. Classification (NCBI taxonomy): domain Bacteria; kingdom Bacillati; phylum Actinomycetota; class Actinomycetes; order Kitasatosporales; family Streptomycetaceae; genus Streptomyces; species Streptomyces sp. NPDC037421. The sequence goes on from NZ_JBVJWV010000007.1 coordinate 196,891, forward strand.
GCTCCGGTGAGGGCCAGAGCGCGTGCTTCTTGCTGAAGGGCCTCGGCCTGAGCCCGGGGCGGCAGCTTCCAGGGTCCATGGGCGGCAGCATGGGCGAGGTCGAACATGCGGGCGGCGTCGTGGCGATCGGTTGCCTGCGCCTTGCGCAGCAGAACGTAGGCGTGCATGGAACCGTCGCCGGTCACGGTCGCCCACTCGACGGCCCGGTCGTGGAAGAAGACCGTGACGTGCGCCGGGGCACCGGCGTCGCGATGGAGCCAGGCTGTGAACTCGGCCGCCCTCGCGCCTACTCCCAACAGCTCCTTCCGTACGGACGGGGAAGCCTCACGAGCAAGGTGGTCGACGACAGCCAGGAGCTCCGTCGCAGCCGGAAGGGCCTGCCGAGGCCCGGTGCTCCCATCAGCGCGGGCCGCCGCGTCCAGCGCGGTACGGAGGTGCCCGACCAGGGCGTGGTCACTGTAGCGGCGGGCCTGGGCCAGCGCGGCGGCCAGCCGGTCCTGCCCGGCCGGCCCGAGCAGGGATGCGGCGCCGAGTACCCCTTGCAGGAATGAACGCCTGCGCACCGCATCCTCCCCGGTCAGGTCCGAAGACTCCGCCCTCGCACTGTGGGGCGGGACGAAGCCGAGCTGCTCCAGTGGCAGCCCGAACATGGCGCGCAGCACCCGCCTCGCCTCGGTGTTGGGCCAGCCCGGCTTCGCCGACTCCCACCGTCGCACCTGCCGTACGTCGATGTGGCCCGGCTCGCCCAGGGCAGCCGCGTGGGCGGCGTAGGCGGCGGTCACGTCGGCCTGGCTGTGCCATCCGCGCTCCAGCCGGGCGGCACGAAAGGCCGGGTTTCCGGGAATCCGGGACATCGCTCCCCCAAGGGCGGACTGCAGCCGAGCTGCCAGATCTGAAGACGACGGTACTCCCGCGAGATGTCCTCTGATGTGTCCTCGTTGCATCCCACTGCCGCATCTACGGTCCCAGATGAGAGATCTGACGGGCCGCCCAACGGCCCCTCCGAGAGAGGATCCGGATGACCGCTTCCGCGCAGACCCGTACCTTCCGTGCCACGACGTCGGGGACCCCGATCGACACCACCTGCCGGCTCCACCTCGGACTGGCGGGCGACCTCTACGAAGGAGGGCGATGAACGACAACCCGCCATCTCCATCGCCTGGCTGCTGCGAACCGTCCTGCGAACTGATGGCCCGCGCCGCGCGCGGCCTGCAACGGTTCTTCGCCACGTTCCCCAGGCCGAACGACGACAACGGAGAACTCCCCGCAGGGGAAAGGCCGCCCAGTGCCTGACCACTACGAGTACGTGCCGCACCGCCTCCTTCGCCGCCGTGTCCGCGACATCGCCTCGGGCGTCGAAGGCGAGCTGATGGCCGTGATCAACGAGAACGTGTCGGACACCGGAATCGAACGCTGGATGGAGCTGGCCTACATCCGTGGAGCGTCCGGCCGGGAGTTCACGACCGCTGTCGACAACGTCCAGCCCGCCGACGACCAGCCCCAGACGGGCCGCGGACGCCCGGCCGGCAGGAGCGCGTAGCGATCTGCTGCGCCTGGGTGCTCCGCAGGGGGCTCTGGTCAACCTCTCGTGCAGGTAGCCGCACCCGCCGACCCGGAATCAGGACCATGTGGGCCCGGATGCCCGGCAGGCCGACCCCCGGCCCCGTCGCCTCATCACTGACAGGCCAGTCCCTTCCCTGTCCACCGTGACCATTCCTTTGGGGGCTTCCCGGCAGTCCTTGTCTTTCCGGGGCGGGACGGGTTGTCAAGGGTCGCCGAAGGCGATCACGCAGTGACGCGACCGCAGGGAGCGCCCTTGACTGGCCGGCCCGACACGGAAGGACGATGGGACTGACGGGAAGCCCCCAAACCATCCCTGACACCGCCCAGCCGGCACCCCGCTCCCCCACCCACCGCACCCGCACCCGCACCCGGGGAGGCGGGTGGGCAACCACCGCCCCGCCCCGGGGGGTCGAGGGGGAGATGGCGGGCCCGCACCGTGGCCGCGTACGGCAAAGCCCCCGCCCCCCGTTGAGCGGGGCGGGGGCTCAGGCCGGTGCCGGGGCTACTTCTCCGTCACGCCCGCCGAGTCGAACGTGGCCACCTCGTGCATCGCGCGGGCCGCGCTCTGGACCAGGGGGAGGGCCAGGAGGGCGCCGGTGCCCTCGCCGAGGCGGAGGTCCAGGTCGACCAGGGGGCGCAGGCCGAGCTTGTTGAGGGCGGCCACGTGGCCCGGTTCCGCGCTGCGGTGGCCCGCGATGCAGGCCGACAGGGCTTCGGGGGCGATGGCGCGGGCCACCAGGGCGGCCGCGCCGGCGCTCACGCCGTCCAGGATGACCGGCGTGCGCAGGGAGGCGCCGCCCAGGAGCAGGCCGACGATCGCAGCGTGCTCCAGGCCGCCGATGGCCGCCAGGACGCCGATCGGGTCGTTCGGGTCGGGCTGGTGCAGCTCCAGTGCACGCCGGACGACGTCGACCTTCCGCGCGTGCGTCTCGTCGTTGATGCCGGTACCGCGCCCGGTGACCTCGGCCGGGTCGACGCCCGTGAAGACCGAGATCAGGGCCGCCGACACCGTCGTGTTGGCGATGCCCATCTCGCCCGTCAGCAGCGCCTTGTTGCCCGCCGCGACGAGATCGCGCGCCGTCTCGATGCCGACCTCGATGGCCGCGATGGCCTCCTCGCGGGACATCGCGGGGCCGACGGACAGGTCGTCCGTGCCGGGGCGGACCTTGCGCGGCAGCAGGCCCGGGGTGGCGGGGAGGTCGCCGGCCACGCCGACGTCGATGACGCAGACCTCGGCGCCGACCTGGTTGGCGAAGGCGTTGCAGACGGCCCCGCCGCCGAGGAAGTTGGCCACCATCTGCGTGGTGACCTCCTGGGGCCACGGGGTGACGCCCTGGGCGTGGACACCGTGGTCACCGGCGAAGATCGCGACGGCGGCGGGCTCCGGGATCGGCGGCGGGCAGACCCGCGACAGGCCGGACAGCTGCGCGGAGATGATCTCCAGCATGCCGAGCGCGCCCGCCGGCTTCGTCATGCGCTTCTGCCGCTCCCAGGCCTCGCCGAGCGCCTTCGCGTCGAGCGGGCGGATGCTGGCGACGGTCTCGGAGAGCAGGTCGTGCGGGGCTTCGCCCGGCAGCGCGCGGCGGCCGTACGTCTCCTCGTGGACGACCCAGGCCAGCGGGCGGCGCTGGGACCAGCCAGCCTGCATCAGCTCCGGCTCCTCGGGGAACTCGTCCACGTACCCGACGCACAGGTAGGCGACGACCTCCAGGTGCTCGGGGAGCCCCAGCGCGCGGACCATCTCGCGCTCGTCGAAGAAGCTGACCCAGCCCACGCCGAGGCCTTCGGCGCGCGCGGCGAGCCAGAGGTTCTCGACGGCGAGGGCGGAGGAGTACGGGGCCATCTGCGGCTGGGTGTGCCGGCCGAGGGTGTGGCGGCCGCCGCGGGTGGGGTCGGCGGTGACGACGATGTTCACCGGGGTGTCGAGGATGGCCTCGATCTTCAGTTCCTTGAACTGCTTGGCCCGGCCCTTGGGCAGCGACTTGGCGTAGGCCTCGCGCTGCTTCTGGGCGAGCTCGTGCATCGTCCGGCGGGTCTCGGCGGAGCGGATGACGACGAAGTCCCAGGGCTGCGAGTGGCCGACGCTGGGCGCGGTGTGGGCCGCCTCCAGGACGCGCAGCAGCACCTCGTGCGGGATGGGGTCGGTACGGAAGCCCTTGCGGATGTCGCGGCGCTCGCGCATCACGCGCAGGACGGCCTCGCGCTCCGCGTCGGCGTAACCGGGGGCGGGCTCGCCCACGGGCTCCGCCGGGACGGCCGCCGCCTCGGCGGCTTCGGCGGCCTCGGCGGCTTCGGCTTCCGCGGGCTCCGGGGCCTCGGCGGGCTGCTGTACGGCCTCCACCGGCTCGGGCTGCGCCTCCACCGGCCCGGCGGCTTCGGCCGCGGGCTCAGGGGCGGCTTCGGCGGGGGCCTCGACCGGGACCTCGGCCTGCACCACCGTTTCTGCGGGGGCCTGCTCGACGCCCTCGGCCGGGCCCAGCGGCTCGGCGGGGACGGCCGGCACGGCGACGGGCGCCTCGCCCGGCCCGGCGGCCTGCGCCGGTTCGGCGGGCTCCGGGGCCTCGGGCGCGGCCTCGGCGGCGGGTGCGGCCTCCGGGGCCGGCGGCACGGCCTCGGCCGGGGTGTCGGCGGCGGGAACGGCGGCCTCGGGAGCCGCGGGGGCCTCCTCGACGGCCGGAGCGGCCTCGGCGGCGGCCTCCGGCGCCGGCTCGGCGGGAGCGGCGGGAGCGGCGGGAGCCTCGGCGGCAGCGGGAGCCTCGGCGGCCGGGGCGGCGGCCGGAACGGCGGGGGCCAGGACCACGACGGGCTCGGCGGCGGCAGCGGGGTCGGCCGGCGCGACCGTCCACGGGGTGCCGGCCTGCGGCGGGACCTCGCCGAGCTGCGGCGGGGCGGCCGGCAGGTCCAGGTACTCGGGGCCGGGGACGGCGGCGGGAGCGGCGACGGCAGCCGGGTCCACCGGCGCACCCTCGGGCCCCGGAACGGCCTCGGGACCCTGCGCGGCGGCCTCGGCGGCAGCCGCGACAGCGGCGGCAGCGGCTGCGGCCGCCACCTCGGGGGCCAGCACCACGACGGGCTCCGCGGCAACGGGCTCCGGCGCGACGGCGGCGGCTTCGACGGCTTCGACCGCCACGGCGGGCTCCGCGGCAACGGCCTCGGCCACGACGGGCTGCGCCTGCACAACGGCCTGCTCGGCGGGGACGGCCTGCTCGACGGGCGCCGCCTGCTCGACGGGAACGGCCTGCTCGGCGGGCGCGGCCTGGGGCACACCCGGGGCCGGCTGCGGCACCGCGGCGGCCATCGGCACGCCGGGGGCCACGGGCGCGGCCGGTGCCACGGCGACGGCGGGCGGCACCGGCGCGGCGGCCGGGCCCCGGTCCGCGAGGGAGCGTACGACTCCCCCGGTGGCGTCGGGCACGGGCGGGCCCATGTGCAGCGGGCGGCGCGGCGGCATCACGGCGGCGGCGGGCGGAACCTGCGCGGCGGCGGGGGCCGGGGGCGGGACCACGAGCCCGCCGAGGTCCAGGGAGCCGGAGTCGCGGCCGCCGGTCTCGTGCGCGCCCGCGCTGTACGCGGCGGGGTCGGCGAAGGAGCCGGGGGCGGGGTAGCCCGCCTCGGGGAAGCCGGGTGCGGGCTGTCCGGGCGCGGGGAAGGCCTCGGGGTAGCCGGGGTCCGGGAAGCCGAGGTGCCCGGGCTCGGGGTAACCGGCGGCGGGGGCCTGCGGGTACTCGGTGTAGACGGGCTCCGCCGGGAACTCGCCGGGGAAGGCCGGGACCGGCGGGACCACCTGGGGGTCGCTCCAGGAGCCCTGCCCGTGGCCGCTCGGCATCAGGAGCAGTTCCTCGTCCTCGGCCTCGGACGGGTCGTCCACGAGGTCCTGGAAGGCGTAGCCGGCCGGGGCCTGCGGCGGCATCGGGGGCAGGGGCGGCATCGGCGGGACCGGAGCGGGGATGCCCTGCTGATCCACCATGCCCGTGTTGTCCGGGTGACCCTCGCCCGGGACCTGGCCGGTGTCAGTCATGCGTACCCCTCGCCCATCGGTGTTGCCTCTTCGATCGCCCGGCCGCCCAACGGGCCCGCCGCGCGGACTTTGCCGTGCGGGGTCGTCGCGCGGTGCGCCGTCTCGCGTGCGCACGCACAACAACTCCTGAGCATTGTCGCGCTCGTCGGCCTCCGTGTCGGCCAGAAACCGGCACGGTCCGCTGTGGACTGCGCCACGTCGCGCGTCCACCAGGGCGGTACGACGATCGGCCAGCCTACCCCGGGCTCCGCGTCAGCGGTTCACGGGGCGTTCGCCTGCCAGCAGGAACACCACGGAACGCTCCTGTTCCGCCCAGGTCCGGGGGTCGAGGCCGACGGACTGGAGCAGCGCGCACTCGACGGCGTACCCGTGTTCGGTGAGGGTGCGTCCGATGGCCTCGGCCTCGTCGCGCGTGGAGGCGTGGCTGACGATCCGTTCGGGGCGCCGTTCGGCGACGGCGGCGATGACGGCGGGTCCGCCGCCGCCGACGCGGACCACGTCGGGTTCGGGGAGGTTCTCCAGTACGTGTGGAGCGCGGCCCGTGATCACCTGGATCTGGACACCGCGCCTGCGGGCGGCGGCGGTTACGCGTTCGCAGGCGCGCGGGTCGGCGTCGACGGCGATGACGGCGGCGCCGTGGGCCGCCGCGTCCACGGCGAGGGCTCCGGAGCCGGCTCCGATGTCCCAGACGAGGTCTCCGGTGCGGGGGCCGAGCCGGGCGAGCTGGGCGGCGCGCAGCTGGACGGATTCCCCTTCGCCGGGCCGGGGTCCGTCGGCGGCGGGCTGCGGGCGGGCCCAGCCGCGTACGGGGGCGGGTCCGGGGCCGCGGCCGAGCAGCCAGCCGGGGTCCGCGGTGGCGGGGGCGTGGCCGGCGCCGCCGATGACGATGACGACGTTGGGGTCGCGCCAGCTGTGGTCGGCGGCGGCGTCGGAGGTGAGGACGGTGACGCGTTCGCGGTCGGTGCCGAGTTCCTCGCAGATGACGAAGGTGCGGTGGATCCCTTCGAGGAGCAGGGCGAGTTCGGCGGGGCCGGCCCCGGGTGAGGTGAGGACGGCCACCTTGGTGTGGGCGCGGCAGACGTTGACGGCGCGGCGCAGGGTGCGGGGGTGGGCGACGACGACCTGCGCGTCGTCCCAGGGCATTCCGGCGCGGGCGAAGGCGGCGGCGACGGCGGAGACGGCGGGGACGACTTCGACTTCGAGGCCGTGTTCGGGGGCGCGCAGGGTGCGGACGACGCCGAAGAAGCCGGGGTCGCCGTCGGCGAGGACGACGGCGGTGCCGCGGTGGCCGGCGATGCGGCGGGCGGCGAGGCCGAGGCTGCCGAGGCGGATGCGTTCCGCGCCGGGCGGGATCTCGGGGAGCGCGAGGTGGTGGGCGGCTCCGGCCACGAGGGTGGCGGCGGAGAGCGCGGAGCGGGCGGCCGCGGTCAGGGGGGAGCCGTCCCATCCGATCACCGTGACCCGGTCGGCCATCGTCGTCGGTCTCCTGAGGTGGGGGGTGGGGGGCTGGGGGCGTCTCCGGCCGTGCCTTGCGGCGGCCGCGTCGGCGCTTCGGCCTCGTCAGGGGGTTTCAGGGGGGCACGGTGAGACTACCCGGTCATCGGGTCAGTGCCGGTCGGCGCCGACGGCGTAGCCGTGCGCGTCGGCGCGCTGGCGCAGGGGGTACCCGTCGTCGTGGCCGGGGCGCCCGGAGGGGCCGGGGTGGGCGTGGCGGCTCTCGTACACGTCGTACTCGTCGGCGTCGTCGAGGTCCTCGGGGACCAGGCTCCAGACGATGAGGTCGGTGCGGGCCTCGGCCCAGGCGCCGTCGGCCGTCTGGGTCCGCACTATCGCCACGTTGCGCAGGACGCCTTCGCTGATGCAGCCGATCTTCTGGGCCACCTGCTGGGAGGCGGTGTTGTCGGCGGCGGTGCGCAGTTCGAGTCTCTCGAAGCGCTGGTCGCGCAGGAGCCACTGGGCCACGGCAAGAACGGACTCGCTGGCGTAGCCCTCGCCGCGGGCCCAGGGGGCGGTGACGTAGCCGGCCTCGGTGGTGCGGGTGCGCCAGTTGGTGTTCTGGAGGTGCACGATGCCCACGAGGCGCTGGGTGAGGAACTCGGTGACGGCGAAGACGATGCCGCGGCCCTCGGTGCGCTCGGCGTGGGAGAGGAGGGTGGCCCAGGCGCGGGCGTCGGCGTGGGTGTAGGGGTGCGGGACGGTGGTCCAGGCGGTGACCTGCTCGTCGTTCATCATTTCGGCGAGCGCGGTGACGTCTTCCTCGTCGAAGGGGCGCAGCACCAGCCGGTCCGTGCTGATGGTGACGTCCGGGAAGGTGGTAGTCATGCGCAGCTCCATGCCTGGGACCGTGGTGCGGGACCGTTCGTGCGGGACCGTTCGTGCGGGTCGTAGGCCACAGCATGCAGCATCGGCCCGGTGATGTGCAGGGCCGGGCTGCCCGGAAGCGGGCAGACCCCGGGCAGCCCGCGGCCCCGCGCGCCCGAGGGGGTGCGCGGGGCCGGGAATCCGGCGTCTACCAGGCGGTCTTGGGTCAGGCGCCGGGGGTGCCGAAGGCCGGGATGACCGAGCCCTGGTACTTCTCCTCGATGAACTTCTTGACCTCGTCGGAGTTCAGGAGCTTGGCGAGCTTCTGGATGCGCGGGTCGTTCTGGTTGCCGTCCTTGACCGCCAGGAAGTTGGCGTACGGGTTGCCCTCGGCCTTCTCCAGGACCAGGGCGTCCTTGGCGGGCGAGAGCTTGGCTTCCAGGGCGTAGTTGCCGTTGATGACGGCGGCGTCGACGTCGTTCAGGGCGCGCGGGACCGTGGCGGCCTCCAGCTCCTTGAACTCCAGGCCCTTCTTGTCGGTGATGTCGGACAGCTTGGCGCTGGTGCCGACCCCGTCCTTGAGGGTGATCAGCTTGTTGGCGGCGAGCAGCTGGAGCGCGCGGCCCTCGTTGGTGGTGTCGTTGGGGACGGCGATGGTCTGGCCGGGCTTGATGTCCGAGAGGGCCTTGACCTTCTTGGAGTAGAGGCCGAGGGGCTCCAGGTGGACGTTCACGACGGGCACGATGTGCGTGCCGTTCTTCTTGTTGAAGTCGTCGAGGTACGGCTTGTGCTGGAAGTAGTTGCCGTCGACCTGGCCCTGATCGGTGGCGGTGTTGGGCAGGACGTAGTCCGTGAACTCCTTCACCTCCAGCTTGAGGCCGTCCTTGGCCGCGAGCTTGTCCTTGACGAAGTTCAGGATGTCGGCGTGCGGGCTCGGGGAGGCCGCGATGACCAGCGGCTTGGTCTCGTCGACCTTGCCGCCGTCGGTCTTGGCCGCCGTGGACGGGTCCGAGGAGCTGCCGCAGGCGGTGAGGCCGAGGGCGAGCGCGGCGGAGACGGCGGCGATGGCGGTGAGCTTGGTGTTCTTGCGCACGAAGAGTGCCTTTCTTGCTTTTCGCGGGTGTTTCGCGGGGTGGTGGCCCAAGCACGACAAGTGCGGGCTTTCCTTTGTGGGGAAGTCTGGGAGGTTCTCTCAGGCTGTCCGGCCGCGGCGCGCGAGGACGCGTACCACGCCGTCGCCGATCAGCTGGATCACCGTGACGAGGGCGATGAGGACGGCGACGGTGGCGAACATGAAGCCGGTCTCGAAGCGCTGGAAGCCGTAGGTGATGGCCTTGGAGCCGAGTCCTTCGCCGCCGACGGCGCCGGCCATGGCGGAGTAGCCGACGAGGGTGATCACGGTGGTGGTGACGCCGGCGACCAGGGAGGGCAGGGCCTGCGGGAGCAGGACCTTGCCGACGAGGGTGGGGACGCCGCCGCCCATGGACTCGACGGCCTCGATGAGGCCGTGGTCCACCTCGCGGACGGCCGTCTCGACGAGCCGGGCGAAGAAGGGGACGGCGCCGATGGCGAGCGGGACGATCATGGCGGTGGGGCCGATGAAGGTGCCGACGACGGCGGTGGTCACCGGGATCAGGAAGATCAGCAGGATGATGAACGGCAGCGAGCGGCCTATGTTCACGATCACGCCGAGGACCTTGTTGAGCGGCTGGTTCTGCAGGAGGCCGCCCTTGTCGGTGAGGACGAGGAGGATGCCGATGGGCAGTCCGCCGAGGACGGTCACCAGGGTGGACCACAGCACCATGTAGAGGGTGTCGTAGGTGCCCTGGGTGAGCAGGGGCTGCATCTCGGACCAGGTCACTTGGCACCATCCTTGACCAGTGCGGCGATCTCGGAGTCGAGGTCGGAGTCGTCGTCGACGATGTCGACCTGGAGGCCCTGCTCGCGCAGGAAGCCGACGGGCACCACGTTGTCCTCGTAGCGGCCGGGCAGTTCGATGCGCATGCGGCCGATCTGGCGGCCGGCGACGGTGTCCATCGCGGCGCCGAGGATCGAGATGTCGATGTTGTACGTGCGCGAGAGCTGGGAGATGACCGGCTGGGTGGCGGCCTCGCCGTGGAAGGTGACGTCGACGACGGTGCGGTCGGGGCCGGTGGCGGCGCCGCTGACCGGGAAGAGTTCGCTCGCGAGCTCGGAGCCGGGGGTGGCGAGCAGTTCGGCGACGGTGCCGGACTCGATGATCCGGCCCCGCTTCATGAGGGCGGCGGAGTCGCAGACGGCCTTGACCACGTCCATCTCGTGCGTGATGAGCAGGACGGTGAGGCCGAGCTGGCGGTTGAGGTCGCGCAGCAGCTGGAGGATGGAGCGGGTGGTCTCGGGGTCGAGGGCGCTGGTGGCCTCGTCGGAGAGGAGCACCTTGGGGTCGCCGGCCAGGGCGCGGGCGATGCCGACGCGCTGCTTCTGGCCGCCGGAGAGCTGGGTGGGGTAGGCCTTGGCCTTGTCGGCGAGGCCGACGAGGTCGAGGAGTTCCAGTGCCTTGCGGGAGCGTTCGCGGCCGGAGACGCCGAGGATCTCCAGGGGGAGCTCGATGTTGGCCTGGACGGTGCGCGAGGACAGCAGGTTGAAGTGCTGGAAGACCATGCCGATGCGGCTGCGGGCCTCGCGGAGTTCCCTGCCGGCGCGGCGGCCGCGGCCGGCGAGGGCGGTGAGCTCGACCCCGTCCACGGTGACGGTGCCGCTGGTGGGGCGCTCCAGCAGGTTCACGCAGCGGATGAGGGAGGACTTGCCGGCGCCGCTCTGGCCGATGACTCCGTAGACCTCGCCCTCGCGGACGTGCAGGTCGACGCCGTCCAGGGCGGTGACCTCGCGGCCACGGGACTGGTAGACCTTCGTGAGGCCCGATGTGGTGATCACAGGATTTCCGTCGCTGTCGAGTGCACGGGGTGCGGATGCCGTGCACGGGGCAAACATCTGGGGACGCGATACGGGTCTAACCGTCACAAAACGATGGGGTCGACGCGTGCGCGGGGCAGGAGCGGTCCGTACCGGGGATCAGTCGGCGGTGTGGTGCGACTGGGGTGGCGGAGTTGCTCGGCCGGTCTCGCTTCGGGGCGCGGGACTGCGTGAAGGGGCCCTCAGAAGGCGCACATTCGACACATACAACGAGCACCGGGCGTCATCGTCGCCTCGGTCGCAAGGGTGCGGCTGCTCGTCGTGGTCATGTGCCCCAGTAAAGCAGACATGGCGACTCACCGATCAATGCTGTCCGGATAGCGGACGTAATCCGGTCACATTCCGGACGGGATTGGACTGAACCAGTCAGCTTCGGCCCTCCGGCTCCAGCGCGAGTCCAGCACCGCTGACCAGCGCGGACACGGCCGGGAAGCCCCTGACGGCCGCGTCCGCGCCGGGCTCGGCGGCCGGGTGCCTTGTGGTCAAGGCCACGGCCCGCACGCGTTCCGGGGAAGCACGCGCGAGGGGCGGGCGCATCGGGTGTTTAGGCCCGTAATACCCTCGCTGCATGCTCGTCGCCCTGACGGTCGCCATCGGTGCGGCCGCACTCGCCCTCGCCGCCTGGTGCGGCCACGCCGCATGGCGGGACCAGCCGACCAAGGACTGGCACTTCATCGGCATGGCCGTGGTGACCGTGCTGGTCCTGGCGCAGCTGGTGATCGGCCTGGTCCAGCTGGCCCGGGGCGAGAAGCCCGGACAGGGCACGGTGATCTTCGTGGCCTACCTGCTGGGTGCCTTCGCGGCGGTCCCGGCGGCCGGAATGCTCTCGCTGACCGAGCGCACCAAGTGGGGCTCGGTGACGGTGGCCGCGGGCGCGGTCGTCCTCGCCGTGCTGGAAGTACGGCTCTACGACATCTGGGGATCCGGTGCCTGACACGACGACCGCCCCGCCCGCCGGGCGCAAGCGACTGGTCTCCGGTCCGGGGCTGCTGCTGGTGTGGCTCTACGGGGTGATGGTGGTCGGCGCGCTCTCGCGCTCGGCCTACCAGATCTCCACCGAGTTCGACCGGGCGCCGCTGGCGTACTCCCTGTCGGCGGCGGCGGCCGTGGCCTACGCCTTCATCACGTACTCGCTGGTGCGCGGCGGGGAGAAGGCCCGCCGGGCGGCGCTCGTGTGCTGCGCCGTCGAACTCGCCGGCGTGCTGGCCGTCGGGACCTGGACGCTGGTGCGGCCCGAGGCCTTCCCCGACGCGACCGTGTGGTCGGAGTTCGGGATGGGCTACCTCTTCATCCCGGTGATCCTGCCGGTCACCGGAATGCTCTGGCTCCGCTCCAAGCGCTGAGCCGTGCGGTCCCGGTGCCCTGAGGCCCCGGGACCGTGGAACCGGTCCGGGGGCGTCCCGCCGTCGCTGCGGAACACCCCCGGACCGGACGGCCGCTACGCGCTGACGGCGTAGTCGGTGTCCTTGGCGTCCTTCTCCAGGATGACCAGGCGCACGCCGTCGGAGGCGGTGCGGTTGCCGACCTGCGCGTAGCCGGCCTTGCGGTAGAGCCGCAGGTTGGACTCGCTCTTGTGGCCCGTGTGCAGGCGGAAGCGGGTCGTGCCGCCGTGCCCGGCGAGGGCCTCCTCGACCCCGCGCAGCAGCCGGGCGCCCAGCCCGTGGCCCTGCAGGCGCGGGTGTACGCACAGCTTGGCGATGCTCGCCGTGCCGTCCTCGCCGACGCTGCCGCGCACCGCGCCCACCACCTCGTCGCCGAGCCGGGCCACCAGGACGGTGTCCTCGGCCAGCTCCGCCTTCAGGGAGTCCAGGGACTGGGTGAGGGGCTGGATGAGGTAGTTGCCGTACAGCTCGGCCTCCCGCTGGAACGCCAGATACTGCAGCTTGAAAATCTGCTCGGCGTCTTCGGCGGCCGCCGCCGAAATGGTCACGCTCATGCCCATGTGCGCATGCCTCCCGCTCACCTGGTGGCTCTCCGGTCTACCGCTCCTTTCCCCACGGGTCAGGAACCGCAACCTCGACAGCCAGCATTCTGCGCAGACATCCCAGGCAACGGGAACGTACCGGTCCCAAACTTCCTTGTGAGATACCCAACTCTCCTGCGATTTCACGGTAAGTCAGGTCCCTGGGCGACAGAAGTGCGGCCATCAGCTCCGGACAGCGTCCCGGCAATCGGGCGACCGCCGATCGGAGGGCCCGGTTCTCCTCGCCGTGCAGCAGGGCGTCTTCGGGCTCGCCGGCCACGTCCGCCGGGGTCGCGCCGTACGGGACCTCCCGCCGCGCCCGCCGCCGGGCGAGCCGGGCCTCGGCACGCACCGCCCGCCGCAGCCAGCGGGCGCGGCCCGTGGGGAAGGAGGCGCGCGGGCCGCGCTCCAGCAACCGCACCCAGACGGCTTGTTCCAGGTCGGCGGCTTCCACTCCGGCGGCCGGGGCCTCCGCGGCGGCCTCGGCGGAGAGCAGCGGGCCCAGTTCCGTGAGCAGGTCGGGTTCCTGTATCAGGTCCATGCCGGGCGGGACGCGGGTGCCGGGCCGGGCGGTTTCCCCGCCGGGCCCGGCCCACCCGTTCGGGGGCGGGGGCCTAGCGGTTGACGCCGCGGCCGGGGCGGAAGGCCTCCGCGGCGAGGAGTCCGGTGTCCGGGTTGTCGGTGAAGATGCCGTCGATGCCCAGTTCGAAGTACTTCTTGAAGGCGCCGAAGGCGTCTCCGTAGCCGGCGGGGTCGGTGCCCTTGCGGTACTCGGCCGGCAGGAAGCTGTTCTCGTTGCGCGCGGTGTAGGGGTGCAGGACCAGGCCCTGTGCGTGGGCGTCGCGCACGAGGGTGGTGGGGGTCCCGAGCTTGCCGGCCGCGTCGCGCGGCACGACCAGGTCGAGGGTGGGGCCGATGCCCTGGGCGAAGCCGGCGATCCACTTGAGGCCTTCGGGCTTGACCAGGTCGGCGACCGTACGGGGGTCCTTGGCCACCTCGAAGTCCCAGGGGCGGGTGCCCGCGGCGGAGAGCAGCACCACGCGCGGGGCGGACACCAGGCGGGAGAGCCGCTGAACGCTGGAGGGCTCGAAGGACTGGAGGAACACGGCGGCGTCGCGGCCGTCACGCCCGTAGCGGCGCAGCAGCCTGGCGAGGGGCTCCTCCAGGCCGAGGCCCAGTCCCCGGAAATAGGTGGGGTGCTTGGTCTCGACGTGCAGCCAGATGCGCTTGTCGCGCAGCCGGCCCTCGCGGTTGGCCCAGCGCAGCACCTCTTCGAAGGTGGGCACCGCCCACCGCCCGTCGTAGAGGGTGTTGCGCTGGCGGACGGCGGGGATGCGTTCCTTCGCGCGCAGGGTCTTCAGCTCGGCGAGGGTGAAGTCCTCGGTGAACCAGCCGGTGACGGAGACCCCGTCGACGGTCTTGGTGGTGCGCCGGGCGGCGAACCCGGGGTGGTCGGCGACGTCGGTGGTGCCGCCGATCTCGTTCTCGTGGCGGCAGACGAGGTGGCCGTCCTTGGTGGGGACGAGGTCCTGCTCGATGACGTCGGCGCCGAGGTCGAGGGCCAGCTGGTAGGAGCCGAGGGTGTGCTCGGGGCGGTAGCCGCTCGCGCCGCGGTGGCCGATGACCAGCGGGACGGGCAGGTCGCGGTAGCCGCCGCCGTCGCCGTGTCCGTTCTCGCCCTGCCGCTCTCCCTGCTCGCCCGGGGCGGCCGAGGCGGTGCCCGCCGTCAGTCCGGTGATTCCGGTTCCGGCCGCCAGTACGGCCGCTCCGAGCACCGTGCGCCTCGCTGCCCCACCCTGTGTCATCAGTGCCACTCCTCGTTCTGGACCGGGCCCGCGGCCCCGGGATCTCCGGGGGGCGTGGAGGCCCCGATCGGCGTGGCGATGGTAGGCAAAGGAGGGTGGCGCGGGGGTGGGCTCCGCCGGAACATGGCGCAAACGTGTGTCAACACTGCGTATCCACCTCGTGAACCCGATGTGCCAACAGGGGCGACCCGCGAGTATCGTCCTCACCTGCACTACCGCCGTGTGGTGCGAAAGCCGCTTTTCGATGCCGGAGGGCTCACGTTGTTCCGTACCGCGCTCATCAAAGCCACTGTCGGACCGGTCATGCGCCTGATGTTCCGTACCAAGGTGGAGGGGCTCGACAACATCCCGGGGACGGGTCCGGTGATCCTCGCGGGCAATCACCTGACCTTCATCGACTCGATGATCCTGCCGCTGGTGTGCGACCGCACGGTCCACTTCATCGGCAAGGACGAGTACGTGACGGGCAAGGGCCTCAAGGGCCGCCTGATGGCGTGGTTCTTCACCGGCTCCGGCATGATCCCGGTGGACCGGGACGGTGCGAACGGCGGCGTCGCCGCACTGATGACGGGCCGGCGGATCCTGGAGGAGGGCAAGATCTTCGGGATCTACCCCGAGGGCACCCGCTCCCCCGACGGCCGGCTGTACCGCGGCCGCACCGGCATCGCCCGCCTGACCCTGATGACCGGCGCCCCGGTGGTCCCGTTCGCGGTGATCGGCACGGACAAGCTCCAGCCCGGCGGCGCGGGCATGCCGCGCCCGGGCCGGGTCACGATCCGCTTCGGGGAGCCGATGGAGTTCTCCCGCTACGAGGGCATGGACCGCGACCGCTACGTGCTGCGCGCCGTGACCGACTCGGTGATGGCCGAGGTCATGCGGCTGTCGGGCCAGGAGTACGTGGACATGTACGCGACCAAGGCGAAGGCGGCCTGAAGCCGGCTACTGCCGCTGGAGTGACCGGCTGACGCCCGCCGCCGTGGTGGTGGCGAGGACCCAGCCGGTCACGATCAGCAGGTACGACAGCCACTGGTACCAGCCGGCCGGCGCGAAGGCGCCCTCCTGGCCGAAGCCGATGATCGGCAGCATCAGGTCGAGGGTGTAGAAGAGCGGGTTGAACTCCGGCGCCTCCCCCGCCTTCAGCGCCCGCGGCGGTGTGATCCCGTACGCGACGGTCCCGGTGACCGTCAGCGCCAGCAGCCAGGCCGCCGCGCGCATCGGCCGGAAGCCGTAGCCGACGGTGGCGTCCTGGAGCAGGCCCCACAGCCGGGTGTGCCGGGGCTGGGTGCGCCGGTGGCGGCGCAGTTTGGCCAGCTGGGCGGTGCGGGCGCCCGCCTCGTCGCCGACGGTGCGGTAGGCGGCGGCCAGCTGCTCGTAGGCGTACGGCAGGTAGCCGTCCTCCTCGCGTTCCAGCAGCGGCAGGCGCTCCTCGGCCGGCAGGTGGGGGTGGAGCAGCCGGTAGCTGAGCCCGTCGGTGCGGACCAGGGGCGGCCAGACGGACGGTTCGGCCCAGAGCATGTCGAACTGGCTGCGGCGCAGGTTGACGATGCCGTCGATGGTGGGGGCCTTGCGCAGCCAGAACTCCCCCATGACCGCGGAGCTGGCGCGCAGCGCCACTTCGCCGGGGTTGGACAGGCTCGCGCGGCCCAGGAAGAGCTGGCCGGGGATGCGGGCGCCGGTGAGGTTGACCATGCCCTCGGCGTGCAGCCGGTGGCCGCGTACGTCGCTGCCGACGGTCAGCGTCTCGGCGTGCAGGGCGATGCCGCCGGGGTTGACGAGCCTGGCGCCGTCGAGGCTGATCTGGCCGGCGACGCCGGCTCCGTTGATGCGGAACTGGCCGTGGACGGTGAGGCCGTCGGCCATGATGTCCGTGCCTATCTCGGCGTGGTTCAGCTGGAGCGGCGGCTCGTCGGCCTCGTCGGGCTGGCTCCCCTGCCGGATGACGGCCCCCTGGAGGAAGAGACCTCCGGCGATCTTCGCGCCGGCGAGCCGGACGGGGCCGTCGATGCGGCAGCCGGAGAGCCTGAGCACGATCTCGACGCGTACGGTGGCGGCGGTCAGGCCCGGCAGGGTGGAGTCGCCGAGGACGAGGGCGCGCAGCTGGGCGCCGTACATCATGGGTTTGCGTTCGAACCAGCAGGACCGCATCCGGATCGGGTGGTCCACGACCGCGTACTTCAGGTCGAGCTTGCCGGTGATCCTCGCGCCGTAGAGCTTGATCCCGGCGACGTGCCCCTCGTCGGCGGCGCCCCCGACGAGGAGGTTGCGCAGCACCTCGGCGCGGACGGTGCGCCCGGGGCCCCAGGCGGCTCCGTCGTGGGAGGTCTCGTCGGGGTTCTCGCGGAAGTCGACCGCCTCGCCGCGCGGGAAGGCGTCGACGACGCGGCGTTCGGCCGGGGTCAGGTCGTTGATCTCCATCGCCGGGATGGTGTCCCGGCGTCCGACGGGCTGTCAATTCCGCGAAATCCGTCCGGGGTAGCGCCGCCTGGCGGTGCGTCAGTGCTCGACGCCCTCCTGGAGCTCCTGGCCCTTGAGCAGGAACCAGGCGGCCGCGGCGGTGGCCAGCAGGACGGCGGCGCCGACGCCCGAGGCGAGCCGCAGGCCGTCCACGAAGGCCTCCTGGGCCGCGCCGACCATGGTGTGGGCGGTCTGCGGGTCCAGGGCGCGGGCGGCCTCCACGGCGCCGCCGAGCGATTCGTGCGCGGCGTCGGCCACCGGGGCGGGGACCGAGGCCGGGGCGGTGAAGCCCTGGTAGACGCCGGTGACGACGGAGCCGAGCAGGGCGATGCCGAGGGCGGCGCCGAGTTCGTACGCGGTCTCGGAGACGGCGGAGGCCGAACCGGCCTGCTCCTTGGGGACGCTGGAGAGGATCACGTCGGCGGTGACGGTGAAGGAGAAGCCCGCGCCGAGGCCGACGACGAGCAGGGCGGCGCCGAGCAGCGGGTACCCGGTCTCGCGGTGGATCACGGTGAGCGCCGACAGGGCCAGGCCTATGGCGGCGAGGCCGCCGGTGACGATGACGCGTACGGAGTACTTGCGGGCGTACTTGCCGGCGACCAGGCCGGTGGCCACCGCGCCGATGGCGGCGGGCAGTTCGGCGAGTCCGGCTTCCAGGGGGTCGCGGCCCTGCACCAGCTGGAAGAACTGGGAGAGGAAGAAGACGAGCCCGGAGAGGCCGAAGACGGTCAGCAGGTCGGCGAGGACCGCGCCGGAGAAGCCGCGGTGCTTGAAGAGCCGCATGTCGAGCAGCGGGGAGGCCAGGGCGAACTGGCGGCGTACGAAGGCGTAGAGGCAGGCGGCGCCGAGGGCGGCGGCGGTCCAGACGCCGGGGGTCGCGCCGTGGGTGGCGGCTTCCTTGACGGCGTAGACGACGCCGATGACGCCGACGAGGGACAGGGCGACGCTGATCAGGTCCCAGGGGCCCGCGACGGGGTTCTTGGACTCGGGCAGCAGCCGGATGCCGACGAGGACCAGGGCGATCATCACCGGGAGGTTGATGAGGAAGACCGAGCCCCACCAGAAGTGCTGGAGCAGGGCTCCGCCGACGACGGGGCCGACGGCCGCGCCGGCGGAGGCGGTGGCGCCCCAGATGCCGATGGCGAGGCTGCGTTCGCGCGGGTCGTGGAAGATGTTGCGGATCAGCGCGAGGGTGGACGGCATCAGCGTGGCGCCGGCCACGCCGAGCAGGGCACGGGCGGCGATCATCATCTCGGGGCTGGTCGCGTAGGCGTTCAGGACCGAGACCGCGCCGAAGGCGGTGGCGCCGGCGAGGAGGAGCTTCTTGCGGCCTATCCGGTCGCCGAGGGAGCCCATGGAGACGAGCAGGCCGGCGATGACGAAGGAGTAGATGTCGCCGATCCACAGCAGCTGGGTGCCGGACGGCTTGAGGTCCTCGCTGAGGGAGGGGGTCGCGAGGCCGAGTACGGTGGCGTCGACCGCGACCAGCAGGACGGCCAGGACGAGCACGGAGAGGGCGAGCCAGCGCCCCCTGCTCTTCTCCTCCGCCCCCGTCCCCCGCTTCAGCTGTTCGGTTCGGCTCATCACTCCACACTCCGTCGTGCGCCACCGAGCAGCAACTCGGTGATCATGTACTGGAAGTCCTTGGCCGCGACCCGGCCGTCCATGACGGCCCAGGCGCAGCTGCCGACGAGGCCGTAGAGGGCCTCGGTGAGCCATGCGGGGCTCAGGTCGATGCGGATGTCGCCCTCCTGCTGTCCGCGCTTGAAGAGCGCGTTGACGCGGGTGTCGAGGCGGGCCCAGCCCTCGTTGACCTGGTCGCCCTCGAAGAGCTGGTTCTCGGTGACGAGGAAGGCCAGCAGCTGGGCGTTGGGCTCGGTCTCGGCGATCAGCCGCCTGATGGCGTCCACGGCGGTGCCCTCGTCCAGGCGGGCCCGGTCGAAGGCCCCCTCGAACTCGCGGATGCCGAGGTCTTCGAGGGCGCGCACGAGGGCGTCGCGTCCGGCGAAGTGCCGGTGGAGGGTGGCGCGGCCGATGCCGGCGGCGCGGGCGACCTCGTCCATCGTCGCGGTCGACTTGCGGGAAAGCAGGGCCGCCGCGTCGCGGAGCACCTGGTCACGATCCATGGCCATGAGACAAGCATAACCCGAATGAGACGTCACCGTCTCATTCCTTCAACCGGATCAAGGAAAACAGGCTGCCCGAGGGGCAGCCCGAGAGGAAACCTGGAGTCATGAAGCCACTGCTGCTGATCGACGTCGACGGCCCCCTGAACCCTTACGCCGCCCAGGCCCAGCGCCGCCCCGAGGGCTACACCACCCACCGGATGCGGCCCACGGGCTTCACCGAGGGCAAGCCGCTGCGGGTCTGGCTGAACCACGGCCACGGGGCGGAGCTGCTCGCGCTGGCCGACTCGTACGACCTGGTCTGGGCCACCACCTGGAAGGACGAGGCGAACGACTGGATAGGGCCGCACCTGGGGCTGTCCCGGCTCCCCTTCATCGACTGGCCGGTGATGCACGGCCGGGCGCCGCGCGGCACCTTCTGGAAGACGCAGTACGTCCTGGAGTACGCGGGCCCGCGGCCCTTCGCGTGGATCGACGACGACATCACGGCCATGGACCGCGAGTACGTGGACCAGCGCCACCCGGCACACGCCTTGCTGATGTACGTGGACGAGCGGATCGGCCTGACCGGGGCGGACTTCGACGCCCTCGCGGACTGGACCGACGGCCAGACCGGTTGATCTTCTCGGGTGAGGCCCCGTGACCGGTCACCGTCGTCCGCCGGCAACGCCGAAAGGGCGGGGGAGCCCCTCGGCTCCCCCGCCCCCGGCGCGCCGGCTACTGCTTGTGGATCGCCCAGGCGTGCTGGATGACCAGGTCCGCCTTCAGCTCGGTGAGCTGGACCGCGACCGCCGAGGGGGCGGTGCCGCCCCGGCCGTTGCGGGAGGCCAGCGCGCCGGGCACGTTGAGGACGGTGCGGACCTCGGGGGTCAGGTGCTCCGAGATCTTCGCGAACTGCTCGTCCGTGAGTTCGTCCAGCTCGATGCCGAGCCCCTCGCACTCCTTGACGCACTCGCCGGCGACCTCGTGCGCGACCCGGAAGGGCACGCCCTGCTTGACCAGCCACTCGGCGATGTCGGTGGCGAGCGAGAAGCCCGCCGGAGCCAGCTCCTCCATCCGCTCCCGGTTGACCGTGAGGGTGGCCATCATCCCGGTGAAGGCCGGCAGCAGCACCTCCAGGGTGTCGCAGGAGTCGAAGACCGGCTCCTTGTCCTCCTGGAGGTCCCGGTTGTAGGCGAGGGGCAGCGCCTTGAGGGTGGCCAGCAGGCCGGTCAGGTTGCCGATGAGGCGGCCCGACTTGCCGCGCGCCAGCTCCGCGATGTCCGGGTTCTTCTTCTGCGGCATGATCGACGAGCCGGTGGAGAAGGCGTCGTGGAGGGTGACGAAGGAGAACTCCTTCGTGTTCCACAGGATGATCTCCTCCGCGATCCGGGACAGGTTGATCCCGATCATCGCGGTGACGAAGGCGAACTCGGCGACGAAGTCGCGCGAGGCCGTGCCGTCGATCGAGTTGCCGACCGAGCCGCGCTCGAAGCCGAGGTCGGCCGCCACCGCCTCCGGGTCCAGGCCGAGCGAGGAGCCGGCCAGGGCGCCCGAGCCGTACGGGGAGACCGCGGTCCGGGTGTCCCACTGCCGCAGCCGCTCCGCGTCCCGGGACAGGGACTGCACGTGGGCCAGTACGTGGTGGGCGAACAGGACGGGCTGGGCGTGCTGGAGGTGCGTCCGGCCCGGCATCGCCACGTCCGGGTGCGCCTCGGCGAGGCCGACCAGCGCGTCCTGGAGGTCGGCCACCAGCCCGCCGATGATCCGCGCGTGGTCGCGCAGGTACATGCGGAAGAGGGTGGCCACCTGGTCGTTGCGGGAGCGGCCGGCGCGCAGCTTGCCGCCGAGGTCGGGGCCGAGCCGCTCCAGCAGGCCGCGCTCCAGGGCGGTGTGCACGTCCTCGTCGGCGATGGTGCCGGTGAAGGAGCCGTCGGCCACGTCCGCCTCCAGCTGGTCGAGGCCCGCGGTCATGCGGTCGAGCTCCTCGGCCGTGAGCAGGCCCGCCTTGGCGAGCACGCGGGCGTGGGCGCGCGAGCCGGCGATGTCGTACGGCGCGAGGCGCCAGTCGAAGTGGACCGACGCGGACAGCTTCGCGAGGGCCTCGGACGGGCCGTCGGCGAACCGGCCGCCCCAGAGCCGGACGTCACCGTTGTTGCTGCTCACAGCTACTGCTCCTCATGAGGGTGGTGGTGCGACGGTCTCCCCGCCGCGCAGGAAGCGGGGAGGCCGTCTCGGTACAGCGTCAAACGATTCACGGCGCGACGCGACGCGCCGTCGTGACCGGCCGCAGTATTGGCATAACTATGCATTGCTCCGTATGTTTCGTCAATCGAGGGGTGGGGCCACGCCGCTGACCTGCCCGTATATCGGGCGCGTGCTCCGCCCGCGGCCGCCTACGATCGGGCGCAAACGATCCGGGGAGGGCGCATGTGGAGCGCGGCCGAGAACGCGTCATGGGGGCACAAGGTGGCCGAGGGGCTGCTGGAGGGGGACGCCTCCCGGGTAGCCGACCGGCTCCGGGGCAACGGCCCGGAGGCCTGGATCGCCTTCGACGAGGAGGTGCGCCGCCTCCAGCGTTCCTCCCACGGGCCGACGGCCGGCAGCGGCCGGCTGGAGGCCCGGCTGTGCCACCCCGACGGGCGGATGCGCGCGGCCGCGCTCGCCGCGTGGCGGTTCCCGCCGCTCGAGCTCGTCCTGATCCGGTGCGCCGACTGGGTCCCGCAGGTCCGCGACCGCGCCCGCAGGGTCCTCGGCAGGCTGGTGGCCAAGTACCCCGCCGAGGTGCTGACCGGCATCACCCCGTTCGTCCTGCGGATGGGCGGCCGCGAGCACGGCGGCTGGGCGGTGGAGCAGCTGGAGGCCGCCCTGTCCGGGCGCTACTCCCTCCTCGCCGCCTGGTGGCGCCCCGGTCGGCCCTGTACGACGTGGAGCTGGAACGCGCTGACGCCCGGGCAGCGCGACGGCCTGCTGGAGCGCATGTGCGGGGCGGCCGACCTGACGACCCGCCGCTTCGGCGCCCGCCTCACCCTCGCCGCCGGGCGGCTCGGCGTACGGGAGACGGCCCGGCGGGCCGCCACCGAGCCCGACCCGGTGACGGCCCGGGCGTGGACCGACGCCGCGCTGGCGGCGATGGCCGCCGGCGGGCCGGACGACGGGGCGGTCGACGCCCTGCTCGGCTCCCGCTTCGCGGCGGTGCGGGCCGCCGGGGTCACCGCGCTGCGCCGGGCCGGGCGGGCGGCCGAGGCCGTCGACCACCTCGCGGACCCGTCCGTCCGGGTCCGGGCCTGCGCGCGCTGGCTGCTGGGCCAGGACGGCGGCGACCCGTACGCGCACTACCTCGCGCTCGTCACGGACCCGGACCGGGTGACCGGGCACGCGGTGACCGGCTTCCGCGAGGTGGCCGAACACGACGACGACGGGCCGCAGCTGTACCCCCTGCTGGACCACCCCGACGGCGCGGTACGGGCCGCCGCCCTCGCCGCGCTGCGCCGGCTGGGCCTCGCCGTCGAGGACGCGGTGCTGCTCGCGCTGCTGGAGGACCCGTCGGCGGCGGTGGCCCGGGAGGCCGCGCTGTGCCTGTGCACGTGGCCCGCGCCCGAGCGGCTGGACCCCGCCGCGCTGGCCGCCCTGACCGGCCCCGAGCGGCCCGCGCACACCCGCAGGGCCGCGTTCCGGCTGCTGCGCGGCCGGGGCGGGAGCGCCGAACTGCGGGCCGCCGTCGCCATGCTGACGGACCCGGATCCGGGCCTGCACCGGCAGGCGCAGAGCACCGTGGTCCACTGGAACTGGCTCAGCACCCTCGACGAGGGGGAGGCGCACCACGCGGAACTCGGCGTTCTGCTGGCGCGGGCGGCCCGGATCCTGGGCGTCCGCCACCTGTACCTCTGACGCCGCCGCGCGGCCTGCCTGCGCGTCCGGCGCCCCCGCCGGCCGTACGGTCTGACATGTGCTGCGTACCGCCCTGCTCACGGGCTCGCTGATCCTCGCCGGGCTCTTCCCGTACGGCCCCGACCCGCTGCCCGAACGCCTCGCCGACACCGGCGGCGGCACCCAGCTGATCACCGCCGTCGCCCCCGCGCCCGGGTCCACGACGGGGGTGCTGACCTGGTGGGACCGGCGCGCGGGCCGCTGGTTCGAGGCGGGCAGCGCGCCCGCCCGGTTCGGGGCGAACGGCCTGACCGAGGGCACGACCCGGGTCCAGGGCACGAACACCACCCCGGCGGGCCTGTACGGGCTGCCGTACGCCTTCGGCATCGCGCACGCCCCGGCCGGAACGGAGTACGCCTACCGGCGGGTGACGGACCGTTCGTGGTGGTGCCAGGACAACGCCTCGGCCGCCTACAACCGCTGGACGGAGCCGCTGCCCGCCGACTGCGCGCCGGGCGAGTCCGAGCACCTGGTGACGTACGAGCAGCAGTACGCGCACGCCCTGGTCATCGGCTTCAACTACGAGCAGCCGGTACGCGGCCGCGGCGCGGGCATCTTCCTGCACGTGGACGGCAAGGGCGCCACGGCCGGCTGCGTCTCCGTCCCCCGTGGCGCCATGCGCGAGCTGCTGCGCTGGGCCGACCCGCGCCGCCGCCCGCACATCGCGATCGGCACGGAGACCGGCGCCCTGGCGGTCACCCGGTACTGAGGACGGCCTAACCCTCCTTCTGCGCCAGGCGCAGCAGGTGGTCGGCCAGGGCCTGGCCGCCGGCCGGGTCGCGGCTGATGAGCATCAGGGTGTCGTCGCCCGCGATGGTGCCGAGGATCGCCTGGAGTTCGGCCTGGTCGATCGCCGAGGCGAGGAACTGGGCCGCGCCGGGCGGGGTGCGCAGGACCACGAGGTTCGCGGAGGCCTCCGCGGAGATCAGCAGTTCGCCGGAGAGGCGCCGCATGCGCTCCTCCTTCGCCGACTCGCCGAGCGGGGCCTGCGGGGTGCGGAAGCCGCCCTCGCTGGGGACCGCGTAGATCAGCTCGCCGCCGGTGTTGCGGATCTTGACCGCGCCCAGCTCGTCGAGGTCGCGGGAGAGCGTCGCCTGGGTGACGCTCAGCCCGTCGTCGGCGAGCAGTTTGGCCAGCTGGCTCTGGGAGCGGACCGGCTGCCGGTTGAGGATGTCCACGATCCGGCGGTGGCGGGCGGTGCGGGTCTGCGGAACGGAGGGACCGCCGTTCTGCTCGGGTTCCTGCGCCTGGCTCATCGTCGTCTCATTCTCCGGATCGTCCCGCTTCGTCGAGGATGCCGGGAAGTGCCCGGACGAACGCGTCGACCTCGGCCTCGGTGATGACGAACGGCGGCATCAGCCGTACCACGTCGGGGGCGGGCGCGTTGACCAGGAATCCGGCCTGCTGGGCCGCGAGCTGCACCTTCGGTGCGAGCGGCTCCGTCAGCACGATACCCAGCAACAGACCCGACCCGCGGACGTGGGAGACCAGCCCGTGGCCGGAAGCTTCGATTCCGGAGCGCAGCCGCTCACCCCGGGCCTTGACCCGGTCGAGCAGTCCCTCGGCGGCGATGGTGTCGATCACGGCGAGGCCGGCGGCACAGGCGACCGGGTTCCCGCCGAAGGTGGTGCCGTGCTGGCCGGGCTGGAGCAGGTCCGCGGCCGGGCCGAAGGCGGCCACCGCGCCGATGGGCAGGCCGCCGCCGAGGCCCTTCGCGAGCGTGACGAGGTCGGGCTCGACCCCCTCGTGCTGCTGGTACTCGAACCAGCTGCCGCAGCGGCCGATGCCGGTCTGCACCTCGTCGAGGGCGAGCAGCGTCCCGGTGGCCCGGGTGATCTCGCGGGCGGCCGTCAGGTAGCCGGCGGGCGGGACGACCACGCCGTTCTCGCCCTGGACCGGCTCGATGAGGACGAAGGCGGTCTCCTCGGTGACGGCGGCCCGCAGGGCCTCCACGTCGCCGTAGGGGACGTGCGTCACATCGCCGGGCAGCGGCAGGAAGGGCGTCTGCTTCCCGGGCTGGCCGGTGAGGGCGAGGGCGCCCATGGTCCGGCCGTGGAAGCCGCCGCCGGTGGCGACCATGTGGGTCCGCCCGGTCAGCCGACCGATCTTGTAGACGGCCTCGACCGCTTCCGCACCGGAGTTGCAGAAGAACACGCGCCCCTCGCGGCCGAAGAGCTGGAGCAGCCGCTCGCCGAGCGCGAGGACCGGCTCGGAGGCGTAGAGGTTGGAGACGTGGCCGAGGGTGGTGATCTGCTCGGTCACGGCGGAGACGACGGCCGGGTGGGCGTGGCCGAGGGCGTTCACCGCGATGCCGCCGACGAAGTCGGTGTACTGCTTGCCGTCCGCGTCCCAGACCTGCGCGCCCGCACCGCGTACGAGGGCCAGCGCGGGGGTGCCGTAGTTGTTGGTCAGCGCCCCCTTCCAGCGGGAAGCGTAGCGCTGGTTGCCGGTCTCCTGGTTGCCGCTCACTTGCTGTCCCCTCCCTGTGCGTCGGGCACGACCATCGTGCCGATTCCCTCGTCGGTGAAGATCTCCAGCAGGATCGAGTGCTGGACCCGCCCGTCGATCACGCGGGCGGTGCTGACGCCGCCGCGCACCGCGTGCAGGCAGCCCTCCATCTTCGGCACCATGCCGCTGGACAGCTCGGGCAGCAGCTTCTCCAGCTCGCTGACGGTGAGCCGGCTGATGACCTCGTCGCTGTTGGGCCAGTCCGCGTAGAGGCCCTCGACGTCGGTGAGGACCATCAGCGTCTCGGCGCCGAGCGCGGCGGCGAGCGCGGCGGCGGCCGTGTCGGCGTTCACGTTGTACACGTGGCCGTCGTCGGCGCTGCGCGCGATGGAGGAGATGACCGGGATCCGGCCGTCCGCGAGCAGGGCCTCGATGGCGCCGGTGTCGATGGCGGTGATCTCGCCGACCCGGCCGATGTCGACGGCCTCGCCCTCGATCTGCGGGGTGTGCTTGGTGGCGGTGATGGTGTGGGCGTCCTCGCCGGTCATCCCGACGGCGAGCGGCCCGTGCTGGTTGAGCAGGCCGACCAGCTCCCGCTGGACCTGGCCCGCCAGGACCATGCGTACGACGTCCATGGCCTCCGGGGTGGTGACCCGCAGGCCGGCCTTGAACTCGCTGACCAGGCCCTGCTTGTCGAGCTGGGCGTTGATCTGCGGGCCGCCGCCGTGGACGACGACGGGCCGCAGGCCGGCCTGGCGCAGGAAGACCACGTCCTGGGCGAAGGCCGCCTTCAGGTCCTCGTCGATCATGGCGTTGCCGCCGAACTTGATCACGACGATCTTGCCGTTGTGCCGGGTGAGCCAGGGCAGCGCCTCGATGAGGATCTCGGCCTTGGGGAGCGCGGTGTGGCGCCTCGCGGTGCTCATGAGCTGTACGCGCTGTTCTCGTGGACGTACTCGGCCGTCAGGTCGTTGGCCCAGATGACCGCGGACTCGGAGCCGGTGGACAGGTCCGCGGTGATGCGCACCTCCCGGTCCTTCATGCTCACCAGGTCGCGGTCCTCACCGACGGAGCCGTTCTTGCAGACCCAGACGCCGTTGATGGCGACGTTGAGCCGGTCCGGGTCGAAGGCCGCCCCAGTGGTGCCGATGGCGGACAGGACGCGGCCCCAGTTGGGGTCCTCGCCGTGGATGGCGCACTTGAGCAGGTTGTTGCGGGCGATGGACCGGCCGACCTCGACCGCGTCCTGCTCGCTGGCCGCGCCGACGACCTCGATGCGGATGTCCTTGCTGGCGCCCTCGGCGTCGCCGATCAGCTGGCGGGCGAGGTCGTCGCAGACGGTCCGTACGGCGTCGGCGAAGGCCTCGTACGCGGGGACCTGGCCGGAGGCGCCGGAGGCGAGCAGCAGCACGGTGTCGTTGGTGGACATGCAGCCGTCGGAGTCGACCCGGTCGAAGGTGGTGCGGGTCGCGTCCCGCAGCGCCTTGTCGAGGGTGGCGCTGTCCAGGTCGGCGTCCGTGGTGAGGACGACGAGCATGGTGGCCAGGCCCGGGGCGAGCATGCCCGCGCCCTTGGCCATGCCGCCCACGGTCCAGCCCTCCTGGGTGACGGTGGCCGTCTTGTGCACGGTGTCGGTGGTCTTGATGGCGATGGCCGCGTCCTCGCCGCCGTCGGCGGAGAGGGCGGCGGCGGCCGTCTCGATACCGGGGAGCAGCTTGTCCATGGGGAGCAGGACGCCGATCAGGCCGGTGGAGGCCACGGCGATCTCGCCTGCGTTGTGCTCGCCACCCAGGACCTCGGCCACCTTCTCGGCGGTGGCGTGGGTGTCCTGGAAGCCCTTGGGGCCGGTGCAGGCGTTCGCGCCGCCGGAGTTGAGGACGACCGCGCTGACGGTCGCGCCGCGCAGGACCTGCTCGGACCAGCGCACGGGGGCGGCCTTGACGCGGTTGGAGGTGAAGACGCCCGCTGCGGCCAGTCGCGGCCCGTTGTTGACCACGAGGGCCAGGTCGGGGTTGCCGTTCGCCTTGATCCCGGCGGCGATGCCCGCCGCCGTGAATCCCTGTGCAGCCGTCACGCTCACGGCGCCACTCCAATCGTGGAAAGACCCAGCGCCTCGGGGAGCCCGAGGGCGATGTTCATGCTCTGCACCGCACCGCCGGCGGTGCCCTTGGTGAGGTTGTCGATCGCGCTGATGGCGATGATCCGCTGGGCGGACTCGTCGTACGCGACCTGGACGTGGACGGCGTTGGAGCCGTACACGGCCTTGGTGGTGGGCCACTGGCCCTCGGGGAGGAGCCGGACGAAGGGCTCGTCGGCGTAGGCCTTCTCGTACGCGGCGCGCAGCGAATCCGCGGTGGTGCCGGGCAGGGCCTTGGCGGAGCAGGTGGCGAGGATGCCGCGCGGCATCGGCACGAGGTTCGGGGTGAAGGAGACGGAGACCCGCTCCCCGGCGAGCGGGGAGAGGTTCTGCACCATCTCGGGGGTGTGCCGGTGGACGCCGCCGACGCCGTACGGGGTGACGGTGCCCATGACCTCGGAGCCGAGCAGGTGCGGCTTGAGCGCCTTGCCGGCGCCGGAGGTGCCGGTGGCGGCGACGATCACGGCCTCGGGCGCGGCGAGGCGCGCCTGGTAGGCGGGGTAGAGGGCGAGCGAGACGGCGGTCGGGAAGCAGCCGGGGACGGCGATGCGCTTGGTGCCGGCCAGGGCGGCGCGGCCGCCGGGGAGCTCGGGGAGCCCGTAGGGCCAGGTGCCGGCGTGCGGGGCGCCGTAGAACTCGTCCCAGTCGGCGGAGTCCTTCAGCCGGTGGTCGGCGCCCATGTCGACGACGAGGACGTCATCGCCGAGCTGCGCGGCGACGGCGGCGGACTGCCCGTGGGGCAGGGCCAGGAAGACGACGTCGTGGCCGGCGAGGACCTCGGGCGTGGTGGCCTCCAGGGTCCGTCCGGCGAGCGGGACGAGGTGCGGCTGGAGGGGGCCGAAGGGCTGTCCGGCGTTGGAGTGGCCGGTCAGCGCGCCGATCTCCACCTCGGGGTGCGAGAGCAGCAGGCGCAGGACTTCACCGCCCGCGTATCCGCTCGCTCCGGCCACCGCTACACGTACCACCATCGGACCCTCCTCCTCGATGGCATGACTATACGTACCTATGCAGTTTTATGCAAAGAGCTTCTTCCGGTGGCGGGACGGCGTGCCCGGGGTGCTCGCGCCGCTCGCAGAACCGGGCCGCTGCGGCACCGGCTCCTTCGCCGTGGCCCTTGCCTGTAGCCCTGGTCGTGCTGCGACACCTTCCCGTTCCATGCTCCCGCCCCGGACAGGGGGTGTCGACCGGGCGGGCGCCCGCCCCGCAACCCGGCTCCGTCCTCCGCTTCCGCGCATCCGCGCATTCAGGGAGTGGCGCTCGCCCTCGCGAGCGAGCGCTGCAAGGCGCCGTGGCACGGGTCCCGGCTCAGCACTCCCGCTCGTACTCGACCTGTTCGAGCGGGCGGCCGTCGCCGAAGTCCGTACCCCGTACCGCCCCGGTCCCGGCGAAGCCGCACTTGGCGTAGAAGCCGCGGGACCTCGGGGTGTCCCGCAGCGTCCACAGGTGGGCGCGGGCGAAGCCGTCCGCGCGCAGCCGGGCCAGCGTCGCGTCCATCAGCACGGCGGCGACGCCGGTGCCCCAGCCGTCGGGGTGGGCGTAGAAGCTGAGGATCTCCGCGAGGCCCTGCCGGGTCCCGGAGGCGGTGGACCAGGACATGGCCAGGGGGCGGCCGCCGGCCTCGGCCAGCAGGAGCGTCCGCGGGTCCTCCACGAGCCGCGCGTGCCAGCGGGTGCGCCTGCCGCGGACGCCCTCGGCGGCGAACTCCGGCGCGAAGAAGGGGGCGTACGCGGCCTCCCAGGCGGCGGCGTGGATCTCGCCGAGGGCGTCGCCGTCGCCCGGGCCGGCGGCCCGGACCGTGATCATCCGGACACCGTCGCGGCGGCGCCGAGCGGGTGGCGCACCCAGATGTTCGGCTCCACGTAGACCGCGCGGTCGTGCTCCGGGTCGCAGTGGACGGTGCTGAGCGCCCCGGGTACGCGGACCGGGCCCGGGGTGTCGAAGGGCAGTCCGGTCCACTGCCGCCACTGGTCGAGGGTGCCGCTGATGGTCATCGACACCGGGGCCACCGAGTCGATGACCGCCCCCGCGCGCACGTGGACCCGCAGCCACGGGTCGTACGGCAGCCCGTCCTCGCGGGTGCGGTACGCGTACTCCGCCATCGGGGTCTCGGGCTCGGCGTGCTTCCCGCTGGGCCGGAGCGGGGCCACGACCTCGGTGAACCCGCCGGCGCGGGCCCCCTCGCGCATGGCGGTGAGCATCCGGCCGGACAGGCCCTCGCCCTGCCGGCCGCGGGCGATCGAGATCTCCAGGGCGCTGACCGTGTCCGGCCGGACGCCCCGCCGCTGGTCGGAGAAGGCCCACAGCAGGACCCGGTCCCAGCCCTGCCCGGGCAGCACCCCGCCGCGCTCGGGCGTGTGCAGCGCGAAGGGGACGCTGAAGGCCCGGGCCACCACCTCGTCGCCGTCGGTGGCGATGAAGACGTACTCGGGGAACTCGGCGACCAGGCGGGGGTAGAGGAGCCAGGCGATGGGATCGTTCTGGGCGAACTCCGGCCAGGAGTCCTCCATGTCCCAGAGCCGGGGGGCCAGTTCGGGACGGACGGCCAGGGAGGTGATCACTATCTCGGTCATACCCGCAGGTTAGGGCCGCTTCACTCGCCGTTCAACGGGGATTGCGCGCCCCGGCCGCCCCGCCGAGCAGCCCCCCGGGCAGCCCGCCCCGCAGCCGCTGCACGGCCTCCACCAGCTCCCCCGGCCCCGACACCCCGGCGAAGCTCAACCGGACGTGCGCGGCGGGCGGTTCGGCGCAGAAGTACGGGCGGCCCGGCGTGACCGCGACTCCGGCGCGCAGGGCGGCCGCCGCGAAGCCTGCGTCGTCGCCGTCCCCGCCGGGGCGCACCCAGAGCTGGAAGCCGCCCGAGGGCAGGTGGGTGAGCTCGGCGCCGGGCAGCTCCCGCCGCAGGGCGCCCGCGAGGACCTCGCGCCGGTGGCGCAACTCGGCGGCGACGGCCCGCAGGTGGCGGGGCCAGGCGGGGGCGCCGACGAGTTCGAGCGCGGCCTCCTGGAGGGGCCGGGGCACGAAGAAGCTGTCGACGACCTGGATGGCCCGCAACCGGTCCAGCACCGGCCCCCGGGCGGCGAGCGCGCCGACCCGCAGGCTGGGCGAGGTGGCCTTGGTCAGGGACCGGACGTGGACCACGACCCCGTCGGAGTCCTGGGCGGCGAGCGTCGCGGGCAGCGGGCCCGCGTCCTCGTGGGCGAGGTTGCGCGCGTAGTCGTCCTCGATGACGAAGGCCCCGGCGGCCCGCGCGATGCGCAGCACCTCGGTGCGCCGCGCGGCGGACAGCACGGCCCCGGTCGGGTTCTGGAACAGCGGCTGGCATACGAAGACCCGCGCGCCGGTGGCTTCGAAGGCGGCGGCCAGCAGCTCCGGCCGGACCCCTTCGGCGTCCATGGGGACGGGTACCGGGCGGCAGCCGGAGGCGCGGGCGATGGCCAGCAGCCCGGGGTAGGTGGGCGATTCGACCAGGATCGGCGCGCCGGGCGGGGCCAGCGCCCGTACGGCGGTGGTCAGCGCGCTCTGCCCGCCGGCGGTGATCAGCACGTCGGCGGCGACGACCGACCCGACGGCGCCCCCGATCTCGCGGGCGAACCAGTCGCGCAGCTCGGGCAGCCCCTCCATGGGCGGCCGCCCCCACGCCCCGGGCCGGCGTCCGGCGCGGGCCAGGGCCGCCGCCATGGCCCGCTCGGGCTGGAGCGAGGGGTGCAGGTAGCCGCCGTTGAGCTCGATGACCCCGGCGGGCGGTACGGCGAGGGAGTTCGCGACCCCGGTGGCGTCCACGGAGCGCGGGACGACCTCCCCGGCGCCTTCGGCGCTGAGGGCGACTTCCTGCCAGGAGGTGTCCCCGGGCGCGGGGCCGCTCGTGCGCGGGTGCGCCCGGAAGGCCCCGGCGCCGGGCCGGGTGACGACGAGCCCCTCGGCGGCGAGCTGCGCGAGGGCCCGGGAGACGGTGACGGGGCTGACCCTGTATCGCTCCACCATGGCCCGGCTCGACGGGAGCTTTCCACCCACCGGGTAGCGGTCGAGTTCCGATCGCAGGGATTCTGCCAGCTCGGCCACACTGCTACGCTCATACATGACAGCACAGAATAGCGCTACTCACCCGACCTCGATAGCGGTGCAGGTGGGGGGCGGTCGTACCGCCGCGCGCAGCGGTACGACCCTCGCCATGCTCGGAGTGGTCACCTTCTCGCTGACCTTCCCCGCCACCGCCTGGGGTCTGGAGAGCTTCGGCCCCTGGTCCCTCGTCGCGCTGCGCAGCGTCCTGGCCGCCGCCGTCGCGGGCGCCTTCCTGCTGGCCGGGCGGGTGCCGCTGCCGGCCCGGGAGCACTGGGCCGGGCTCGCCGTGGTGGCGGGCGGGGTGGTGGTGGGCTTCCCGCTGCTGACCACGCTGGCCCTGCGGACCTCCACCACCTCGCACGCCGCCGTCGTGGTGGGTCTGCTGCCGCTGACCACCGCCGCCTTCTCGGCGCTGCGTACGGGCAACCGCCCGTCGGGCCGCTTCTGGGCGGCGGCCGTCGCCGGGGCCGTGGTGATCCTGGTCTTCACCCTGGCCCAGAGCGGCGGCGCCCCCTCCGCCGGCGACGCCTGCCTGTTCGGGGCCCTGCTGGTGTGCGCGGCCGGCTACACCGAGGGCGGGCGGCTGGCACGCTCGCTGCCCGGCTGGCAGGTGATCGGCTGGGCGCTGGTGCTGTGCCTGCCGCTGGGCCTGGCGGGCGCGGCGTTCGCGCTGGCGTCCGAGCCGGTGCACCTGACCTGGCACGGGGTGACCGGTCTGGTGTGGGTGGCCGCGGGCTCGAACTTCTTCGGGCTGTACGTCTGGTACCGGGGCATGGCCGAGATCGGCACCGCGCGCGCCAGCCAGCTCCAGCTCGCCCAGCCGCTGCTGACCCTGGTGTGGTCGGTGGCGCTGCTCGGCGAGCACCTGTCCCCGGCCACACCGCTGGCCGCCTGCGCGGTCCTCGTCTGCATCACCGTGACTCAACGGGTCAAATAGCCTCGGATCGGCCTAAACTACTGGCACCGGATCGGACCGGCTCCGAGGGAGGTCAGCAGATGCGCGCGACCGAGGGCGACCAGCTGGTGCAGCACGGCAGGGTCGTTGGCCAGCACGACAGGGTGGGCGAGATCGTCGAGGTCCTGGGCGAGAACGGCGCCCCTCCGTACCGGGTCCACTTCCCGGACGGGCACGACGCCGTCATGTCCCCCGGCCCCGACTGCGTCGTACGCCATCCGGACGAGCCCGAGGGCAAGTCCGCCACCTGGCGCTGACTCAGCGCGGCGGCACGGCCGTCGGGTAGTGGTCGGCGACGACCCTGGCCAGCGCTCCATTGGGGTCCGCGACCACGTACTTCCCCGAGAAGTAGGAGTGGCCGCGGACCTCCGCGTACCGGCGGGCGAGGGTCAGGTGCCGGGACAGCTCGGCGGGATCCCGCCAGGCGGCGGTGGAGCTGCGGGCGTCGCAGCGGTACAGCGCCTCGCCCACGTACAGGTCCACCCCGGTGCCGGCGACCGTCTGCGCCCACCAGCGCACGACCTCGGCGTAGTCGGCCGCCGCGTACCCGATGTGCCAGTACGCCTGCGGGGCGATGTAGTCGACCCAGCCCTCCAGGACCCATTTGCGGGTGTCCGCGTAGAGGTCGTCGTACGTCTGGAGCGCCCGGGTGGCCGAGCCGAGCCGGTCGGTTCCCTGGTTGCGCCACACCGCGAAGGGGCTGATGCCGAACCGCACCGCCGGACTGCGCCCCCGCAGCTTCCGCGACATCTCGCGGACGAGGGTGTCGGTGTTGTCGCGGCGCCAGGCGGCCCGGGAGGTGAAGGAGCCGCCGTGCTCCGCGAAGGCGTCGTCGTCGTCGAAGTACTCCCCCGCTACGGGGTAGGGGTAGAAGTAGTCGTCCCAGTGCACCGCGTCGACGGGGTAGCGGGAGACGGCGTCGAGCATCGCCTCCTGGACGAAGAACCGCACCTCGGGCAGTCCCGGGTTGTAGTACAGCTTGCCGCCGTAGGCGACGGTCCAGCCCGGGTTGCGGCGGGCCGGGTGCGAGGGCGCGAGCCGGGAGGGCTCGGTGTGGTTGGCCACCCGGTACGGGTTGAACCAGGCGTGCAGCTCCAGCCCGCGCGCGTGCGCTTCGGTGACGGCCGTGCCCAGCGGGTCCCAGCCCGGGTCCCGGCCCTGCACCCCGGTCAGCCACTGCGACCAGGGCTCGCGCGTCGAGGGCCAGAACGCGTCGGCGGCCGGCCGGACCTGGAGGATGACCGCGTTGAGCCGGCGCGCCACCGCCGTGTCGAGGAGCTTGATCAGCTCCGTGCGCTGCTCCCGGGCGGACAGCCCGCTCTCGGAGGGCCAGTCGACGTTCTGTACGGTCGCGATCCACATCCCCCGGAACTCCGCGGTCCCCGCCCGGCCGCCGGCGGCGGCGCGCGCCGGGAGCGCCCCCGGTGGCCCTGCCGGTCCCCGTACCCCCGCTGCCGTCCCCGGCTGCGCCGCCCCCGCCGCCGCGGGGCCCGCGGCCGTCGTGGCCAGCGCTCCCGCCGCTCCCGCCAGCACTCCCCGCCGTCCGATGTGCGCCATGTGACGACTCCGTTCCTCTCCGTGACAATGCCCTGCGTGGGCACAGCATGCCCCGCCCCGGCCCGCCGCCGGGGGCAACGCGGGAGTAACGTCGGGGGGCGTGGCGGGCGCCGGGATGCAGTTACCACTGCCGAACACGGGGGACCCGCGATGGATGAGCAGCGAAAGGCACGATGTGACGGACCTCTCTACCCTCCCGACCGACATCACCAAGGTCGGCGTGGTGGGCTGTGGCCAGATGGGCGCGGGCATCGCGGAGGTGTGCGCCCGCAGCGGTCTTGAGGTGAGGGTCGCCGAGACCACCGGGGAGGCCCTGGAGATCGGGCGCACCCGGCTGCACAACTCGCTGACCAAGGCCGCCGAACGCGGCAAGATCAGCGAGGAGGAGCGGGACGCCACCCTGGCCCGGCTCACCTTCACCACCGACCTCGGCGAGTTCGCCGACCGCGACCTCGTCATCGAGGCCGTCGTCGAGAACGAGCAGGTCAAGACGGAGATCTTCCAGGTCCTGGACCAGGTGATCACCCGCCCGGACGCGATCCTCGCCTCCAACACCTCCTCGATCCCGCTGGTCAAGCTGGCCGTCGCGACCTCGCGGCCCGACCAGGTCATCGGCATCCACTTCTTCAACCCGGCGCCCGTGCAGCGGCTCGTCGAGCTGATCCCGGCGCTGACGACGAGCGAGGAGACCGTCAAGCGGTCCGAGGCCCTGGTGCGGGACGTGCTGAAGAAGCACGCCGTCCGCGCCCAGGACCGGTCCGGCTTCGTCGTCAACGCGCTCCTGGTGCCGTACCTGCTGTCCGCGATCCGGATGTTCGAGTCGGGCATCGCGAGCCGCGAGGACATCGACAACGGCATGGAGCTGGGCTGCGCCCACCCGATGGGCCCGCTCAAGCTGTCCGACCTGATCGGCCTGGACACCATCGTCTCGATCGCCGATTCGATGTACGCCGAGTACAAGGAGCCGCTGTACGCCGCTCCCCCGCTGCTCCAGCGCATGGTGGACGCGGGCCGCCTGGGCCGCAAGACGGGCTCGGGCTTCTACCCGTACGGCTGAACCACCCGGACACCCCCTAGGGGCGGCCCAGCCTCAGGTGGTGCAGCAGGAGGAGCCCGGCCGCCATGTTGGCGGCCGGGACCTCCCCGCGCGCGATCATGTCCGGGACCAGCTTGAGCGGGACCCACTCCCGGCGCGAGGACTCGAAGGCGTCCTCCGGTTCGCCGACGTACGCGGCCCCGTCCGCCCAGTAGAGGTGGTGGCGGGCGTCGGTCAGCCCGTTGGAGGGCTCCACGGTCATCAGGTGGTGAAGCGGGCCGGGCCGCCAGCCCGACTCCTCCTCCATCTCCCGCGCGGCCGCCGCCTCGACCGACTCCCCGTCCTCGACCACCCCGGCGGGCAGCTCCCAGCCCCAGCTGCCGGTGATGAACCGGTGCCGCCACAGCAGCAGCACCTCGTCGGCCTCGTTGACGGCCGTGGCGACGGCGACCGGCCGCAGCCGGATCACCAAGTGGTCCAGGTGCCGGCCGTCGGGGAGTTCCACGTCCGCGAGGTTCACATCGAACCAGCGGTTCTTGTACACGGTCTGCTCACTCAGGTTCGTCCACTGCACGGTAATGCCACCTTCCGCATCCGTTGGTGGCAACATGGCAGCAGCAGACGCCCTCAGAGGGGAACGCGCAGCGCCCCGTCGATGAGGTACGCGGTCTCCTCCGCACCGGAGCACCCGCTGCTCAGCAGCTGCTCCCGGACGGTCCGCAGCCGGTCCCGCAGGCGCAGCGACTCCATCCCCTGGGCCCGCTCGGCCATTTCGGCCGCCGAAGCCACCGCCCTCTCGGCCTCCCCCTGCCGCAGCTGGATCTCGCACAGCATCGCGAGGCGGTGCACCCGCCCCCGGTCGTGCGCCGGGGTCCCCACCGCCTCGGCCGCCTGCTCGTGCGCCCCCGCGAGGTCCCCCAGGCTCAACAGCGCCTCCGCCACCTGTACGTTGACCAGGCCGGGCTGGACGTAGCCGGTCTCGGCGGGCTCGCTGCCGGGCCTGATCCGCTCGGCCGCCGCCTCGGCGCGCCGGATGCACGCCAACGCGGCCGGGGTGTCGCCGAGTTGCGCATAGGCCTTGGCCTGCATCGCGTACAGGTCGGCCCCCAGCGCCGGGGTGGTGTCCGGGCCGGCGGCGCGCAGCGCGGCCTCGGCGAAGGCCAGGGCCTGGCGGTACTCCTTCAGGTGCAGGGACTGGTTGACCAGCAGGGCGATCACGTACGCCCCGAGCCCCCGGTCCCCGCTGGCCTTGGCGAGCCGCAGCGCCTGGTGGAAGTAGCGCTGGGCGAGGCCGTGGGCGTCGGAGTCGTACGCGCAGATCCCCGCGACGGCCACCAGGGACCCGGTGGCCCGGTGCAGCGGGCGGCCGACCTCGTCGGAGTAGCTCCCGCGCAGCATCGGGGCGGTCTCGCTGCCGAGGAAGCGCACGATCCGGGCCCGGGTGGCCATCCCGCCGGCCCGGCGGTACATCAGCTCGTAGTGCACCCGGGCGGCGCGCAGGATCTCGATGTGCTCGGGCCCGATCCGGTGCCGCCCCACCCGGGACACGTCGGCGTCCTCGGGCGGGTTCTCCCACTCCCACACCGGGATCACGGCCGGGGTGCCGGTGAGGGCCTGCGCCGTGAGCTGCGCGGGCCGGCCCAGCTCGTCGGAGAGCCACAGGGCGGTGGCGCGGTCGACGAAGCCGCTGAGCCGGGTGCCGTGCGGGCTCTGCCGGCCGGGGATCCCGAGCCCGATGTCGTCGAGCCCGACGGGGCGTTGCAGCCGGCCGCCCAGCACCTCGCAGATCAGGTCGGGCACCTGGCCGCGGGGGCGCTGCCCCTTCAGCCAGCGGGAGACCGCGGTGTGTTCGTAGCGCAGCGCGAGTCCGCGGGACCGGCCCGCCTGGTTGACATGCGCGGCGAGTCCGGCGTGGGACATGCCCGCCTCGGCGAGGAGGGCGTCGAGCAGTGCATTGGGCTGCATGGGCCGCTCCAAGGGCTCGTCGGATTCAGGCTAGTGGCTGAGCGGTGCGCGCGGGGGCGTTCCGCGTTTCCTTCACACGGGGTGTGAACCGAGTGCGCGCATAAATGCGTTGCGCACCCTGCCGTTCGGGGGCCTGGAGGCGGTTCACTTAAGAGCCTCGCCAAGGAGGCCGCCCGGTCGTCGGCTCCCCCTCGTACAGTGCGACGACCCGGCACCGCGCCGCCCGCCCCGCTGTCTGCCCGACACTCCATGGCGGGCGCGGGCGGCGCACCACGGCTCCGCCGCGGTCCGGTTGGTCGCCGGACCCCGCCGGAGCCGGGCCGGTTCCGTACCGGGTCCGTCCACCGGCCCGGTGCGGAGCGGCTCCGCCGGTGACACGGATCCGCCCGGGCCGTACCACTCCCCCCGGGCCGGGCGGGTCCGCACCGGTCGGCCGCGGCCGCGGCGCGGCACCCCGGGGGCGGCGTCGGCGGTGGGGCCGCCCTCCCGGTGCCGCGGCACGGCGCGCACGCCCGCAGCCAGCCGCGCGGGTGTGCCCGTGCCCGGGTGCACCGCTGCGCGGGGCCGCCGATGCGGCACGGCGCGCCCGCCAGCCGCGCGGGCGCGTGCGCGTGCGTGCGTGCCGCTGCGCGGGGCCGGTCCCCTACCCGCCCTTCCACCGTGCCCTGGGGGCTCCGCCCCCAGACCCTCCCCCAGCTACCGCTGGGAGGGAGGTGCCCCCAGCGCCTCGAACGCCGGCGGGGTCCGGGGGCGGAGCCCCGGGTCTTCGAGCCGCGCCGGCGACTGAGGCGAGAACGGTTGAAGGGCGGGTAGGGGACCGGCCCGGGCAGGGCACCCGTAGGCCACCCGAACGGGTGAGGGGCGCGCCCGGGGATCCGGACGCGCCCCTCAGCGGGACTCAAAGCGGCAGCGCTACGCGCCCCGCAGCACCGCCCCGGTCCGCTCGCCGGCCAGTGCCACCGCCGCGTCGCGCGCGGCCGTGGACTCCTCGGCGGTCAGCGTCCGGTCGGCCGCGCGGAAGCGCAGCGCGTACGCGAGGGACTTCTTGCCCTCGCCGACCTGCTCACCGGTGAACACGTCGAACAGCCGCAGGGACTCCAGCAGTTCGCCGGCGCCCTTGCGCAGCGCGTCCTCCACCGCCGCGGCGGGGACGGAGGCGTCCACGATCAGCGCGACGTCCTGGGTCGCCACCGGGAAGGTGGAGATCCGGGGCGCCTGCACGGCCTCGCCGCCGGCCGCCGCGAGGCGGTCCAGGTCGAGCTCCATGGCGCTGGTGCGGGCGGGCAGGCCCATGGCCTTGACCACGCGCGGGTGCAGCTCGCCGGCGTGGCCGATGACCTGCTCGACACCGTCGACGGTGACGACCAGCTCGGCGCAGCGGCCCGGGTGCCAGGGGCCGTACTGGCCCTGGCGGACGACCAGCTCGGCGCCGGCCTCGACGGCCAGCGCGCGGGCGGCCTGGACGGCGTCCGCCCAGTCGGCCGGACGGCCCTTGCCCCACCAGCCGGCCTGCTCGCGCGCACCGGCCAGCACGACCGCGGCGTACCGCGGCTGCGCGGGCAGGGCCGCGTCGAGGGTGGCGACCTCCTCGTCCGTGGGACGCCGGTCGACGGGCAGGCGTACGGCGACGCCCGCCTCGGCGGCGGCGCGGAAGACCGAGCCGGTCTCGAAGAGCGCGAGGTCGTGGCTGCCCCGGCTGTCGTTGCGGCGCAGCGCGCCGAGCAGGCCCGGCAGCAGCGTGGTGCGCAGCGCCGGCTCCTCGTCGGACAGTGGGTTGACCAGCTTGACGACCTGGCGGCTCGCGTCGTGCGCGGGCAGCTGGAGCTGGTCGAAGACGGCCTCGCCGATGAACGGGTAGCTCAGCGCCTCGACGTAGCCGGCGCCGGCCAGCGCGCGGCCGACCCGGCGGTGCAGCTGCTGGCGCGCGGTCAGGCCGCGGCCGGAGGGCACCTGCGGGAGGGTGGACGGGAGGTTCCCGTAGCCCTCCAGCCGGATGACCTCTTCGGCGAGGTCGTTGGGCTCGGCGAGGTCGGGCCGCCACGAGGGGACGGTGACGACGAGCTCGTCCTGGCCGTAGACGTCGCAGCCGACCTCCTGGAGGCGGCGCACGACGGTCTCGCGGCCGTACTCCATGCCCGCGACCCGGTCCGGGTGGTCGGCGCTCATCGCGATGGTGCGCGGGGCGCCCGGGGCGGTGAGCTCGGTGACGCCGGCCTCGGCGGTGCCGCCGGCGAGCAGCACGAGGAGGTCGACGGTCCGCTGCGCGGCCGCGGCGGCGGCCTGCGGGTCGACGCCCCGCTCGAAGCGCTTGGAGGCCTCCGAGGAGAGCTTCAGGCGGCGGGCGGTGCGCGAGATCGACACGGAGTCGAAGTGCGCGGCCTCGATCACCACGTCCGTGGTGCCGGTGACGGCGCCCGTCTCCGGGTCGGTGACGGAGTCGGCGATCTCGGTGTTGGCGCCGCCCATGACACCGGCGAGCCCGATCGGGCCGCTGCTGTCGGTGATCACCAGGTCCTCGGCGTCGAGCGTGCGCTTGACGCCGTCGAGGGTGGTGAACTTCTCGCCCTGCTCGGCACGGCGGACGCCGATCGCGCCGTCGAGGCGCGCGCGGTCGTAGGCGTGCAGCGGCTGGCCGAGCTCCAGCATCACGTAGTTGGTGATGTCCACGGCCAGCGAGATCGGGCGCATGCCCGCCTTCTGGAGGCGGCGCGTGAGCCAGATCGGGGACCGCGCCTCGGGGTCGAGGCCGGTCACCGTGCGGGCGGTGAAGCGGTCGCAGCCGGCCGGGTCGGAGATCTGCACGGCGTAGCCGTACGAGTTCGGCGCAGGCACGTCGAGCAGCGCCGGGTCGCGCAGCGGCAGGCCGTAGGCGGTGGCGGCCTCGCGGGCCACACCGCGCATGGACATGCAGTAGCCGCGGTCCGGGGTGATGTCGATGTCGAGGACCTCGTCGACGAGCTGGAGCAGCTCGATCGCGTCGGTGCCGGGCTCGTACTCCGGCGGCAGCACGATGATGCCGTGCGTGCCGTCGTCGCCCATGCCGAGCTCTTCGCCGGAGCAGATCATGCCGTGCGAGGTCTTGCCGTACGTCTTGCGCGAGGCGATCGCGAAGTCGCCGGGCAGGACGGCGCCGGGCAGGACCACGACGACCTTGTCGCCGACGGAGAAGTTCCGGGCGCCGCAGACGATCTCCTGCGGCTCGCCGGTGCCGTTGGCGGTGCCGACGTCGACCGTGCAGAAGCGGATCGGCTTGCGGAAGCCCTCGAGCTCCTCGATGGTCAGCACCTGGCCGACGACGAGGGGGCCCTTGAGGCCGGCGCCGAGCGTCTCGACGGTCTCGACCTCGAGGCCGGCGTCGACCAGCTTGGCGGCCACGTCACGGCCGGTCTCGCCCGCGGGGAGGTCGACGTACTCCCGCAGCCAGGAAAGCGGGACGCGCATCAGATCTCACTCCCGAACGGCCGGGTGAAGCGCACGTCACCCTCGACCATGTCTCGCATGTCTTCAACGTTGTGACGGAACATCAGCATCCGCTCGATGCCGAAGCCGAAGGCGAACCCGCTGTACTTCTCCGGGTCCACACCGCAGGCGGTGAGCACCTTCGGGTTGACCATGCCGCAGCCGCCGAGCTCGATCCAGCCCTCGCTGGAGCAGGTACGGCAGGGACGGTCGGGGTTGCCCACCGACTCGCCGCGGCAGACGTAGCACTGCATGTCCATCTCGGCGGACGGCTCGGTGAAGGGGAAGAAGTGCGGGCGCAGCCGGGTGGTGGTCTGCTCCCCGAAGAGCTCCTTGACCATGTGGTCGATGGTGCCCTTGAGGTCGGCCATGGTCAGGCCCTCGTCCACGGCGAGCAGCTCGACCTGGTGGAAGACCGGGGTGTGCGTCGCGTCGAGCTCGTCGGTGCGGTACACGCGGCCCGGGCAGACGATGTAGACGGGGGGCTTGCGCTCCAGCAGCGAGCGCGCCTGCACCGGGGAGGTGTGGGTGCGCAGCACGACGCCGGACTCGTCGCCCCGGGTGCCCTCGGGGCCCCGGACGAAGAAGGTGTCCTGCATCTGGCGCGCCGGGTGGTCGGGCGTGAAGTTGAGGGCGTCGAAGTTGAACCACTCCGCCTCGACCTCGGGGCCTTCCGCGACCTCGTAGCCCATGCCGACGAAGATGTCCGCGATGCGGTCCATCAGCGTGGTCAGGGGGTGGCGGGCGCCGGCGGGCACGCGGTCGTAGGGCAGCGTGACGTCCACCGCCTCCTCGACCAGCACCCGCTCGTCGCGCTCGGCCTCCAGCTGGACCGTGCGGGCCCCGAAGGCCTTGTTCACGGCGCCGCGGGCCTGTCCGACGCGCTTGCCCGCCTCGGCCTTGGCCTGGGGCGGCAGGGCGCCGATCTCGCGGTTGGCGAGCGCCAGGGGCGAGCGGTCGCCCATGTGCGCGGTCTTCGCCTCGCGGAGCTCGTCGAGGTCGCCGGCGGACGCGAAGGCGGCGAGCGCCTCGTCCCGCATGCGCTCGATCTCTTCCGGTTTCAGTGCCTCGACCTCGACAGGGTCGTACGACTTGTTCGGTGCCGACATCTCTTCCCGTACTTCCGATGGCTGGCTGGTGGGTCCCCGCGCGACGTGATCGAAACGCCTCGGGCTCGATCGGCACAAGGACACAAAGGTGCCAAAGGACGAGTCTAAGGGCCGCCGGGGGTGGAGGAGCCCGTGGGCCGCCCGGTGAGACTCTCCGCAGGGTTACTGCGTGAGGTAGGCCGGGGCGCTCACGGGCAGGATAAATCGGAACTCGGCGCCGCCTCCGGGGCCGCGGCCGACCGTGATGGCGCCGCCGTGGGCCTCCACGATGCCCTTGACGATGTACAGGCCCAGGCCGGTGCCGCCGCGCTTGCTCCCCCGCCAGAAGCGGGTGAAGACGCGGGCCATCGACTCCTCGGGGATCCCGGGGCCTTCGTCGGTCACGGTGACGGCTGTTCCCTTCTCGTGCGGTGCTACGTCGATGGTGACCGTTCCGTCACCGTGGCGCACCGCATTTTCGAGGAGGTTGCCGAGGATCTGGTCGATCTTGTCCGGGTCGGCCCAGCAGTCGGGCAGCGGGCTGCTGACCCGTACGAGGAACCGCTCGGGCGCCTGGCCGTTCGCGGTGAGCGCCTGGACGTGGCGGCCCACGGCAGCGGCGAGGTCGACCGGCTGGCGGCGGACCTCCAGGCGGCCGGAGTCGATGCGGGAGATGTCGAGGAGTTCGGCGATCAGCCGGGTGACGCGGTTGGCGTCGGCGTCGACGGTCTCCAGCATCAGCCGCTTCTGGTCGTCGGTGAACCGCTCCCACTTGGCGAGCAGGGTGGCGGTGAAGCCCTTCACCGAGGTCAGCGGGGAGCGCAGCTCGTGCGCGACCGTCGCGATCAGCTCGGCGTGGCTGCGCTCGGTGCGGCGCCGGGCCTCGGTGCCGCGCAGGGTGACCACGAGGCGGCTGAGGGGGCCGGTGGGGTGGGTGCGCACGTAGCGGGCGGAGACGAGCACCTCGCGCCCGCCGGGCAGCAGCAGGTTCCGCTCGGGCTGGCCGCGCCGGGTGGCGAGCCCGCCGTACGGGTCGGTCAGCGCCCACCAGCGGCGGCCTTCGAGGTCCTCCAGCGGCAGCGCGCGCTCGATGCGGGCGCCGATGGCCTGGCCGGCGGGGATGGCGGTGATCCGGGAGGCGGCCCGGTTGAAGCAGACGACGTGTCCGGTGTGGTCGGCGACGACGAGCCCGTCGGGCAGTTCGTCGGGGTCGATGACGGGGTCCGGGGCGGTCGCGCCCGGACGGGCCGGGCCGTCCGCCGGCCGCCCGGCGGCCTCGCGGTCCTGGGCGCGCCCCGCCTGCGGCGGTACGAAGCCCAGGGAGTCCGGGGCCGCCGCCGGGGGGCCGGGGGCGGCC
Source organism: Streptomyces sp. NPDC037421 (assembly GCF_055602105.1). NCBI lineage: Bacteria > Bacillati > Actinomycetota > Actinomycetes > Kitasatosporales > Streptomycetaceae > Streptomyces > Streptomyces sp. NPDC037421. The sequence goes on from NZ_JBVJWV010000007.1 coordinate 240,043, forward strand.
GGCGGCGCGGGCGCGCCGGGACCCGTGGGTCCGGCGGCGTCCCCGAACCGCTCCTCGGCCGTGCCGGCGGCCCCTGGCGAGCTGTTCGTACCGACGGTCATGTCCCCGTACCCCACATCTCCGGGTAGCTCAGTGGGCCCCCGGGCGGCCACATTACTAGCTGGGGGTCACGGAGCGGCACCCTCCGGGCGCCCGCTGTGCACGCGCGGACGCGTAGAGGCACACGGCGGCGGCCGTCGCGAGGTTCAGGCTCTCGGCCTTGCCGTGGATCGGGACCCGCACGACGGCGTCCGCGAGCGCCCGGGTCTCCTCGGGCAGGCCCCAGGCCTCGTTGCCGAAGACCCATGCGGAGGGCCCGCCCATGGTGCCCGCGTCCAGCTCGGCGTCCAGGTCGTCCTCTCCGGCCCCGTCGGCGGCGAGGATCCGTACTCCGGCGGCCCGCAGCCCCTCCACGGCCTGCTCCACCGGCACGCCGACGGCCACCGGAAGGTGGAAGAGGGAGCCCACTGAGGCCCGTACGGACTTCGGGTTGTACAGGTCGACGGAGGCGTCGGTCAGCACCACGGCGTCGGCGCCGGCGGCGTCCGCGCAGCGCAGCACCGTGCCGGCGTTCCCGGGGTCGCGGACGTGGGCGAGGACGGCGACCAGGCGGGGCCCGGCCTTGATGATCTCCTCGAACGGGGAGTCCAGGAAGTGGCAGACGCCCACCAGGCCCTGCGGGGTCACGGTCTGCGAGACCTCCGCGAGCACCTCGTCGGAGGCGTAGTGCACCCGGGCCCCGGCCAGCAGCGCGGCCTCGACGATGTCGGCGTAGCGCTCGGCGGCCTCGACGGTGGCGAACAGCTCGATCAGGGTCGCGCCCTGGGCCCCCCGGTGCTCGACCGCCTCGCGGACGGCCTGCGGGCCCTCGGCGATGAACCGGCGCTCCTTGGTGCGGAAGTTGCGCCGCGCCAGCCGCCGGGCGGCGGCCACCCGCGGGGATCGGGGGGAGATCAGCTCGTGGTGACCCAGGTCGGCCATGGTCTCTGCGGTCCCTCTCGGGGTGCGGGGCGCGCGGGGCGCGAGCGGTGCGGGCACGGGCGGTGCGGGGGCACCTCTGCCGTGCGGGGAAAACACTCGGACCCGCAGGCGAATCGCCTGCGGGTCCGAGGATGCCGACTGCTTACGCGGCCGGCCAGGCCTTAGGCAGCGGCCTTGGGCGCGTTGACGTCGGCCGGGAGGGCCTTCTGCGCGACCTCGACCAGCGCGGCGAACGCGTTGGCGTCGTTGACGGCCAGCTCCGCGAGGATCTTGCGGTCCACCTCGATGTTGGCGGCCTTCAGACCCTGGATGAGGCGGTTGTACGTCATGCCGTTCTGGCGGGCAGCGGCGTTGATGCGCTGGATCCACAGCTGACGGAAGTCGCCCTTGCGCTTCTTGCGGTCGTTGAAGTTGTAGACCAGCGAGTGGGTGACCTGCTCCTTGGCCTTGCGGTACAGGCGCGAACGCTGACCGCGGTAGCCGGAGGCCGCCTCGAGGATCGCCCGGCGCTTCTTGTGGGCGTTTACTGCCCGCTTGACGCGTGCCACTTTTTACTCCTTGTAGCGGGGCCGTGGATGTGGTCACACGACCCGAAATTCGATGGGGTCCCGGTCTTGACGTCCCGCTCCCCGGGGGGAGCGGAGGACATCAGATGCCGAGAAGCTTCTTGATCTTCGCGGCGTCGCCGGGAGCCATCTCCGCGTTGCCGGTCAGGCGACGGGTGATGCGGGACGACTTGTGCTCGAGCAGGTGGCGCTTGCCGGCGCGCTCACGGAGCACCTTGCCGGAGCCGGTGACCTTGAAGCGCTTCTTGGTACCGCTGTGCGTCTTGTTCTTCGGCATGGCGCCGTTATCTCCTCGTCGGTGGCGCTCCCGCCGGTCCGGGGACCGGCTCGCGGGAGCGTCATGTTGTTGGGTGATCCGGAACGGGCTGTCCCGGGATCAGGCCTCGGCGTTCGCCTCGGCGGAGCCGTCGGCCTCGACCTCGACCTCGGCCTCGACGACCTCGGCGGCCTCGGCCTCGGCCTCGGCCGGAGCGGCGTCGGCGGCGGTACCGCCCTGGCGCTCGGCCTTGCGCGCGGCCTGCGCCTCACGGGCCTCGGCCATCGCCTCGGTCTTCTTCTTGTGCGGACCGAGAACCATGATCATGTTTCGGCCGTCCTGCTTCGGGTTCGACTCGATGAAGCCGAGCTCCTCGACGTCCGAAGCGAGACGCTGCAGCAGTCGGTAGCCGAGTTCCGGCCGGGACTGCTCGCGACCACGGAACATGATCGTGATCTTGACCTTGTCGCCCTGCTTGAGGAACCGAACGACGTGACCCTTCTTGGTGTCATAGTCGTGCGGGTCGATCTTCGGCCGGAGCTTCATCTCCTTGATGACCGTGTGCGCCTGGTTCTTGCGCGCCTCACGGGCCTTCATGGCCGACTCGTACTTGAACTTGCCGTAGTCCATGAGCTTGCAGACCGGCGGGCGAGCGGAGGCCGCGACCTCGACCAGGTCCAGGTCGTACTCCTGCGCGAGCTCAAGCGCCTTCGCAAGCGGAACAATGCCCACCTGTTCGCCGCTGGGACCGACGAGTCGCACCTCAGGGACTCGAATCCGATCGTTGATGCGGGGCTCGGTGCTGATGGATCCTCCTCGGTAGCACCACACGGCTGCCTGGCAGACAACCGCTGACGTCTTTTGTCGTCAGACCTCACCACGGCGGAGAATGCAAAAAGCCCCGCCGGGCACAGGCAGGGGCTCCAAAACAACCGGAGCACCGCCGCGTGCGAACCGCGGGGCGCAGATCGGCGGCTTTCCATCGTCCGTACGGAACGATGGATACCGCCTGACCGGATGACCCGCCTCCCCGGAGGGTGGTCGGGTGGGAGATCGGAGCCTCCACTTGTGGGCCGGGCACGCATGTGTCCGGCCGGTCGATGTACATAGTACCCCACGCATTGCAAGGCCGCCGCACGACCTATCGTGGAGCGCATGACTGACGCGACGCCCTCCGATTCCACCACTCCCGACTACGACGAGATGACCCGCGACATCGCGGACGTCCCGGCCGTCGAGGTCATCACCACGGTGGCCGTCCACCTGCTGAGCGCCGCGGCGGTCAACCTGGGCCTGGACAAGCCGGACTCCGAGCACAAGGACCTCGACGAGGCCCGCAAGCTGATCACCGCCCTGGCCGGCCTGGTGACCGCCAGCGCCACCGAGATCAGCTCCTTCCACGCCGCCCCGCTGCGCGACGGCCTGAAGTCGCTCCAGCTGGCCTTCCGCGAGGCCTCGATCGTCCAGGACGAACCGGGCCAGGGCCCGGGCGAGAAGTTCACGGGTCCGGTCTACGCCTGACCGGTTCCGCTTCCGCGCACCTCTCACACCGGAGGGCCGCCCGCGAGGTTCCGCGGGCGGCCCTCCGGCACGTCCGGCGTACGGACCTCAGCGCGTGAAGAGCGCGTCCCCCGGCGGGACCGGGCCGCCGGCCGGGAGCAGGGCCAGGTCCAGGCCGCGTACGAGCCGGCCCCGCAGGGTCTCGTCCGCCGCCAGCGCCTCGGCCACCCGGCGGGCCGCCGGAGCGGGCTCGGCGTCGGCGGAGAGCACGATGGCCAGGGTGCCGTCCGCGTCGGCGCCGCCCCGGCCCAGGTGGGCGCGGAGCACCGCGGGCTCGGCGGCCACGGCCGCCCGTACCGCCTCGCGCACGGCGGGGTCCGCCAGCGGGTCGGCGTCCGTGCGGCCCTCGGCCAGCGCGAGCAGCGCGGGGCCGGTCAGCTGGTACGGGACGGGGCCCGCCAGGTCGATGACGACGGTGTCGGCCTTCTCGTGCGCGGCGGCGGCCAGCGCCTGGTGCAGCGGGACCGCCACCGGGCGGGCCGCCGGGTCCCACAGGGCCAGCGAGGCGATCGAGGTGAAGGCGGGCAGCGCCCGCCGGTTCCCCGCCGTCAGGGTGGGCACGGCCATGTCGCTGGTCTTCTCGCGCTTGAGGCCGGTCTCCGGGTCCGTCTCGACCTCGCCGAGCATCGCCACGACGGGCACCAGCAGCCGGGCGTCCTTCAGCGCCGCCAGCAGCTGCGGTTCGGCCGCCCGGTCGGCCGCCCAGGCGGCCAGGGCGGCGCTCAGCCGGGGGTCCGCGGTGCCGTCGTCGTCGGAGAAACCGGGGTCTGGAATGTTCTTGGTCGCCACAATCAACCGACCCTATCCCGACGTGTCCCGGCGTGCGGCGCGCGGGCGCCGGGCCAGTACGGCGGCCAGCACCAGAAGGGCCGCTCCCCCGGCCGCGGCCGCCGGGACCCCGGGCACCTTCCGGCGCCCGCCGGGGCGGGCCTGCTCGGGGCCGGGGCCGAAGTACCGCCGCCCGGCGGGGACGGCGGCCGGGACGGGCGCCTCGGGGCGCAGCGCGGAGCCGGCCTGGAGCGCGGCGACGGCGTCGACCGTGCCGTGACCCCGGCCGTCGTCGCGGCCGCCGGCCGGGCGCTCGGCGGCGGTGTCCTCCAGCAGTTTCTTGACCTGCGCCGGGGACAGACCCGGGTGGGCGGCCTTGACGAGGGCCACGGCGCCGGACACGAAGGCCGCGGCGGCGCTGGTGCCCCAGCCCTCGTAGTAGGAGCGGTCGGGGTCGGCGATGACCACGTCGACGCCGGGGGCGCTGACGGTGGCGTACCAGTGGCGGGTGGAGAAGGGCGCCTTGCGGCCCTGGCGGTCGACGGCCGCGACGGCGATGACGCCGGGGTAGGCGGCGGGGTAGGAGGTGTGGTCCCCGCGTTCGCCGCCGTTGCCCGCGGAGGCGACGACGACCACGCCCTTGCCGAGTGCGTACTGGACGGCCTCGTCCTCGGCGGCCTCGTGGTGCGCGGAGTCGCTGTCGTCGCCGAGCGAGAGGTTGATCACGTCTGCGCCGTGGTCGGCGGCCCAGCGGATGCCCTCGGCGAGGGCGCCGGACTTGCTGTCGCGGGCCTTGTTCCGGCCCGGGTCGCCCTCCTCCAGGATCACCCGGACCGGCAGGATCTTCGCGTGGGGCGCGATGCCGAGGACCCCTTGCGAGCGGTCGGGGCCGTGGCCCCGGCCCGCGATGATGCTGGCCATCGCGGTGCCGTGGCGGGCCCAGGCGCGGTCGCCGCGGCCGGCACCCATGCCGACGAGGTCGGTGCCGTCGAGGACCTGGCCGGTGAGGTCGGGGTGGGTGGCGTCCACGCCGGTGTCGAGGACGGCGACGGTGACCCCCTCGCCCTGGGTGGTGCCCCAGGCCTCCTCGGCGCGCAGGGCGAGCAGTCCCCACTGCCGGTCGCGGATGGTGTCGGCGGCGGCGGGGTGGGCGGCGGTCACGGCGAGGAGGGCGGCGGCGAGGCCGGCGGCGGCTGCGGCGCGGAGGGGGTTCGGGTTCATCGGGCGGACCCCTTCGACGGTGCCGCGCCCGGCGCCGCGTCCGGGGCGGCGAGGGCGGTGAGGGCCTGTACGACCCGGTCGGCGGCGGCCTTGGCGTCGTGGCCGAGCCCGGCTTCGGCGACGGTCCCGGTGGCGCCCTGGCGGACCGCTTCCTCGGCGGGGACGGGCGCGTCGACGGTACGGCCGTCGGCGAAGGCGGAGACGGCGTAGACGACGGCCGGGGCCTCGGCGGAGACCGTCGCCGTCCAGGCGGCGCGGCGCGCGTCGGCGTACTCGTAGGCGGGCGGGACGCCCAGGCGGCCCCGGAGGGCGGCCATGGCGGCGGCGTCGGCGGGGGTGAAGACCAGGCCGACGCTGACGAGGGAGCTGCGGGTGGCGTCGGTGTAGGTGGCGCGGAGCACGCGGGTGCAGCCGGTGGCGGCGAGCGCGGTCCGCCAGTCGGCGGGCAGGGCGGCCGCGCAGTCGGCGTCGGGCGCGAGGGCGATACGGGTCCAGCTGCGGTCGGCGCCGCCGGGGCCGGCTTCGGGGGCGTCCAGTACGGGGGGCAGGAGGCTGTCCACGGGGGCCGACCGCCACAGCGAGGCGGCCTGGCGGTAGGCGGCGCCGGGGGGCAGGGGGCGGTGCGCGGCGCGGTGGTCGCTCCAGGCGGTGGCGGCGGCGCTGGCGAGGAGGGCGGTGCCGAGGAGGGCGCACGCCGCGGCCGTGACGACCCTGACGGGGTGGCGGCGGGGCCGGTGCGGCGGCGGGCCGGGGGCGTCCAGGACCTCGGTCCGTGGTGTCGTCGTGGTCATGCGGCGGCTCCGCCCCCCGTTCCGTACGGCTGCCTGCCCGTACTCTACGGGGCCGTTGCCCCGGCGGGGCCCTGGCCCCGGTGGGCGCCGGCCCCGCCGGCCGCACCGCTGCGCGGGGCCGTCCCCTACCCGCCCTTCCACCGTTCCCCGGGCCGCGCCCGGACCCGTCCTGGGGGTCCGCCCCCGGACCCCCGCGCCCCAAACGCCGGCGAGGCTGGATTTCGCGCAGCGGAGTTCCAGCCCTCGCGGTGTTTGAGCGCAACGGAGCCCGCGGCACTCCCAGCCCCGCCGGCGCTTGAGGCGCGGGGTCAGGGGCAGCGCCCCTGGGAACGGTGGAAGGGCGGGTAGGGGACCTCGCCCCGCGCAGCGGCGGCACCCGCACACCGCCCGGCCGGGGCAAGGGCCTACCCACCGGTAGAAGCGTCTGGCAAGCTGCCGCCCATGACTTCGGACCGGGCCCGGTACGACCGGGCGACCGCGCATCTGGACGCGCCCCTCGCCATCGTGGACCTGGACGCCTTCGACGCCAACGCCGACGACCTCGTCCGGCGGGCCGGCGGGAAGCCGGTGCGGGTGGCCAGCAAGTCCGTGCGGTGCCGGGCGCTGCTCGAACGGGTCCTGGCGCGGCCCGGGTTCGCGGGGATCATGTCCTACACCCTCGCCGAGTCGTTGTGGCTCGCGCGGTCCGGGTTCGAGGACGTGCTGCTCGCCTATCCGTCCGCCGACCGGGCCGGTTTCGCGGAGCTGGCCGGGGACGCGAAGCTGGCGCGGGCGGTCACCGTGATGGTGGACGACCCGGCGCAGCTGGAGCTGATCGACCGGGCGCGGGACGGCGGGGCCGAGGAGGTCCGGGTCTGCCTGGAACTGGACACCGCCCTGTGGTTGTTCGGGGGGCGGGTGCGGGTCGGGGCGCGGCGGTCGCCGCTGCGGGAGCCCGGGCAGCTGGCGGAGCTGGCGCGGGCGGTGGCGTCGCGTCCGGGGTTCCGGGTGGTCGGCCTGATGGGCTACGAGGGGCACGTCGCCGGGGTCGGGGACGCGCCGGCCGGGCGGCCGGTGCGGTCGCGGATGATCCGGCTGATGCAGAGCACGGCCCGCAAGGAGCTGGCCGTGCGGCGGGCGGAGGCGGTGCGCGCGGTACGGGCGGTGGTGCCGGACCTGGAGTTCGTCAACGGCGGCGGTACGGGGAGCGTGGCGGAGACCGCGGCCGAGGGGGCGGTGACGGAGATCGCCGCCGGGTCGGGGCTGTACGTGCCCCGGCTGTTCGACAACTACACGACGTTCCGGGGGCGTCCGGCCGCGCTGTTCGCGCAGCCCGTGGTGCGGCGGCCCGGGGTGGGGGTGGTGACGGTGCTGGGCGGGGGCTATCCGGCCTCGGGGGCGGCGGGCGCCGACCGGCTGCCGGTGCCGTACCTGCCGGCGGGGCTGCGCTACGACCCGCAGGAGGGTGCGGGCGAGGTGCAGACCCCGCTGCTGGGGAGCCCGGCCGACGACCTGCTGATCGGCGACCGGGTCTGGTTCCGGCACGCGAAGGCCGGGGAGCTGTGCGAGCGGTTCGACACCCTGCACCTGGTCGAGGGGGACCGGGTGACCGCTTCCGTTCCGACCTACCGGGGTGAGGGGCGGACCTTCCTCTAGCCCCTTCCTCCAGCCCCTTCCTCTAGAAGACGGTGTCCGTCTGGTCGGGGACGACGCTGCCGTCGCCCCGGCGGACGGGTCCCTGCGTGCCGTCGTGGTCGGTGTACCCGGTGGTGGAGCAGGGGTAGGGGCCGGTCTTCTGCTTCTTCGGTTCGATGAACATCGGGTTCACGATCCACTTGCCGTCGCTGTCGTCGTAGGCGCGGCACATGAGCTCGTTCTTGTTGCGGTTGAGCACCAGGCGCAGGGCGGTGGCGTCGCGCAGGAAGGAGACGTCGGTGTCGGAGTCGCCCGCGGCGAAGACCTGGCGGCGGGCGGCCGGCTGGACCTTCTCGGCGGCCTTGCCGCGGACGCCGAAGATCTCCTTGTTGATCCAGCAGCGCTTGCCGTCGATGTAGGTGGTCATCGTGTCGGCGCCGTCGGGGACGGATCCGCAGCCCTGGAGGTGGGCGGTGAGCCTGCCGTCGCGGGTGGTGTTGCGTATGCCGATGACGTGGTCGGCGTCGATGCCGGCGCCCCGGGCCCAGACCTCGACGACGGGCTGCGGGGACGCGGAGCTGATCCAGACGTCGAAGCCGGCGCGCCGGAGCTTCCCGATCAGGTCGCGCTGCTGGTCGTAGTAGCGGACCCAGCCGGTGGCGGTGCCGGTGCCGACCTGCTGCTTGGTGCCGATGGGCGCGGCGAGGTTCTCGGTGCGGGCGGCGGCCGCGAAGCCGCGTACCTCGCGGGCGGTCCAGCCCTGCGTCAGCTGGGCCAGCCAGGCGTAGCCGGGTTCGGTCGTGCGGCGGTCCCAGCCGGCGAAGGCGGCTGTGCCGGTACGCGTGGCGGCGGTGCCGTAGACGGCGTTGATCTCGTCGGCGCAGGCGGCGCCGGCGGGGGTGCCGGTGGGCAGGGGGGTACCGGGGCGGGCGAGGGGGCCGCAGGCGGTGGCGAGGGCCCGGGCGGCGGCCGGGGTGAGGTGGCGGCTGGTGGTGGTCCAGTCGCCGCCGGCGGGCTGGCGGATCTTCCCGTTGCGCAGGAGCCAGAACATGGTGGCGTCGCCGACGTCGTTCTTGACGACGGTGTTGTCCCAGTCGAAGACGGCGACGGGCTTGGCGCGGCCTGGGCGGTACGGGTCGCAGCTGCCGTACCGGTCGATGAGCTGCTGGAGGCGGGCCTGGTTGTCGCCGTACCAGCCGGCGGCGAGCTTCGGGGTGGTGCAGGCGGGGTGGGCGGCCCGGGCGGGGCCGGCGGCGGCGAGGGCGCCCGTGGCGATGAGGGCGGCGGCGCCGGCGGCCTGGAACCGGCGTCTGGTGCTGGGTCGGGGCACTGGCACTCCTTGTGGGGGGCGTCGCGGACGGTGGAGCACGACAGCCGGGCGTCGTGCGACGCCCGGCTGTCGGGTGGGGGGTGCGGGGTGTGGGGCCCGGGGTCTACAGGGGGGTGACGTACGCGCCGGAGATGCCGCCGTCGACCAGGAAGTCGGTGGCGTTGATGAAGGAGGAGTCGTCGCTGGCGAGGAAGGCGACGGCGGCGGCGATCTCGGTGGGTTCGGCGAACCGGCCGAGCGGGATGTGCACCAGGCGGCGGGCGGCGCGCTCGGGGTCCTTGGCGAACAGCTCCTGGAGCAGCGGGGTGTTCACGGGTCCCGGGCAGAGGGCGTTGACGCGGATGCCCTCGCGGGCGAACTGGACGCCGAGTTCGCGGGACATGGCGAGGACGCCGCCCTTGGAGGCGGTGTAGGAGATCTGGGAGGTGGCGGCGCCCATGATGGCCACGAAGGAGGCGGTGTTGATGATGGAGCCGCGGCCCTGGCGCTGCATGTAGGGGAGGGCGGCCTTGCAGCAGAGGTAGACGGAGGTGAGGTTGACGTCCTGGACGCGGCGCCAGGCGTCGAGCTCGGTGGTGAGGATGGAGTCGTCGTCCGGGGGCGAGATGCCGGCGTTGTTGAAGGCGATGTCGACGGAGCCGTAGGTGTCGAAGGCCGTCTTGAAGAGGGCGTCGACCTGCTCCTTGTCGGTGACGTCGACCTGGACGAAGGTGCCGCCGACCTCTTCGGCGGCGGCCTTGCCGGCGGCGGGGTCGATGTCGGCGCAGACGACGTTGGCGCCCTCGGAGGCGAGGCGGCGGGCGGTGGCGAGGCCGATGCCGCTGCCTGCTCCGGTGATGACGGCGGTGCGGCCGACCAGGCGGCGGCAGACGATCTCTTCGGTGCGGTCGGTCATGGGGTTCAGGCCTCCGTGCTGATGAAGACGTTCTTGGTCTCGGTGAAAGCGGTGAGTGCGTCGGGTCCGAGCTCGCGGCCGAGTCCGGACTGCTTGTATCCGCCGAAGGGGGTCCAGTAGCGGACGCTGCTGTGGGAGTTGACGGAGAGGTTGCCGGCCCGGACGGCGCGGGAGACGCGCAGGGCGCGGCCGACGTCCCGGGTCCACAGGGAGCCGGAGAGGCCGTACTCGGTCGCGTTGGCCAGGCGTACGGCGTCCTCCTCGTCCTCGAAGGGCAGGATGACGGCGACCGGGCCGAAGACCTCCTCGGCGGCGACGGGCGCGGTGGGGTCGACGTCCGTGACGAGGGTGGGCGGGTACCAGAAGCCGGGTCCCTCGGGGGCCTTGCCGCGGACGGCGGTGAGGTCGTCGGTGACGTAGGAGCGGACGCGGTCGAGCTGGGCGCGGGAGATGAGCGGGCCCATCTGGGTCTTCTCGTCGAGCGGGTCGCCGACGGCCACCGACTCGATGCCGGGGGCGACGAGTTCGAGGAAGCGGTCGTAGGCGGAGCGCTGTACGAGGATCCGGGTGCGGGCGCAGCAGTCCTGGCCGGTGTTGTCGAGGAAGGCCATGGGGGCCGCCGCGGCCGCGGCTTCGAGGTCGGCGTCGGCGAAGACGATGTTGGGGCTCTTGCCGCCGAGTTCGAGGGTGACGCGCTTCACCCGGTCGGCGCACTTGGCCATGATCTGCTTGCCGACGCGGGTGGATCCGGTGAAGACGATCTTCGCGACGCCGGGGTGTTCGACGAGCGCGTCGCCGGCGACCGCTCCGTGGCCGGGGAGCACCTGGAAGAGGTGTTCGGGGATCCCGGCTTCGAGGGCGAGTTCGGCGAGGCGCAGGGCGGTGAGGGGGGTGGTCTCGGCGGGCTTGAGGATGACGGCGTTGCCGGCGGCGAGGGCGGGTGCCAGGCCCCAGGCGGCGATCGGCATCGGGAAGTTCCAGGGGGCGATCACGCCGATGACGCCGAGGGGTTCGAGGAAGGTGACGTCGATGCCGCCGGCCACGGGGATCTGGCGGCCGGAGAGGCGTTCCACTCCCCCGGCGGCGAAGTCCAGGAGGTCGCGGACGTTGCCGGCTTCCCAGCGGGCGTTGCCGATGGTGTGGCCTGCTTCGCGGACCTCCAGCTGCGCCAGTTCCTCGATGTGTCCGTCGACGACCGCGGCGAAGCGGCGCAGGAGCCGGGCCCGGTCCGCGGGGGGTGCCGCCGCCCAGGCGCGCTGGGCCCTGGCGGCCCGGGCGACGGCGGCGTCGACGTCGTCCCGTGTGGCGGCCGGGACGACGGCGACGGTTTCCTCGGTGGCCGGATTCAACACTTCCAGCGCATCGGACACGTGGGTGCCTCTCTGGTTTCGGTTCGTGGGGTCTTACAGGCGTTCGAAGGAGCGGCGCAGCTCCCAGTCGGTGACCGCGGAGTCGTACGCGTCGAGTTCGACGCGGGCCATGTTGCGGTAGTGGGCGACGACCTCGGGGCCGAAGGCGGCCTTGGCGATCTCGCTGTTCTCCCAGAGTTCCGCGGCCTCGCGCAGGGTGGCGGGGACGTGGGCGTAGTCGGCGGTGTAGGCGTTGCCGGTGCAGGGCTCGGGGAGTTCCAGGCGGTTCTCGATGCCGTAGATGCCCGCCGCGACCAGGCCCGCGACGGCGAGGTAGGGGTTGACGTCGCCGCCGGGGAGGCGGTTCTCGAAGCGGGTGGAGCGGCCGTGGCCGACGACGCGCAGGGCGCAGGTGCGGTTGTCGAAGCCCCAGGCGACCGCGGTGGGGGCGAAGGATCCCGGGCGGAAACGCTTGTACGAGTTGATGTTCGGGGCGTAGAGAAGGGAGAAGTCGCGCAGTGCGGCCAGCTGGCCGGCCAGGAAGTGGCGCATCACGGTGGACATGCCGTGTTCCTGGTCGCCGTCGGTGCCGGCCATGGCGTTGCGTCCGTCGGAGTCGGTGAGCGAGAGGTGGATGTGGCAGGAGTTGCCCTCGCGCTCGTCGTACTTGGCCATGAAGGTGAGCGAGACGCCCTCTTGGGCGGCGATCTCCTTGGCGCCGGTCTTGTAGACGGCGTGCTGGTCGCAGGTGGTGAGCGCCTCGTCGTAGCGGAAGGCGATCTCGTGCTGTCCGAGGTTGCACTCGCCCTTGGCGGACTCGACGACCAGGCCGGCGGCCTGCATCTCGTTGCGGATGCGGCGCAGGAGGGGCTCGACGCGGCCGGTGCCGAGGACGGAGTAGTCGATGTTGTACTGGTTGGCGGGGGTCAGGCCGCGGTAGTTGGTGTTCCAGGCCTGTTCGTAGGTGTCCTGGAAGACCATGAACTCCAGCTCGGTGCCGACCATGGCGGTGTAGCCGAGTTCGCCGAGGCGCTCCAGCTGGCGGCGCAGGATCTGCCGGGGAGCGGCGACGACCGGGGAGCGGTCGTTCCAGGCCAGGTCGGCCATGATGAAGGCGCTGCCGGGGTTCCACGGGATGCGGCGCAGGGTGGCGGTGTCGGGGTGCATGGCGAAGTCGCCGTAGCCCCGGTCCCAGGAGGACATCTCGTAGCCGTCGACGGTGTTCATGTCGGTGTCGACGGCGAGGAGGTAGTTGCAGCCCTCGGTGCCGTGGGCGAGGACCTCGTCGAGGAAGAACTGTGCGGCGAACCGCTTGCCCTGAAGACGTCCCTGCATGTCGGGGAAGGCCAGGACGACTGTGTCGATCTCACCGCTCGCGACGAGGGCACGGAGCTCCTCGGGCGCGAGCGGCGGCATGCGGTCTACCACTGGAATCTCTCCTTCGGTGAGCCGAGGAGGCCTAAGGTATTGAATAGAACCATTGCTTGGGAAGGGGAGGAACCGAGATGACCGACACGGAGAGCGGCGGTGGCGCGATCGCGCGGCTGAATCCCGTGCTGCGGCAGGTGCGGGCGGGCAACGGTTTCGAGGAGGCCCTGGAGCAGATCCTCCAGGTCGTCCGGCTGGGTCTGGTGCCGGGCGGGGAACGGCTTCCGCCCGAGCGGGAGCTGGCGGAGCGGATGGGGATCAGCCGGGTCACCCTGCGCGAGGTGCTCAAGGTGCTGCAGGACCAGGGCCTGGTGGAGGCCCGGCGCGGCCGGTACGGCGGAACGTTCGTCCTGGCCCGCCCCGACACCCCGGCCGGCGGCACCGAGGAGGAGCTGCGGCGGCGCGTGGCGGGGGTGGACATCGAGGACGTGCTGCGCTTCCGCGAGGTGCTGGAGGTGGGCGCGGCCGGGCTGTGCGCCTCGCAGGGGCTGTCCGGGGAGGAGGCCGGGCGGCTGCTGGCCGCGCTGGCGGCCACCCACGACGCCCCGCTCTCCGAGTACCGCCGCCAGGACACCCTCTTCCACCTCGCGCTGTGCGAACTGGCCGGCTCCGCCACGCTGACGGCCCAGTACGCGGCCGTCCGGGCGACCGTGAACGACCTGCTGGACTGCATCCCGCTGCTGGTGCGCAACCTGGAGCACTCGCAGCAGCAGCACACGGCCCTGGTGGAGGCGGTGCTGGAGCGGGACGCCGAGGGGGCCCGGGCGGTGATGCGCGAGCACTGCTGCGGGACGGCGGCCCTGCTGCGCGGGTTCCTGGCCTGAGGCGGGCGGGGCGGGCGGGGCTCCGGGGGCGGGTGGTGACGGCGGGGGCGGGGAGGTTTTCGTAACCGCTGTTTAACGCAGGGGTCTTGCGCGCTCCCCACCCTTGACGCAAAGGTACGCCTCACAACCATTGCCCTAGGCAGGAGCGCACATGGCCGACGACATCGCACCCGTGCCCGTATCCGCACCACCCGCCGCGAAGGGCGACGCCGACGCCGAGTACCTGGAGCGCCGGACCCTGCGCCGCGGCAGCGCCGGCTGGCTGCTGCTGACCGGGCTCGGCGTCGCGTACGTCGTCTCCGGCGACTTCTCCGGCTGGAACGTGGGCCTGGACAAGGGCGGTTTCGGCGGCCTGGCCATCGCCACCGTCCTCATGGGCGCCATGTACGCCTGCCTCGTCTTCTCCCTCGCCGAACTGTCGACGATCCTGCCGACGGCGGGCGGCGGCTACGGCTTCGCCCGCCGCGCCCTCGGCCCCTGGGGCGGCTTCCTCACCGGCACCGCCATCCTCATCGAGTACATCCTGGCCCCGGCGGCCATCGTCATCTTCATCGGCGACTACGTCGAATCACTGGGCCTGTTCGGGCTGACCTCCAGCTGGCCGGTCTACCTCGGCTGCTTCGTCATCTTCATCGGCGTGCACCTGTGGGGCGTGGGCGAGGCGCTGCGCTTCAGCCTCGTCGTCACCGCCGTGGCGGTGGCCGCGCTGCTGATCTTCGCGCTCGGCGCCCTCACCGAGTTCGACGCGGGCTCCCTGGACGACATCGCCGTCGACACCAGCGCCTTCGGGTCGAGCTCCTGGCTGCCCTTCGGGGTCCTCGGCATCTGGGCCGCCTTCCCCTTCGGCATGTGGTTCTTCCTCGGCGTCGAGGGCGTGCCGCTGGCCGCCGAGGAGGCCAAGGACCCGGTCCGTTCCATGCCGAAGGCGCTCGCCATCTCCATGGGCATCCTCGCCCTGCTCGCCCTGATCACCTTCTTCGCCGCCACCGGCGCCCAGGGCGCCGACGCCGTCAAGACCGCGGGCAACCCCCTCGTCGTCGCCCTGGAGGGGGACGGCGGGCCGACCGCGCTCAGCCGCTTCGTCAACTACGCCGGACTCGCCGGGCTGGTCGCCTCCTTCTTCTCCCTCATCTACGCCGGCTCCCGCCAGCTCTTCGCCCTCTCCCGGGCCGGCTACCTGCCGCGCTTCCTTTCACTCACCTCCGAGCGCAAGGCCCCGTACCTCGGACTGGTGATTCCGGGCGCCATGGGATTCGCCCTCGCGGCGGCCACCGGCAACGGTGCGCGGATGCTGAACATCGCGGTGTTCGGCGCGACGATCTCGTACGCCCTGATGGCCCTGTCCCACATCGTGCTGCGCCGCCGCGAGCCCGGCCTGGACCGGCCGTACCGCACCCCCGGAGGGGTCCTGACCTCCTCCGTCGCCTTCGTGCTCGCCCTTTCGGCCCTCGTCGCCACCTTCCTGGTGGACAAGGACGCGGCACTGATCGCACTCGCCGTGTACGCCGTCGCCCTCGCCTACTTCGCGATCTACAGTCGGCACCACCTCGTGGCCTCGGCACCTGAAGAAGAGTTCGCCGCGCTTGCGGAAGCCGAGGCGGAGTTGACCCGCGACTGAGAGCCTTGTCCCGCCCCTTGATACGGCACCATCCTGGAGGTAATCCGTGCCCAGGCCGCTCATCGGCATCACCACCTACGTGGAGGAATCCACCCGTTACAACGTGTGGGACCTTCCGACGTCCCTCGTCCCCTCCGGGTACTACGAGCTGGTCCAGGCGGCGGGCGGCGCGGCCGTGCTGCTGCCGCCGGACGAACCGGAGCGGGCGGCGGAGGTGCTGAGCCGGCTCGACGGCCTCATCGTCTCGGGCGGCCCGGACGTGGACCCGGTGCGCTACGGGGCCGCGCGCGACCCCCGTACGGGTCCCCCCGCGCGGGTCCGCGACGAGTGGGAACTCGCCCTGATCGGGGCCGCCCTGGACTCCGACCTCCCCGTGCTGGGCATCTGCCGCGGCATGCAGGCGCTGAACGTGGCCCTGGGCGGAACGCTGATCCAGCACATCGACGGCCACGTCCACACCCCGGGCGTCACCTCCTGGCACCCCGTCAACCCGGTGGCCGGCACCCGCTACGCGGAGCTGGTCCCGGAGAAGGCGGAGGTCCCGACCTACCACCACCAGGCCGTGGACCTCGTGGGGCGCGGCCTGGTCGTCTCGGCGTACGCGGACGACGGCACGGTGGAGGCGATCGAGGACCCCGACCGCTCCCGCTACGTCCTGGGCGTCCAGTGGCACCCCGAGCGGGACAAGGACACCCGGGTGATGGCCTCCTTCGTCGAGGCGGCCGGCGCCCGCCGGACCGAGCCCGTGCCGGTCCCGGTCCCGGTCCCGGTCCCGGTCTCCTGACGTCCGCCCGCGGGCCGCACGGATCCCCGTCGTGCGGCCCGCGGGCACGAATGGCCCCGCCGGCGGGCGGCGCGCACGCTGGGAGGGTGCGCGCGGAAGGCTACGGCACGGCCACCGGTCCGGTGTCCGGGTTCCTGGGGAACCCGGTCGTCGGGATGGCGCCGTGGATCGTCTTCTCCCTGCTGGTCGGACGGGGACGGTTCGAGATCGCGGTGGGGACCGCCCTGGGGGCGGCCCTCGCCCTGGTCGTCCTGGGCCGGCTGGTGCACCGCGGCAGCTCCTGGAAGCTGCTGGAGGTGGCCGACGTGGTGTTCTTCGCCGCCCTCGCCGTCATCGGCGCCCTGGCGAGCGACGGCACGCTGCGCTGGCTGGAGACGTACGCCGGGGAGATCGCGAACCTCACCCTGACGGTGATCGCCTTCGGCTCCATGGCGGTCCGGATGCCCTTCACCCTCCAGTACGCCCGCGAGCAGGTCGACCCCGCGCTGTGGCACGCGCCGGCCTTCCTCCGCACCAACTACGTGATCACCGGTGTGTGGGGCCTGGCCTTCCTGGTGGCGGCCCTCGCGGGCGGCTACGGGGACCTGGTGCTGCACAACCCCGACAACATCTGGACCGGCTGGATCATCCAGGTCCTGGCGATCGTCGCCGCCCTGCGGTTCACCGTCTGGTACCCGGACGTCGTCCGCGCCCGCGCGCGCGGCGAGGCGGCACCGGGCGGGGCCTCGATGCTGCTGCCGCTGGCGGGGCTGCTGGTGCCGGTCGGCATCGCGGTGCTGGTCTTCGACGGCAACGTGTGGTGGCTGGGCGTGGCCCTGATCGTCGCGGGCGGGCTGCTGACGAAGGCCCTCCGGGCCCGGACCTGAGCCGGGCCACGCCCTGCCCCGCCGGACAGCCCTCAGCGCCTCCGGGTCAGCGACAGCAGGTCACGGGCCGGCCCCGCCGGGCGGGTGCCCGTCGGCCAGACGGCACGCAGGGCGCGGGCCAGGGCGGCGCCCGGCACGGGGACCGAAACCAGGCGGCGGGCCGCCAGCTCGTCCACCAGCGCCAGCTCCGACAGGACGCACGGCCCGGCCCCGCTCAGCGCCGCCGCCTTGACGGCGGTCGTGGAGGCCAGCTCCAGCAGCGGCTGGGCCAGCCCCCCGCAACCGGCGAGCGCGGCGTCCAGGACCTGCCGCGTACCCGAGCCCCGTTCCCGCAGGATCAGCGGGC
Organism: Streptomyces sp. NPDC037421; assembly: GCF_055602105.1. Lineage (NCBI taxonomy): Bacteria > Bacillati > Actinomycetota > Actinomycetes > Kitasatosporales > Streptomycetaceae > Streptomyces > Streptomyces sp. NPDC037421. Next base: position 257,279 of record NZ_JBVJWV010000007.1, read on the forward strand.
TGCGGGCCAGCTCCGCCGGATCCACCCCCTTCGAGCGGCGCGCCCACGGGTGCGTCGGGGCCACCGCCACCACCAGGCGGTCCTGCGCGATGACGGCCGAGTCCAGCCCGTCCGGGACGCTCAGCCCCTCCACGAAGCCGAGGTCGGCCTCGTGCGCCAGGACCCGCTGGGCGACGTCGGCGGAGTTCCCGGCGTGCAGGGACACCGCGGTGTCGGGCCGCTCCCCGCGCAGGGCGATCAGCCACCCGGGCAGCAGGTACTCGGCGATGGTCATGCTGGCCGCCACCCGCAGCCGCGAGTCCCGCCGGCCCCGCAGCGCCTGCGCGCCCGCGTCGAAGGCCTCGGCCGCCTCCACCACCCGCCGCGCCCAGTCGGTGACGAGCGCGCCCTCCGCCGTCAGCGTCGAGCCGCGCGGCGAGCGGTCCACCAGCGCCACCCCGAGCCGCGCCTCCATGGCGCGGATGCGGCTGCTCGCCGCCGGCTGCGTGATGCCCAGCCGCCGTGCGGCCCCGCTCAGGCTGCCGACCCGGGCCACCGTGAGCAGCAGTTCCAGCGCGCCCAGGTCCGGCACGCGGTGCGCGAGCGGGACCGACTCCTCGTTACCCATAACATCAGTTTATGGCCTCATAGACATGTGGCCTCTGCCGTACGGCCCGCCCCGCCGGGACGCTGGACCCATGGCCACCACCGTCCTGCGCCCCCGCACCACCGCCGCACCCGTCCTGCGGACCCACAAGGTCCCGCGGCTGCGCCACCTCGCCCCGAACTGGTACGCCTCCGTCATGGGCACGGCGATCATCGCCAACGCCGGCGCGACCCTCCCGTACCAGCTCCCCGGTCAGCGCGTGGCCTGCCAGCTCGTCTGGGCGCTGTCCGCCGCGGCCCTCGCCGTGCTGCTGACCGCCCGCGCCGGGCACTGGAGGCACCACCGCGACCAGGCCCGCGCCCACCTCCTCGACCCCGCCGTCGCCCCCTTCTACGGCTGCCTCGCGATGGCCCTGCTGGCCGTCGGCGGCGGCACCCTGATCGTCGGCAAGGACCTGATCGGGACCTCCGCCGCCATAGCCGTCGACGCCGTGCTCTTCACCGCCGGCACCGTGATCGGCCTGGTCATGGCCGTGGTGGTGCCCTACCTGATGGTGGTGCGGCACAAGGTGGAGGCCTCCCAGGCCACCCCCGTGTGGCTGCTGCCCGTGGTCTCCCCCATGGTCTCCGCCGCCGTCGGACCCCTGCTGGTCCCCCACCTGCCCGCCGGCCAGGCCCGCGAGGGGCTGCTGCTGGCCTGCTACGCCATGTTCGGCATCAGCCTGCTGGCCACCCTGCTGCTGCTCCCCCTGGTCTTCGGCCGGCTGATCGTGAGCGGGCCCCTGCCCCTGGCGCTGACCCCGACCCTGTTCCTGGTCCTCGGCCCCCTCGGCCAGTCCACCACCGCCGTGAACCAGCTGGCCGACGTGGCCCCCGGCGCCATCGACGCCCCCTACGCCGGTGCCCTCGGCGCCTTCGCCGTGGTCTACGGGGTCCCCGTGATGGGCTTCGCCCTGCTGTGGCTGGCCCTCGCCGCGTCGATGCTGGTCCGGGCCGCCCGCGGCGGCATGGGTTTCGCGATGACCTGGTGGGCGCTGACCTTCCCCGTCGGCACCTGCGTCACCGGCGCCGCCGGCCTGGCCCGCCACACCGGACTGGACGCCTTCTCCTGGCTGGCCGCCGCCCTGTTCCTGGGGCTGCTGACCGCCTGGCTGCTCGCCGCCGTCCACACCCTGCGCGGCCTGTTCGCCGGCCGCCTGCTCCCCGCCGCCTAGGCCCTGTCCGGGCGATCTTCGCGGGCCCGCGACGTCCGGCACGGCACCTCGCCGCGTTGTCGGAGCGCGCGAGTACGGCCGAGTACGAGCTGCGCTCCTCCGCCTTGCGATGCACCGCACCAGACCCCGCGGCCTGATCCACGAAGATCGCCCGGACAGGACCTAGGGGGTGACCGCCGCAACGGCCGCCGCCAGCACCCGGGGGGCCTCCGCCAGGGAGGGCCCGTACCAGGTCAGGTGGCGGCCGCTGACGAGTGCGGCGGGCAGGCCCGGGAAGGCCTCCGGGCCGTCGTCGGCGGTGAAGGCGTACGGCTCGTCCGGGAGCACCACCAGGTCGCAGCCGCTCGCGGCGAGCTCCGCCACCGGCACCTTCGGGTACCGATCGGGGTGACCGGCGTAGGCGTTGCGCACCCCGAGCCGGGCGAGCAGGTCGCCCGCGAAGGTGTCGCGGCCGAGCACCATCCAGGGCCGCCGCCAGATCGGCACGAAGGCGGTGAGGTCACCGACGGGTTCCACCGCGGCCCAGGCCGCCTCGGCCCGGTCCAGCCACTCGGGCCGCTCCAGCCCCAGCGCCCCCACCAGCACCCGGTCCAGCTCGGCCAGCGCCTGCGGCAGGTCCCGGATCTCCGTGACCAGCACCTCCACCCCGGCCGCGCGCAGCGCCTCCAGGTCGGGGGCCCGGTTCTCCTCCTCGTTGGCGATCACCAGGTCGGGGCGCAGTTCCACGACCGCGCGTACGTCCGGGTTCTTCGTCCCCCCGATCCGCACCGCGCCCCCGAGGCCGGCCGGGTGCGTGCACCAGTCGGTGACCCCCGCCAGCACGCCGGGCGCGCTGACGGCCACCGCCTCGGTCAGGGACGGCACGAGCGAGACGACGCGCACCGGATCAGCGCCCCGGCGAGGGCGGCTCGGAGGTGGCGTGGATGTGGTCTCCGACGGCGACGACCAGCAGCCGGGTGTCCTCGCTGACCGCCCGCCAGCGGTGGCGCACCCCGCCCGACAGGAACAGCGCGTCCCCGCTCTCCAGCCGGTACGCCCGCCCCTCGGCCTCCACCTGGCAGGCGCCGGAGACCACGTACATCAGCTCGTCGTTGCGGTGCTGGTACTCGCGGCCGGCGTCCTGGTCGCCGGTGAACTCCAGCGCGTGCAGCTGGTGGTGGCCGCGCACGAGGGGGCGTACGCCCATCACCGGGGTGAACCCGGACTCGTCGCCGGCCCGTACGAGGTCCACGGTGCGCGCCGTGTCGGAGGCGGCCAGCAGCTCCACGGCCGTGGTCTCCAGCGCGTCCGCGACCCGCTCCAGCGAACGCATGCTGGGGCGGGCGCGCTCGTTCTCTATCTGGCTCAGGAAGGGGACGGACAGTCCGCTGCGCGCCGATACGGCGGCGAGGGTCAGGTGCAGCGCGCGGCGACGTTTGCGCACGGCGACGCCCACCCGCAGCGGCTCCTTGGAGTCCTTCTCCTTGTCGTTGGCGTCGGTCGCGCCCGCCCGCGCGGGCGCGTACTCCCTGCCGTCCGTGGCGTCCGCGATGCTTCCGTCTTCCTTGCCGTTCATGTCGGGGCTGCCCTCCCCTGTCCTCGTCGCACATCGGTGTGCTGTAAGCACCTTACGCAGCAACCGCCCCCGGATTCGCGCGCAAGAGCCCACCGGGCCGCGACCCGGTGGATTCCCGTGGTTCCCCGGTCACCCTACGTGGCCCCCGCCGGCGCGCCACAGCGCACGGTCGCCGTCGAGGACCACCACGTCACCGGCGGGGCGGACCAGCAGCCGGGCGCCGGGGTGGCCCGCGGTGCCGCTGCTCCACAGGTTCACGCCCGCGGCGGTGCGTACGCCCAGGTCGCCGTCGGCGGAGAAGACGGCCTCGTTCCCGGTGCCCTCGGTGCCCGCGCTCCACAGGCGGGTGCCGCCGGAGTCGAGCAGGACGAGGTCCCCGTCGGTCTGGAGGGCCAGGCGTACGCTGCCCGCGTCGAGGACGTCGCCGGCGCGCAGGACGGTGCCGCGGTGGACCTCCACGGAGCGGTCGAGCTCGCCTTCGGCCAGGGCGCGCAGGGTGGGCAGTGAGGGCGTGAAGGCGTAGAGGGCGCCCTCGGTGCGGACGAACCGGCCGAAGCCCAGGGTGGTGGCGCGGCTGCCGGTCGCGGACTCGGTCTCGAAGGTGACGGGGGATTCCGGGCCGAGGACCGGGTCGGCTCCCACGCGGGGGTTGCGGGCGGGCGGGAAGTCGAGGTCGTTGATCCACCGCTTGGTGAGGAACTCGAACTGCTGCACGAGGTCGGCCTGGTAGCCGACGAACACCAGGCCGCGCGGGGCCTTCTGCTCGTGGGCGGGGCGGTCGAAGTCGTAGGCGGGGCCGTACGGGATGCCGCGCCGGATGATCCGCCGTCCGTCCAGGTCGGCGGCGGCCAGCGGGGGCCGGCCCGGGACGGTGACGAGGCCGTCGCGCGGGTTGCCCTTGCGGATGTGCGCGAACAGCGGGGTGTGCCAGCCGTCGGGGTCGCCCGCGTACTTCAGGGCGGCGTCCGGGTCCGTGCCGAGGGGGGCGGGCTGCTCGGCGAGCGGGCAGCCCGCGACGGGGGTGCCGCCGGGCCAGCGGCCGACCAGGCGGGCGGCGACCCAGGTCGCGGTGGCCTCCGGCGGCGCGGCCCCGGCCTTCTTCAGTTCGGCCAGCCGCTCCCGTGCCTGGGCCCACCAGCCGGGGACGTCCTGGGCGAGCCGGCGGACCACCTGGAAGGAGCCCCCGGTGGCCCAGGCGGGCAGTCCGGCGGGCCGCCGCCCGGCCTTCTCCTGTCCCACGAGGAACTCCCCGGGCGGCACCAGCCGGGTCCCGGGCCTGCCCTTCACGGTGGTCGCGTCGGCCGGGTCGGGGGCGTGGAAGCCGCGTACGCCGGGCTGGCTGATGCCGTCGGAGAAGCCGAAGTGCTCGTGCCCCTTCAGCGCCCCGGGGAGCTTGCCGGCGTTCTGCCGGAAGACGACCTCGCCGCCGGCCGGGCCGAGGGCCTTCTTGTGGCGGGCGACCGCGGCGGCGAGCCGGGCGGGGTCGTCCGCGGAGAGGCTGAGTACGGCGTGCACGGCGCGTTCGGGCTCCTCGGCGCCGAACAGCCAGGAGCCGGGGGCGCTGTCGCCGGTGTCGCCGAGCTCCTCCGCGCGCTCGGCGGGTCCCTGCGCGAACGCCTCGGCGGTGCTGCCGGGGGGCAGGGCCGGGAAGGGCTCGCGACCGGCGAGCAGGCGCAGTCCGGCGTGGGTCAGGGACAGCCCGGTCCACTGGGCGGAGAGCCCGGCCGGGTCGGCGCCGCCCGCCTTGAGCCGGGCCGCGCTGAAGGCGGCGTTGAAGCGGGCCATCTCCTCGGTGGTGGAGATGTCCGGCAGCAGCCGGCCCAGCCAGGTCCGGGCCCGCGCGGCGTCGTGGAAGTGCAGGAGCAGCAGACAGGCGTGGTCCTTGCGGGAGCCCGCGAGGATGTCGCCCTGTGTGGTGCGGTCGGCGCGCAGGGGCAGGGCGGCGGACTGGGCGGGGGCCGGGGCGGGCCGGGCCGCCGTCCCCGGCGCTGCCGTCGCCGCCGGCGCCGCCGTCGCCCCGCCCGCGGCGTACGGGCACACGGCGAGCGCGGCGGCGGCCGCCGCCCCGGCCCGGATGACGGTTCTGCGGGCGGGGGTGAGGGGCTGCACGTCGTCCATCGGGTCTCCTGGGTGTGGGGCGGAGGAGGGCGGGAGGGGCGGTGGTCGGATCGGGTCGGGGGGTGACGGGTCGGCGGGTCGGGTCGGGTCGGGTCGGGTCGGGTCAGGTCAGGTCAGGTCGGGTCAGGTCAGGTCAGCCGGATCCAGCGCGCGACGCTGGGCACGCCCCTCGCGTCGAGGAGGAAGAGCATGTGGTGGCCGGGGGCCGCGTACGCGGACGGCGGCGGGGCCTGGAGGGTGAGGAGTCCGCCCTCCCTCCGCTCGATGCGCAGTTCGGCCTGCCTGCGGCCGGCGCCGGCGGCGTGCGGGGCGCCGGCCGGGGCCAGCAGCACGGCTCGCCGTACCCGGTCCGGGGTGCCGGTGCGCACCAGGAAGCGGTCCCCGGGGGCGAGGGGCACGGCCGGCACCTCGTCGAGCTCGGGCCGGGGCCCCTGGTGCAGGTAGGCGGGCTCGTAGATCTCGATGGTGCCGTGCATGCCGTCCCGGAGGTCCGCGTCGTGGGCGGTCTGCTGGAGTTCGTCGCCGGTGATCACGACGCGGCCGTCGGGCAGGACCAGGGCGCTGGAGTGGTGACCGCGGGGCAGCCGCTGCACCGGACCGAGCCGCCAGCCGCCCTTGGTGTCGCGCAGCTCCAGCTGGCGGTACCTCAGATCGGGTGCGGGGCTGAGCAGGCCGCTCGCGTAGTCGTGGATGTCGTAGGCGCCGCTCGCGGTGAGCAGGGTCCCGTCCGGCATCAGGACGGTGTTGTCGCCGGGGCGGCCGGCGGCGGGCGCGTACGAGGGGCCGGCGGCCGCGACGGGGTGCCCGAGCACGGGGAAGCGTTCCACCGCCGGGGCCCTGGTCCCCCACAGCGGCCCGGCCCCGCCCGGGAAGGCCGTCCGGCGGGCGGTGGCCGCCTCCTGCTCGCGGCTCCAGGTCTCGGTCCACGGGTCGAAGACCAGCGAGAGCCCGCTCCCGGCGGTGCCGCCGAAGACGCCGAGCCGGCCGCTGGGCAGGAGGGAGTGGCCGGTGCGGAAGAAGAGGCCGGTCGGGGGCGGGGTGACCTTCGTGAACGACCCGGCCCCGGTGCCCTTCGCGGGGTCCCAGAGGAAGGCGCGGCCGGCGCCGGTGTGCTCGAAGGAGAACAGCAGCACCTTGCCGGTGGGCAGCAGGGCGGTGTGCGCGCCGAAGTCCGGGGAGTCGAAGTACTCCGTGAACGCGCCGTACACGGCCGGGCGGAAGCCCGCGTTCGCCCTGGCTTGAGACTCCGTCAGGGACTTGAGGCGGGCCGCCCTGGCGGCGTCCGGGCGGTCGGCCTCGTCGCGCATCGCGAGGCGGGTACGGGCGTGCGCCTCGGCGTGCTCGGGGCCCAGGCCGCGCGACTCCGCCGGCGAGACCTCCCGGCGGACCCGCTCGCGCAGCTCGCCGGGGGTCTGCCGGGCGGGCGCGGCCGGATCCGGGGGCCCGTCGTGGGCCGCGGCGGAGCCGGCGGGGAGCAGGGACAGCACGGTGCTCGCGACGAGGGCGCGGGCGACTCCGCGACGGGGCATGCGGAACCCTCACAGGACGGGGGACGGGCACGGCCGGACGGGCGGAGCGCCCTGCCGGTGATCCACACCCTCCGCGAGGGTTCGCGAACGCGCGCGCCGGGCGAACTGTTTGAGTGATGATCAGGTCACCCGGGGTGACCCCGGGCGCGCCGTCGGCGGTGCGGCATCATCGTCTGCGTGACGACACGACGCCTGATGCTCCTGGACACCGCCTCCCTCTACTACCGCGCCTACTTCGGCGTGCCGGACTCCGTGAAGGCCCCCGACGGCACGCCCGTCAACGCCGTGCGCGGTCTGCTCGACTTCATCGGGCGGCTGGTGCAGGACCACCGCCCGGACGACCTGGTGGCCTGCATGGACGCCGACTGGCGGCCGCACTGGCGGGTGGAGCTGATCCCCTCCTACAAGGCGCACCGGGTCGCGGAGGAGACGGAGACCGGCCCGGACGTGGAGGAGACCCCGGACACCCTGGCCCCGCAGGTGCCGATCATCGAGGCGGCGCTGGACGCGTTCGGCATCGCCCGGGTGGGGGTCGCCGGGTACGAGGCGGACGACGTGATCGGCACCCTCACCGCGCGCGCCACCGGGCCGGTGGACATCGTCACCGGTGACCGGGACCTCTACCAGCTGGTGGACGACGCCCGGCAGCGCCGGGTGCTGTACCCGCTCAAGGGCGTGGGGAGCCTCCAGGTGACCGACGAGGCGTGGCTGCGCGAGAAGTACGGGGTGGACGGCCCCGGGTACGCGGACCTCGCGCTGCTGCGCGGTGACCCGAGCGACGGCCTGCCGGGCGTGCCGGGCATCGGCGAGAAGACGGCGGCCAAGCTGCTGGACGCGTACGGGGACCTGGCCGGGATCATCGCGGCGGTCGGCGACCCGAAGTCGAAGCTGACCCCCACCCAGCGCAGGCGCCTGGACGAGTCCCGCCCGTACCTCGCCGTCGCCCCGAAGGTCGTCCAGGTGGCCTCGGACGTCCCGCTGCCGGCCTTCGACCCGGCCCTCCCCCAGTCCCCCGCCCGCCCCGAAATGGTCGACGCGCTCGCCCATCGGTGGGGTCTGGGAGGAGCGATCTCACGCCTGAGCAGCGCGCTGCGCTCATGAGGTGCTAAGTTAGGTAATCCTAAGCTTCGTAAGGCGTAAGGGGAGACACCGTGGCAGAAGGACGCGCCCGCACCGTCGGCACCGCAGTCGTCGTACGCACCGAACGACTGACGCCGCACATGGTCCGCCTCGTACTGGGCGGCGACGGGCTGGCCGGTTTCGGCGTGGGCGCGTACTCGGACCACTACGTGAAACTCCTCTTCGCACCCGAGGGCGTGCGGTACGCCGAGCCGTGGGACATGGACGTCATCCGCGCGACGCACCACCGCGAGGCCTGGCCCCGCCAGCGCGCGTACACCGTCCGGGCCTGGGACCCGGCCCGGCTGGAACTGACGCTCGACTTCGTGGTCCACGGCGACGAGGGCCTGGCCGGCCCCTGGGCCGCCCGCGTCCAGCCCGGCGAACTCGTCCACTTCCTCGGCCCCGGCGGCGGCTACTCCCCCGACCCCCGGGCGGGCTGGCACCTCCTCGCCGGCGACGAGAGCGCGCTGCCCGGGATCGCGGCGTCGATGGAGCGGATGCCGGCGGGCGCGGTGGTGCACGCCTTCATCGAGATCGACGGCCCGGCGGACGAGCAGGACATCCGCACCCCGGACGGCATCACCCCGGTGTGGCTGCACCGCGGCGACCGCCCGGTGGGCGCGGCCCTGCTGGAAGCGGTCACCTCCCTGCACTTCCCCTCCTCGGACGTCCACGCCTTCGTCCACGGCGAGGCGGGCTTCGTGAAGGAACTCCGCCGCCACCTCCGCCTGGACCGGGGCGTCGCGCGCGATCGGCTGTCGATCTCGGGGTACTGGCGCCTGGGCGAGACGGACGAGGGCTGGCGCGCGATCAAGCGCGACTGGAACGCCACCGTCGAAGCCGAACAGGACCGCCGCACCCCGGCCGCCGCCTGATCCCTTCCTTCCCCACGCGCCGCTCGCACGGCTCGGCCGCGAGCGGCGCGTCGAGAAGCCCGGGCGCACAATGGGTGCATGCGTACGCTCCGCGCAGCCGGACTCGTCGGGGCCGCGGTGCTGCTGGCCTCCGCCGGTGCCCCGGCCGGGGCACCGGCGGGACCCGCTCCCCCGCCGCCGCCCGGGCCCCGGCTCTCCGACGCCGCTGTCGCCACCGCGGTGGCCCGGCTCGACGCCACCGTCGCCGACGGCATGCGCCGCACCGGTGTCCCGGGCGTCTCCGTGGCCGTCGTCCACGACGACGAGGTGGTCTACCTCAAGGGCTTCGGTCTCCGCCGCACCGGCGACACCGCCAAGGTCGGCCCCGACACCGTCTTCCAGCTGGCCTCCGTCTCCAAGCCCGTCGCCTCCACCGTCGTCGCCGGCGCCCTGGCCGACCCCGGTGACTGGGACGAGCCCCTCGCCGGCTCCCTCCCCGGCTTCTCCCTCAAGGACCCCTGGGTCACCTCGCACGTCACCCCCGCCGACCTGTTCTCGCACCGCAGCGGCCTCCCCGACCACGCCGGGGACCTCCTGGAGGACCTCGGCTACGACCGGACGTACATCCTCGGCCACCTGCGCGAAGAGCCGCTGACCCCCTTCCGCTCGAGCTACGCGTACACCAACTTCGGGCTCACCGCCGCCGCCGAGGCCGTCGCCCGCGACCACGGCGTGAGCTGGCAGAAGCTCAGCGAGGACACCCTCTTCAAGCCCGCCGGGATGACCCGCACCAGTACCGAGTTCTCCGCCTACGCCAAGGCCCCCGACCGGGCGTCCGGCCACGTGAAGAACCCCGACGGCACCTGGAGCCCCCGCTACGTCCGCGACGCCGATGCCCAGACCCCGGCCGGCGGGGCCAGTTCCACCGCCCGCGACATGGCCCGCTGGCTGCGGCTCCAGCTGAACACCGGCACCCTCGACGGCAAGCGCGTCATCCCCGCCGACGCCCTCGACCGCACCCGCGTCCCCGAGATCGTCTCCCAGGCCCAGACCCCCCGCGGCACCCCGCAGTTCTACGGGCTCGGCTGGAACGTCAACTACGACGACGCGGGCCGGCTGCGCCTGAGCCACTCCGGGGGCTTCGAGCTCGGCGCCAACACCAACGTCACGATGGTCCCGCTGGAGCGCCTCGGCATCGTCGTCCTGACCAACGGTGCGCCCGTGGGCCTGGCGGACTCCGTCGCCCTGGACTTCTTCGACATCGCCGAGCACGGCAAGCCGACCGCCGACTGGCTGGCGATCATCGCCGCCACCTACCAGCAGCTGGACGCCGCGCTCCGGTCCGACACCGACTACGCCCGCCCCCCGGCCGGCGCGAAGCCCGCCCGCGCCGACAGCTCCTACACCGGCACGTACGACAACCCGTACTACGGCCCCCTCACCGTCACCGCGGACCCCGCCGGCAAGGGCCTCGTCCTCTCCCTCGGACCGAAGCCCCTGCGCTTCCCCCTGGCGCACTACGACGGCGACACCTTCAGCTTCGAGACCACCGGCGAGAACGCCGTCGGCCGCACCGGCGTGTTCTTCTCCGACGGCTCGGTCCGCGTCGAGTACCTCGACCAGAACCACCTCGGCACGTTCGCCCGGCGGTAGCCGCCTACCCTGGTCCCGATGACCCGCAGATCCCACATCCCGCCCGCGCCCCTCCCCCAGCAGGCCGGTATCGACCCGGTCCGGATGCGGCTGCCCCCCGACCACGAGGGCCGGTGGCCGACGCTCGGCGCCTACCTGACCGAGCGGTACGCCGGCACGCGCGGCTCCGAGTCCATGGCCCGGCTGCTCGCCGACGGCCGGGTGCTGGGCGAGGGCGGTCGGGTGCTGCGGCACGAGGACCCGTACGAGCCGGGCGGCTGGCTCTGGTTCCACCGGGACATGCCGCCCGAGCCGCCCGTCCCCTTCCCGATCCGCGTGGTCCACCGCGACCGGCACCTCCTGGTGGTGGACAAGCCGCACTTCCTGGCGACCACCCCGCGCGGCACCCACGTCACCGAGACCGCCCTGGCCCGGCTGCGCCGGGAGCTGGACCTGCCGGCGCTGAGCCCCGCGCACCGCCTGGACCGGATGACGGCCGGGCTGGTGATGTTCAGCATCCGGCCCGAGGACCGCGGCGCCTACCAGCTGCTGTTCCAGCAGCGGCGGGTGCGCAAGGAGTACGAGGCCCTCGCGCCGCACGATCCTTCGCTGGAGCTGCCCCGGCTGGTCCGCAGCCACATCGAGAAGACCCGCGGGGTGATGGCGGCGGTCGAGGTGCCCGGCGCCGAGCCGAACGCCGAGAGCCTGGTCGAACTCACCGGGGTCCGGGACGGGCTGGGCCGCTACCGGCTGACCCCGCACACCGGGCGCACCCACCAGCTGCGGGTGCACATGAACTCCCTGGGCCTGCCCATCCTGGGCGACCCCGTCTACCCGGTGGTGGCCCGGGCGGCGGATCCGGCGGACTACCGGCGCCCGCTCCAGCTGCTGGCCCGGACCCTGGCCTTCACCGACCCGGTCACCGGCGCCCGGCACCGGCTGGAGACCGGGCTCACCCTCCAGGCGTGGCGGGACCGCGCGGGCTGGGAGGCGGGACCGGCGGCGTGAGCCCCGCGATCCGCAGGGCGGCGTCGGCGGCGGCCTCAGCGAAGGCCGCGACCGGCCGCTCCGGATCGGAGCGGCGGACCAGCACGACGCCCTCGATCAGGCCGAAGACCAGGTCGTTGCGCAGGGCCAGCCCGCCCCGGTCCCGGGCCAGTTCGGCGCCGGCCGGGGTGTCGGCGAGCAACGCCCGGTAGCCGTCGCGCAGTTCGCCGCGCATCCGCCGGAACCCCGCCAGCCGCGGCCCCCTCAGCTCGGGCAGCAGGTAGAGGGCTCCCAGGTCGTACGGGCCCCCGCACAGCAGCAGCACTTCCGCGCGGCACAGTTCCCACAGCCTCAGGGCGGCGGGCCGGCCGGTGTCGGCCAGCAGCCGGCGGGAGAGCGCCAGCGAGGGCGCGACCGTGGACTCCAGGAGTTCGGCGAGGAGTTCCTCCTTGCCGCCGAAGTAGTGGTACATCGTGGCCTGGCGCATTCCGGCCCGTTCGGCCACGGCCCGGGTGGTGGTGGCCGCGTACCCGCGGACGGTGAACAGTTCGGCCGCCGCGCAGAGGAGTTCCTCGCGCGGCGGCCGGCCGCTGTCCGGTCTCAGCTGGTCGGCGCGCGGCCGACCGACCCGTCTCGGACCTTCGCCCGTTCCCCCGCTCATACGCCGATCGTCGCACAGGACACGCTGAAACGATCATGGCAAGAGATGAGATCCGGCCATCAGGGGCTTCGGACGAAGCCCCAAAAGCGCCTAGCCGACCGAGCTGTAGGCCACTACGCCCCGCAAGAGGGCGTCGACGGCCTTGCGCGCGTTCCGTGCCACCGTGCTCCCGCCCGCCGAGGAGGGCGGGGCCGTGGAGGCCGGGGCCGCCTGCGCGATCTGCCCGAGGACGTCGATGACCTGCTTGCACCAGCGCACGAAGTCGCCGGCCGGCATCTCCGCCTCGCGGAGCACCTCGTCCAGGCTCTTGTCGGAGGCCCACTGGTAGGCCGCCCACGCGAAGCCGAGGTCCGGCTCGCGCTGGCCCACGCCCTCCGCCTGGTTGATGCGGTGCTCCTCCTCCAGCGCGTCGAGCCGGCCCCAGATGCGGACCATCTCGCCCAGCGCCGTCTTCGCCGCGCCGTTCGGCACCTTGGGCGGGGCCGCGTCGTCGGACTGCCGCGCCTCGAAGACCAACGCCGAGACGCAGGCCGCCAGTTCGGCGGGGTTCAGGCCTTCCCAGACGCCCTCGCGCAGACACTCCGAGGCCAGCAGGTCCAGCTCGCCGTAGAGCCGGGCCAGGCGCTTGCCGTGCACGGTGACCTCGTCCTCGCGCAGGTAGTCCAGCTCGGTGAGCAGCGCGTGGATCCGGTCGAAGGTGCGGGCGATGGTGTTCGTCCGGCCCTCGATGCGCCGCTCCAGCTGCTGCGTGTCCCGCTTGAGCCGGTGGTAGCGCTCCGCCCAGCGGGCGTGGTCCTCGCGCTCGTCGCAGCCGTGGCAGGGGTGCGCCCGCAGTTCGGCGCGCAGCCGGGCGATCTCGCGGTCGTCGGCCGCGGCGGCCCGGCCCGGCCGGTGCCGCTGCGGGTCGATGTGGCCGGCCTTGTTGCGCAGCGCCGTCGCCAGGTCCCTGCGGGACTGCGGGGAGCGTGGGTTGAAGGTCTTGGGGATCCGCATCCGGTCGACGGCCTCGACCGGGACCGGGAAGTCGATCGCGGCGAGCCGCTTGACCTGCCGTTCGGCGGTGAGCACCAGCGGGCGCGGGCCCTCGTGGTACTCGTACCCACGGTGCCCGTTGCTCCGTCCGCCCGGCACGCCCGGGTCCAGGACCAGCGCGAGCCCTGCGAACTTGCCCGTCGGCACGTGGATGACGTCGCCCGGCTTGAGCTTCTCCAGCGAACTGGCCGCCTGGGCCCGGCGCTGGGCCGCGCCCTGCTTGGCGAGCTCGGTCTCGCGGTCCTTGAGGTCGCGGCGCAGCCGCGCGTACTCCTCGAAGTCCCCGAGGTGGCAGGTCATGCCCTCCCGGTAGCCGTCCAGACCCTCCTCGTTGCGCTGGACCTGCCGGGAGATCCCGACGACCGAGCGGTCGGCCTGGAACTGCGCGAAGGAGGTCTCCAGCAGTTCGCGGGAGCGGTGCCGGCCGAACTGGGAGACCAGGTTGACGGCCATGTTGTACGAGGGCTTGAAGCTGGAGCGCAGCGGATAGGTGCGGGTGCCGGCGAGCCCGGCGAGCTGCACCGGGTCCATGCCGCGCTGCCACAGCACCACCGCGTGGCCCTCGACGTCGATGCCGCGCCGCCCGGCCCGGCCGGTGAGCTGCGTGTACTCGCCGGGGGTGATGTCGGCGTGCTGCTCGCCGTTCCACTTGACGAGCTTCTCCAGGATGACCGTGCGCGCGGGCATGTTGATGCCGAGCGCGAGGGTCTCGGTGGCGAAGACGGCCTTGACGAGGCCGCGTACGAACAGCTCCTCGACGACCTCCTTGAAGGTGGGCAGCATGCCCGCGTGGTGCGCGGCGATGCCCCGCTCCAGGCCTTCGAGCCACTCGTAGTAGCCCAGGACGTGCAGGTCCTCGGCGGGGATGGACGCGGTCCGCTCCTCGACGATCTCACGGACCTTCAGGCGCGCGGTGTCGTCGTTGAGCCGCAGGCCCGCGTACAGGCACTGCTGGACGGCGGCCTCGCAGCCGGCCCGGCTGAAGATGAAGTTGATGGCGGGCAGCAGGTCGTCGTTGTCCAGGCGCGCGATCACCTCGGGGCGGCCCGGGGTCCAGATCCGGCTGCGGGAGCGGCGCTCGCGCTCGCGGTCGGCCTCGCGGACCATCTTGCCGCGCCGCCGGTCCTTGGGGCTGTAGCCGCGGCTGTTCTCCTCGCGGGCCATGCGCAGCAGGTCGGGGTTGACCTCGCGGCGGGCGGAGCCGCGGCCTCCGTGGTCGGACTCCTCCTCGAAGAGGTCGTAGATCCGCCGGCCGGCCATCACGTGCTGCCACAGCGGTACGGGCCGCTCCTCGGAGACGATGACCTCGGTGTCGCCGCGGACGGTGTCGAGCCAGTCGCCGAACTCCTCGGCGTTGGAGACGGTCGCGGACAGCGAGACGAGGGTCACCGACGCGGGGAGGTGGATGATCACTTCCTCCCAGACGGCGCCGCGGAACCGGTCGGAGAGGTAGTGCACCTCGTCCATCACCACGTATCCGAGGCCGCTGAGCGCCTGGGAGCCCGCGTAGAGCATGTTGCGGAGCACCTCGGTGGTCATCACGACCACGGGGGCGTCGCCGTTGACGCTGTTGTCGCCGGTCAGCAGGCCCACCTTGGCGGCGCCGTAGCGCTTGACGAGGTCGGCGTACTTCTGGTTGGACAGGGCCTTGATGGGCGTCGTGTAGAAGCACTTGCGGCCCTGCTGGAGGGCGAGGTGCACGGCGAACTCGCCCACGATGGTCTTGCCCGAGCCGGTCGGGGCGGCCACCAGGACGCCCTTGCCGGCCTCCAGTGCCTTACAGGCCTCGATCTGGTACGGGTCCAGGTCGAATTCGTACATCTCGCGGAAGGGGGCCAGGGCGGAGGCCTCTTCGGCGGCGCGGATCCGGGCAGCGGCGTACCGCTCGGCGGGTGAGAGTTCTTCGGTCATCTTGTCTTCGAGCCTACCCGCCGCCTCTGACAACAGTCGCGATCATTTAAGTGAGGAGCCGGACCGCCCCCGGGACGCACTCGGCGGTCACCGGGAGGGGCCCCAGCGGCTCCCCGTCGGCGTAGGCGGTCAGGTCCGGGGCTTCGAGGGTGACCTTGGCGGCGCGGTGGACGGTGACCTTGGGGTGGGACAGGTGCGTCCCCCGGTAGACCTGCGGGAAGACCTTGAGCAGGGTGGCGCGCCCGCAGTCGCCGACCACGGTGACGTCGAAGAGCCCGTCGTCGGGCACGGCCTCGGCGCATATGCGCATGCCGCCCCCGTACGAGGTGCCGTTGCCGACGGCGACGAGGGTGGCCTCCGTCTCGATGACCGGGCCGTCGTCGAGGGTGATCCGGTACGGGAAGGGCCGGAAGGCGGCCAGCTCCAGGGCGATGGCCAGGTCGTACTTGAAGCGGCCCAGGGGCAGCCGGGTCCGGTTGCCGCGGTCGTTGACCCGCGAGTCGAAGCCGGAGCAGAGCACGGTGCCGTACCAGGTGCCGGCGGCCCGGCCGAGGTCGATCTCCCGGATCCGGCTCTCCTTGAGGGCCTCGGCGGCCAGCCGCCCGGCCCCGGCGGGGTCGCGCACGGGCAGCCCGAGCGAGCGGGCGAAGTCGTTGCCGGTGCCGACCGCCACCACCCCGAGCGGGACCAGCGTCCCGGCGAGGGCCTGGAGGGCGAGGGAGACCATCCCGTCGCCGCCCACCGCGATCACCGCTCCGGTGCCCTCGCGGACGGCGGCGCGCAGCCGGGCCAGGGCGTCGGCGGCGTCGGCGCCGACGACGGTCCGTACGGAGAACCCGGCCGCCCGGAGCGCGGAAGCGGCCGGCTGCGCGGCGTGCGCGCCCCGGCCGCGTCCCGCGGTGGGATTGACGAAGAGGGTGATCTCAGCGCTCACCCACCGGAATCTACCTGTCAGGTGGCGTCGTCGTAACCGTTGATCTGGCGGCGTCCGCCGTCGTCCTGGCCGGGCACTGCGGAGGCGGACGGGGCCGCTTCCGTCGCACCGATCGGGGCCGGGGTCAGGTCCAGCTCGGAGGCCTCGTCGTCGTCAAGCCCGGCGTCGGGGTCGTTGCGCCGGCGCCTGCGGTCGTTCAGCAGGCAGATGCCGAGGGCGATGAAGTACAGGGCCACGATCGGGGCGGCCAGCGTCAGCATGGTCACCGGGTCACCGGTGGGCGTCGCGAACGCGGCGAACACCGTGATGCCGAGCACCATGGCGCGCCACCAGCTGCCCAGCCGCTTCGCGGTGAGGACTCCGGTGAAGTTCAGCAGCACCAGCATCAGCGGCAGCTCGAAGGCGAGGCCGAAGACCACGACCATGCGCGTGACCAGGTCGAGGTAGTCGTCGACCGGGAGCAGGTTCTTGACGTGGTCGGGGGTGAAGCCGAGGAGGATCTCCGCCGTCTGCGGCAGGATCTTGTACGCGAGGACCGCGCCGGCGATGAAGAGGGGCGCGCCGACGGCGACGAAGCTCAGCGCGTACTTCTTCTCGTTGCGGTGCAGGCCGGGGGCGGCGAAGGCCCACAGCTGGTACAGCCAGACCGGGGCGGACAGCACGATGCCCGCGGACAGGCCGACCTTCAGCGCGATGGAGAAGGGCGCGGTCAGGCCGTTGGTGGTCATCTCGGCGCAGGGGGCGCCGTTGCGCTGGTGCGTGGCGCCGTTGGTGCAGCCCACGGACGACAGCATCGGCTCCAGCAGGAAGTCGATGATCGGCCGGTAGAAGTAGGCCGCGACGACCGTGACCACGATGATCGCCAGAACCGACTTCAGCAGCCGGTTCCTCAGCTCACGCAGGTGCTCGACCAGCGGCATCCGCCCTTCGGCGTCCTTCGCCTGCCGGTCTTGTTTCCCCTGCTTGCGGGCAGACTTGAGCAACCCACGTCCCTTGTCTCGTTGCAGATGACTGTCGTGACGGGCGACCGCCGCGCGTCAGCCCTGGGTGGTGCGGTTCGTCTCGTTCACGGGCCGGGCGCTGGTGACGTCACCGGGCGCGGCCTGGATGGTGCGCGGGGCCACGGGCTGCTGCGCGGCCTGGTCGGCGGCGGGAGCGGCGGCGTCGGCCTCGGCCTCGCCGTCCTTCTTCATCGCCTTGGCCTCGCTCTTGAGGATGCGGGCCGACTTGCCGAGCGAGCGGGCCATCTCGGGGAGCTTCTTGGCGCCGAACAGCAGAACGATGACAGCGATGATCAGAAGGATCTCAAGGGGCTTCAGATTGCCGATCATGTGTGTCTTCCTTACTCACCGAAACGGCTGGTTTGTGGTGGCCTGGCGATAACGGACAAAGATCCGGTACCGCTCTGACATGGATCGTAACCCCCGCGGGTTAACGCCCGGCAATCCCCGGGGGTCTCCACGATTGCCTGCCGCACCGACGGTACGGGTCCGGCTCCGCGGTTTCCATATCCAGAGGACTACGTGCTCGTGGCGCCACCGCTACGGAGCCGCCGCCCGCCCGGCCCGGGCGAGGTCGGCGGCGGCCCGTTCCAGGTCGCCCGAGGCCTCCGTGATGCGGCGGCTGGCCAGCGCGACCTGCCCGGACAGCCGCCGCACCTCCAGGAAGACCCGCAGGGCGAGGACGGACAGGACGGCGAGCCCGAGGAATCCCAGGGCGATCGCGAGCATCGGCCACAGCATGCCAAGAGCCTAGCGCCCCGCCCTCACACGCTGCGCAGGGTGCTCACTCCCCCGCCCGTCAGCAGCTCCACGATGCGCTCACCGGCCGGTTTGCGGACGGCCGCCGCGCACTCGGGGCAGGTGAAGGAGTAGAAGGTGGTGCGCCGGCTGCCGCCGATCGCCAGGCGCAGCGCGTCCGCCGCGAGCTCGAAGCGCGCCCGGCACTCGGGACAGGCCGCCTTGAACGTGACCGGTACGAGACCTGCTGATCGCGACATCGCTCCCCGCTCCCTCTAGACCTGTTCCCCGTACCCCGCGAGTGCTTCTCCAGCCGCCTTCCGGGCGCTGTCCGCCAGCTCCGGCGGCGACACGATCCGCCCGTCGCGGCCCAGGCGCAGCGCGAGCCGGCGCAGCGAGGCCGGATCGGGGCTGCGCAGCGTGATCCGCAGCCCGCCGCCGGCCAGCTCCTCGGCGCTGTCGTGCGGGTAGTACTCGGCGACCCAGCGCCCGCCGGGGCCCACCTCGACCACCACCTCCGGGTCCTCGGCGGCCGGCTGCACCAGCCCTTCGGACAGGTCCCGGGGCTCGATGGCGGGCGGCTCGGCCCGCTCGTCGAGCAGCCGGATCTCCGCGACCCGGTCGAGCCGGAAGGTGCGCCGGGCCTCGGAGAGGTGGCACCACCCCTCCAGGTACGTGTGCCCGACCGCGAAGAGCCGGATCGGGTCGACGGTGCGCTCGGTGAGCTCGTCGCGGGCCGGCGAGTAGTAGCGCAGCCAGAGCCGGCGCCGCTCGGAGATGGCCCGGTCGACGTCGGCGAAGACCCCGCCCTCGGACTCGAAGGTCACCGACAGCCGGGAGCTGGCCCCGGCGGCCTCGCCGGCGGCGGCCTCCAGCTTGGCGGTGGCCCGCAGCAGCGCGTCCCGGTCGCTCTCGCGCAGCCCCGGCAGGGTCGCGACCGCCCGGGCGGCGACCAGCAGGGAGGTGGCCTCGTCGGCGGCGAGCCGCAGCGGCTCGGCGGTGGACTCCCCCGAGGCGTCGGCGTTGTGCCACCAGATGCGGTCGCCGTCGGTGTCGATGTCCAGCAGGTCCCCGCCGCGGAAGCTGGTGCCGCACATGGGCAGCACGTCGAGGTCCGAGATCAGCTCGTCCTCGGTGATCCCGAAGGCGCGGGCGACGTCCGCGACGTGCGCGCCCGGGCGCTCGCGCAGGTAGGTCACCAGGGACAGCATCCGGCGGGTCTGGTCGATGGCGTTGGCGGCCATGCTGCTACGTCTCCCCCTCAGGGCGTTGCTGCTGTTGTTGTTCGGGTTCAGCCCTGGGCGACGGCGCGCAGCCGGTCCACCACGTCGGCCCGCAGGTCGGCCGGCCCCACCACGACCACGTCCGGGCCGAACTCCACGAGCCAGGCGTCCAGCCCGTGCCCGTAGGGGATCTCCAGCTCGTCCCAGCCGTCGCCGCCCTCGCGCACGGCGGTGGCCTTGGCCCGCAGCGGGTAGCCCGCCCCGGAGCGCAGCCGGATCAGCGCCGAACGCTGGGCGCCCTCGCCGGCCCAGGCCGCCACGGTCTCGCGCACGGTCACCACGTCCGGTACGTCCGCGGTGTACTTCCCGGCCCGGGAGCGGACCTTGCCGGTGATCCGGGAGAGCCGGAAGACCCGCTCCGCCCCGCGGTCGCGGTCGTAGCCGGCCAGGTACCAGTGGCCCCGCCAGCACTCCAGGGCCCACGGCTCCACCTGGCGCGGCTCGGGGCGGGCCGCGTTGGACTTGCGGTACTCGAAGACCACCGGCCGCCGGTCGCGGCAGGCCAGCATCAAGGGCTCGAAGGCCGCCTCGTGGACGGGGATCCGCGGCTCGATGGCGCTGTGCTGGCCCTCGTACGGATCACCGGCCTCCGGCATCCCGCCCGCACGGAGCTTCTGCAGCGCGCCGCTGGCCGCCCCGGCCAGGCGGGCCTGCTGCCACACCTTGGCCGCCAGCCCCAGGGCGGCGGCCTCCTCGGCGTCGAGGGAGACGGGCGGCAGCCGGTTGCTGTCCCGGCGGGCCAGGTAGCCGGTCTCGCCCTCCAGGTTCTCCACGGTCTCGATCACCAGACCGAGTTCGCGCAGATCGTCCTTGTCGCGCTCGAACATCCGGTTGAAGGACTCGTCGTTCCCTGCTTCGAGGTAGGCCTCGATGGAACCGCGCAGCTCACGCTTGCTGAGGGGACGGCGCGTCCCCAGCAGGCACAGCGCCAGGTTCATCAGCCGCTCGGCCTTGGCGATCGCCATCGACGCCCTTCCCCCCACTCTTCGGCACACACTCGTGACCGTTGACCGTACCGCCCCTGCGGTCCCCGGCAAAAGCGAGGGCCCCCGCCTCACGGCGGGGGCCCTCGATGATCACAGCGGGTGAGATCAGACGCCCATCAGGTCGCAGACGAAGATCAGCGTCTCGCCCGGCTTGATGGCGCCGCCGGCGCCACGGTCGCCGTAGGCGAGCTCGGCGGGGATCGTCAGCTTGCGACGGCCGCCGACCTTCATGCCCTGGACGCCCTGGTCCCAGCCCGGGATGACCTGGCCGATGCCCAGGATGAACTGCAGCGGGGCGCCGCGGTTCCAGGAGGCGTCGAACTCCTCACCGGAGGAGAAGGCCACGCCCACGTAGTGGACGGAGACCTTCTTGCCGGCCTCGGCCACCGGGCCGTCGCCCTCCCAGATGTCCTCGATGACCAGGTCGGTCGGGGCCGGGCCCTCGGGGAAGTCGATCTCGGGCTTCTCGAGCTCGCGCACGGAACTGCTCCTCATACGTACGAAACGATGTACAACCGGAACAGTCTTACACTGCTCCGACGATGTCCACGACGAAGACGAGGGTGGAGTTGGCCGGCAGGTCCTCACCCTTGGCCTGGTCCTTGTACGCCTGCTCCGGCGGGATCACCAGCAGCACGCGGCTGCCGACCTTCTTGCCCACCAGGCCCTTGTCCCAGCCCTCGATGACCTGACCCTGGCCGATCTTCGTCGAGAACGGCTGCCCGGTCTTCCACGAGGTGTCGAAGAGCTTCGCCGCGTCCTTGCCCTGGTTCGGGGCCCACGCCGCACCGCTGTACTGCATGTAGACGGTCTGGCCGTTCTTGACCTCCGGGCCCTTGCCCTCGATCAGGACCTTGTCGACCAGCTCCTTCGGCGGGTCGTTCTTCGGGATCGTGATCGTGGCGGCCTTCTCCTCGTCGGCCTTCACCTGCGGGAGGTCGGACGGGATCGGCGCCTGGGTGCCCTCGGCCTTCTTCGGCAGGACGGAGTCCACGTCGAGGACGAACACCAGGTTGTCCTTCGGGCCGACACCCAGCTGCGGCTGGCCCTGCTCGCCGAAGGCCGCCGCCGGCGGGGCGACGACCAGCACGCGGCTGCCGACCTTCTTGCCCAGCACCGCGTCACTGAACAGCGGCAGGATCTGCGGCGAACCGGCCGGGACGACCAGCGGCTGGCCGTCCGGGTCGTAGGAGCCGCTCAGCTCCTTGCCGCTCTTCCAGACCTTGCCCGTGTACCTGGTCACCACGAGATCGTCCTTCTTGATCTCCGGGCCGGTGCCCTCCTTGAGGGTGTTCACCACGAACTTGCCACTGGGCTCGCCCTTGGGAACGGTGATCTCCGCCTTCTTGCCGGCCTCGCCGGCGACCGTCGGCATCGGGTCGGCCGACGCCACCGGCTTCGGCACCTCGGTCTTGCCGGCACTGGCCGACGGGGACGCCGAGGACTCCTTCTTCGAGTCGTCGCCCCCTCCGCAGGCCGCGGTGAGCATCAGAGCCGGCACGATGAGCGCGGCAGCAAGTCGGCGTCGCACAATGGTCCTCAGGGTCGCTGGAATGGTCCGTCGTAGCGGCCCACTCTACGGGCTGACCCCTGCGCGACAAGGCGGTGGCGTGCGGGAACCCCGTACGCCACCGCGTACGGGGTTCCCTGCCGCACCGCGTCACATGCCGGCGATGAGCTTCTCCACCCGGTCGTCCACCGACCGGAACGGGTCCTTGCACAGCACCGTCCGCTGCGCCTGGTCATTGAGCTTCAGGTGCACCCAGTCGACCGTGAAGTCCCGCCGCTGCTCCTGCGCCCGGCGGATGAAGTCTCCGCGCAGCCTGGCCCGGGTGGTCTGCGGAGGCACCGACTTGCCTTCGAAGATCTTCAGGTCGTTGCACACCCGCGCCGCCTGCCCCTTGCGCTCCAGCAGGTAGTACAGGCCCCGGCGGCGGTGGATGTCGTGGTACGCGAGGTCTATCTGGGCGACCCGCGGATTGGACATGGTCATGTTGTGCTTGGCCCGGTACCGCTCGATCAGCTGGTACTTCATCACCCAGTCGATCTCGGTGCCGATCCGGTCCAGGTCCTGCGCCTCGACGGCCTCCAGGGTGCGGCCCCACAGCTCCAGGACCTGCGCCACCACCCCGGTGTTGATGCCCCGCCGGTCGGCGAAGTCGAGGGCCTTGTCGAAGTACTCCCGCTGGATCTCCAGCGCCGAGGCCTCCCGGCCGCTGGCCAGGCGCACCTTGCGCTGGCCCGTGATGTCGTGGCTGACCTCCCGGATCGCCCGGATCGGGTTCTCCAGGGTCAGGTCCCGCATCACCGTCCCCGCCTCGATCATGCGCAGCACGAGGTCGGTGGCGCCCACCTTGAGCAGCATGGTCGTCTCGGACATGTTCGAGTCGCCGACGATGACGTGGAGCCTGCGGTAGCGCTCCGCGTCGGCGTGCGGCTCGTCGCGGGTGTTGATGATCGGCCGGGAGCGGGTCGTGGCGGAGCTGACGCCCTCCCAGATGTGCTCGGCCCGCTGGCTGACGCAGTAGACCGCGCCCCTGGGCGTCTGCAGCACCTTGCCCGCGCCACAGATCAGCTGGCGCGTGACGAGGAACGGAATCAGGATGTCCGCGAGGCGGGAGAATTCTCCGTGCCGGGCCACGAGATAGTTCTCATGACAGCCGTACGAATTGCCCGCCGAGTCGGTGTTGTTCTTGAAGAGGTAGACGTCGCCCGCGATTCCCTCCTCGTGCAGGCGGCGTTCGGCGTCGACGAGCAGGCCTTCGAGAATGCGCTCGCCCGCCTTGTCGTGAGTGACCAGTTCGGTCAGGTTGTCGCATTCGGGTGTTGCATATTCCGGATGCGAACCCACGTCGAGGTAGAGGCGGGCGCCGTTCCGCAGGAAGACATTGCTGCTGCGGCCCCATGACACAACACGGCGGAAGAGGTAGCGCGCCACTTCGTCAGGAGACAGTCGGCGCTGTCCCCTGAACGTGCACGTGACGCCGTACTCGTTCTCCAGCCCGAAAATGCGGCGGTCCATGACTGAACATTACGCCTTCTGCACTCTTCTGAAACCGAGTTCGAGAACGGCGTTCCGGTCAGTTTTTGATCAACGGCTCCGCGACGGCCTCCGCCGCACGCTCCGCCGACCCCGCCACCGCCCGGCTGCGGCCCGCACCGGCCAGCGCCCGCTGAGTCAGCATCAGCACCATCAGGGCCGCCGCGCCACCGCCGCAGGCCACCGCGAAACCGGCCGCCGTACCCCCCAGTTCCAGCGCCGGACCCGCCGCCGCCGTACCGATCGCGGCGCCGACCCCGAAGAAGGTCACCAGCCAGGAGAAGGCCTCCGTCACCGTGCCGGCCGGCGCGTGCCGGTCCACCACGATGAACGCGCACGCCAGCGAAGGCGCCAGGAACACACCCGCCAGCGCCGACAGCGCCGTCATCGCCACCGGGCCCACGTCCAGCATCAACGGCAGGTAGCAGACGGCCAGCAGCGCCACCAGCAGCCGCAGCCGCCGCTCCGGCGCCCCCGCCCACTGCCGCGCCCCGTAGAACACACCGCCGACCAGCGCGCCCAGACCCAGCGCCGCCATCAGCCAGCCGTACACCGCCTGCCCGCCGTTCTCATCGGCGTACGCCACCGCCGCCACCGCGATCGAGCCCAGCGCCATGCCGACGAAGAAGAACGCGCCCAGCAGCGCCAGCAGCCCGCGCGAGCGCAGCGCGCCCAGCCAGTGCGCCTCGCGCGGCGCGGAGCGCCAGGTCCGCGAGGGCTCCGAGACCACCACCGAGAGCACGCCCAGCACGCCGACACCGTTCAGCACCAGCAGCGCCACCGCCGGGGACCACAGCGCCACGCACAGGGTCACCAGCAGCGGCCCGACCGTGTACATGACCTCCTGGGCCACCGCGTCCATCGCGTACGCCGCGTGCACCCGCTCCTCGCGGCCGCCGAGCACCCCCGGCCACAGCGCCCGCAGACCGCCCTCCAGCGGAGGGGTGAACAGACCGGCGAGCACCATCGCCGCGTACGCGGCCGCCACCGAGCCGGTACCGGCCAGCGCCAGCCAGACCATGCCCGCCGCCGACACCAGCGCCGCGGGCAACTGCACGCGCGGCTGCCCGTACAGGTCCACCGCCCGGCCCAGCAGCGGCTGGCCGACGGCGTTGGCGAGCCCGTACACGGCCGCCAGCGCGCCCGCCAGGCTGTAGCTGCCGCCCTGGTCCCGGACGAAGAGGACGATCGCGATCGCCGCCGTGCCGTTCGGCAGCCGGCCTATCAGCGTGCCCACCAGCAGCCTCGCGGCGTACCTGGTCCTGAGCAGCTCCGCGTAACCCGCGGCCATGACCGCCCCCTTCTGCCCGGATCCATCCGGGGTAATACGTATAACGAGACACGTCATACGTACCATGGCGGCAGACCCGGGGTCCACCCGGCGAACCGCCCGAACCCGCCCCACCTCGCATTTCAGGAGCTACCTGTGACGAGACCCACCAGCCGCGACGTCGCCACCGCCGCCGGGGTCTCCCAGGCCACCGTCTCCCTCGTCCTCGGCGACAAATGGCGCGGCCGCGTCTCCGAACGCACCGCCGGCCTCGTCCGCGAAGCCGCCGCCACCCTCGGCTACCGCCCCAACCTCGCCGCCCGCAACCTCCGCCTCGGCAGCACCCGCACCGCCCTCCTCGTCGTCCCCGCCCTCACCAACGAGTTCTTCGCCCGCGTCTACACCGGCGCCGCCCGCGTCGCCGCCGAACACGGCTTCGGAGTCGTCCTCTACCCCTCCCCCGAAGGCACCGGCCCCGCCCGTGACCCCTTCGCCTCCGCCCGCGCCGCCCTCGACGGCGTCATCGCCTCCTCCATGGCCACCGACGCCCTCGACGCCCTCGGCGGCGACGGCCTCCCCCTCGTCATGCTCGACAGCGACCCCGCCTCCGGCCGCGCCGCCGCCCACGTCAACCTCGCCATCACCGACGGCATGCGCCAGGTCACCGAGCACCTCCTCGGCCTCGGCCACCGCCGCTTCCTCCACCTCGCCGCCGACGTCGACTCCTGGACCTTCGACATCCGCGCCGAAGCCCTCGCCGCCCTCCTGCGCCCCCACGCCGCCCTGCGCACCGCCCGGGCCGCGCTCACCGTCGACGCCGCCCGTGCCGTCGCCGGGACCGCCCTGGCCGGCCCCCGGGACCGGCCCACCGCCGTCGTCTGCGACGACGACATCCTCGCCGCCGGCGTCTGCAAGGCCGCCCGGCGCCTGGGCCTGCGCGTCCCCGAGGACCTCTCCGTCACCGGCGTCGACGACCTCGCCCTCGCCACCGCCGTGGAACCCGAGCTCACGACCGTCCGCCTGCCCGCGGAGCGCGTCGGCGAACAGGGCATGACCGCCCTCCTCGCCGTCCTCGACGGCACCCCCTGGACCGCCCCCGAGATCCCGGTCGAACTCACCGTCCGCGACTCCACCGGGCCCGCCCCCGCCCTCTAGGAACGCGGAAGCCCCGGCCCACCCCCATCGGGGCGGACCGGGGCCCACGCACCACGGCCTACTCGGCGTCGTCGTCCGGCACCTCGTCGTTCGAGACGGCATCCGCCTGCGCGGCCGCCGGAACGTCCGCCTCCAGCAGCCGCGCCAGCTGCCGGCCCCGGATCCGCTTGAACTTGCGCTGCTGCGACCGCGTCCGGTCCAGCACCGCGACCTCCAGCCGCTCCGCCGGGATGGTCTTGTCCGCACCGTTCGCCTGGCTCGACAGCGCCTGCACCGCCAGCTTCAGCGCGTCGGGCAGGGTCATCCCGTCCTGGTGGCGCTGGTCGAGGTAGGTGCTGATCTGCTCGGCGTTGCCGCCGACCGCGACCGAGCCGTGCTCGTCCACGATCGAGCCGTCGTGCGGCAGCCGGTAGATCTGGTCCCCGGCCGCCGTCGCGCCGACCTCGGCCACCACCAGCTCCACCTCGTACGGCTTCTCGCCGGCCGAGGAGAAGATGGTGCCGAGCGTCTGCGCGTACACGTTCGCCAGCCCACGCGCCGTCACGTCGTCACGGTCGTAGGTGTATCCGCGCAGATCGGCGTAGCGCACGCCGCCGATCCGCAGGTTCTCGTACTCGTTGTACTTGCCGGCGGCCGCGAAGCCGATCCGGTCGTAGATCTCGCTGAACTTGTGCAGCGCACGGGACGGGTTCTCGCCGACGAACACGATGCCGTCGGCGTACTGCAGCACGACGAGGCTGCGGCCGCGGGCGATGCCCTTCCGGGCGTATTCCGCCCGGTCGGCCATGGCCTGCTGGGGTGACA
Organism: Streptomyces sp. NPDC037421; assembly: GCF_055602105.1. NCBI lineage: Bacteria > Bacillati > Actinomycetota > Actinomycetes > Kitasatosporales > Streptomycetaceae > Streptomyces > Streptomyces sp. NPDC037421. The sequence continues at coordinate 283,690 of NZ_JBVJWV010000007.1, forward strand.
CATAGAACGGAGTCGACACCGGTTATCCGTCCCTTTCTTCTGGGCGACGAGAGGAGGAGTGGTCAGAGCAGGGCGGCACGCGGTCCGTCGGGCTCCTGGAGCCGGCGGTCCGTCACCTTGCGGGCGAGCTCCTGCGACTCGTCCTCGTCCAGCCGGCGGAAGCCCTCGTCGGTGATGACGGTGACGATGGGGTAGATGTGGCGGTACAGGTCCGGCCCGCCGGTCGCCGAGTCGTCGTCGGCGGCGTCGTACAGCGCCTGCACGACCAGCGTGGTGGCCTGCTCCTCCGACAGGTCGGGGCGGTAGAGCTTCTTCATGGAGCCCCGGGCGAAGATCGAACCGGAACCGGTGGCGGCGTAACCGTGCTCCTCGGAGCGGCCGCCGGTCACGTCGTAGGAGAAGATCCGGCCCTTCTCCTTGGCCTCGTCGTACCCCGCGAAGAGCGGGACCACGGCCAGACCCTGCATGGCCATCCCCAGATTGCTCCGGATCATGGTCGAGAGCCGGTTCGCCTTGCCCTCCAGGGAGAGGGTCGCGCCCTCCACCTTCTCGAAGTGCTCCAGCTCCAGCTGGAACAGCTTCACCATCTCCACGGCCAGGCCGGCCGTACCGGCGATGCCGACCGCGGAGTACTCGTCGGCCGGGAACACCTTCTCGATGTCCCGCTGCGCGATCATGTTCCCCATGGTCGCCCGCCGGTCACCGGCGAGCACGACCCCGCCGGGGAAGGTCGCCGCGACGATGGTCGTCCCGTGCGGCGCCTCGACGATCCCCTCGGGCAGCCGCCGGTTCCCCGGCAGCATCTCGGGCGCGTGCGCACCCAGGAAGTCCATGAAGGACGACGACCCCGGCGTCAGGAAGGCTGCCGGTAGACGCCCTGTGCTACGAGTGTTGGGTTCCACAGGTTTCCTTCCACGTAAGCGGCTGCACGCCGTATGACGTCCGGCCGATCCTTGAACTGCCCCAAGGCTGCGTTGCAGCTGAAGCACAGTACGCCTCGGACCTTACCCGTCTGATGATCGTGATCCACGTGCTCGGCGGGAGCGTTCTGGCAGAGCAGACACATCCCGCCCTGAGCCGCGATCATCTCGTCGCGCTGCGCTTCAGTGATGCCGTGGGAACGCTTGAGATGACCTGCCCGACCCTCGATCGCACGGCACGCCTTGCAGCGTGTAGACAATCCGTCCGAGGCCGTCGCATCGCGATGCCACTCGGAGTGCGGCTTCACCTCACCGCAGCGCGGACAGAGCTCGTGCCCCTCGGGCACTTCCACCCTTTGGCGCACTTGCCGCCCAAGGGATATCTGGCGGTCGCGGTGATAGTTGGCCATGCAATCGCGGCATTCGCGTTGCAGGCCGTCCAGGTTCGACCGCTTGATCGCGAAGGCTGCGCGCGGCTTCTCTTCGCCGCACCGCGCGCAACGCTTCGGACCTCGCCTTCCGAGCACCTACCCCACCCCTTGCCTTCGATTCGAAGGCTACTGGCCACCTTTTTGAACGAAGCTTCGAACGAAGTCCTCGGCGTTCTCCTCCAAGACATCGTCGATCTCGTCCAGAACCGAGTCGACGTCGTCGGAGAGCTTCTCCTGCCGCTCCTTGAGGTCGGCGCTCGCCTCGGCGGTCGTCTCCTCGACCTCCTCGGTCGAGCGCGTCGCCTTCTGCTGTCCGCCGCCGGTGTCCTTGGTCGCCATGTCTACCTCACCCCGCTCGGTTCGCACGCTCACATGGAGAGACCCCGGGATTCGGGACCTCTCAAGATCAGACCCTACGCCGGACCCTACAAGGAGGGTCCGGCATTCGTCCCCGTACTTTCACAACGTCCGGGTGCCTTCATGATTCCCGGGCCGGAGGCCTTTCAGGCCACCTCACTGCCCCGAAAGCACCCGGACCAGGTCCTCCGCCGTACGGCAGCGGTCCAGGAGCTCCTTGACGTGGTTCCGGGTCCCCCGGAGGGGTTCCAGGGTCGGGACCCGCTGGAGGGAGTCGCGGCCAGGGAGGTCGAAGATCACCGAGTCCCAGGACGCAGCCGCCACGTCGTCCGCGTACTGCTCCAGACAGCGGCCGCGGAAGTAGGCCCGGGTGTCCTCCGGCGGCTTGCCCTCGGCCCGCTCCACGGCCGGCTCCTCCACCAGCCGCTTCATCTTCCCGCGGGCGACGAGGCGGTTGTACAGGCCCTTCTCGGGCCGCACGTCCGAGTACTGGAGGTCCACCAGGTGCAGCCGCGCCGCGTCCCAGCCGAGTCCGTCGCGCCTGCGGTAGCCCTCCAGGATCTCCCGCTTGGCGATCCAGTCCAGCTCCCCCGCCAGGCTCATCGGGTCGGTCTCCAGCCGGCCCAGTACGTCCTCCCAGCGCCCCAGGACGTCCTTGGTCTGCTCGTCCGCGTCCGTCCCGAACCGCTCGTCCACGTACTTCCTGGCCAGCTCGAAGTACTCCATCTGGAGCTGTACGGCGGTCAGCGTGCGCCCGCTGCGCAGCGTGATGAGGTGCTGGAGGTCCGGGTCGTGGGAGACCTGGTGGAGGGTGCGCACGGGCTGGTCCACGGCGAGGTCGACGTTGATGAAGCCGTCCTCGATCATGGACAGGACGAGAGAGGTCGTGCCCAGCTTGAGGTACGTGGAGATCTCGGAGAGGTTCGCGTCGCCGATGATCACGTGGAGGCGGCGGTACTTCTCGGCGTCCGAGTGGGGCTCGTCGCGGGTGTTGATGATGGGGCGCTTGAGGGTGGTCTCCAGCCCGACCTCGACCTCGAAGTAGTCCGCCCGCTGGCTGATCTGGAAGCCGTGCTCGCGGCCGTCCTGGCCGATGCCGACGCGGCCGGCCCCGGTGACGACCTGACGGGAGACGAAGAAGGGGGTCAGGTGGCGCACGATCTCCGAGAAGGGGGTCTCCCGCTTCATCAGGTAGTTCTCGTGCGTGCCGTAGGAGGCGCCCTTGTTGTCGGTGTTGTTCTTGTAGAGGTGGATCGGCTGGGCGCCGGGCAGCTGGGCGGCCCGCTCGGCGGCCTCGGCCATGATCCGCTCGCCGGCCTTGTCCCAGAGCACGGCGTCGAGGGGGTTGGTGACCTCGGGCGAGCTGTACTCGGGGTGGGCGTGGTCGACGTAGAGGCGCGCGCCGTTCGTGAGGATGACATTGGCGAGGCCGATGTCCTCGTCGGTGAGCTGGCTGCTGTCGGCGGCCTCGCGGGCGAGGTCGAAGCCGCGGGCGTCCCGCAGCGGATTCTCCTCCTCGAAATCCCAGCGGGCGCGTCGCGCCCGGTGCATCGCCGCCGCGTAGGCATTGACGATCTGGGACGAGGTGAGCATGGCATTGGCGTTCGGGTGCCCCGGAACGGAGATCCCGTACTCCGTTTCGATCCCCATTACTCGCCGTACGGTCATGCGGCCCTCCTTGCCCGGCGGCGCTCCCGTTCGGGAGCGGCGCTCAAGTACCGCTGGTGCTCCGGTGCGTCGTGTGCGGTGCCCGTCCCCGCACTGCGCGACCGGCGGTACGGAAGAGCCTAGAACCACTCCGCGCTGGTGGGGAGATCATTTCAGTCATTGACTTCGCCTTGTCACCGGCTGAAAAAGGCGGGCTTAAGGCTGGCGGTAATACGGCGGTAAAGCAGTCGGCCGGGGGGGGGGGGGGGGGGGGGGGGGGGGGGGGGGCCCACCCCCCCTCCGCCCCCCCCCTGTTTTTCCCTGTTTTTGAGGGGGGCTGTTTTTTTTCCCT